>PMIE01000114.1 GCA_003156975.1 Chloroflexota bacterium | reverse complement strand
TCGCCCTCACCGCAACCAACTCCGCTGGTACCGGCGCGACTGCCGCCAACATCGCCACCGGCCTCAACACCAAGACCGTTGTCACTGCCGCCGGCAGTGCCAATGCCCTCTTCCAGATCGGCGCCAACGAAAACGACACCCTGAGCGCCAGCTTCGCCGACGCTCGCGTGTCCACCGGTCTCGCAACGGCGATCGGCAACTACACCAGCGCTCCCGCCACCGGAACTGCCGGTGCCCTCATCACCGCCGTCGATACCGAGATCGGCTCGATCAGCACCATTCGCGCCGGCTACGGCGCCATCGAGAACCGCCTCAACCACACCGTCGCCGCGATCAGCGTGGCCTCGGAGAACTTGAACGCATCGATGTCCCGCATCAAGGACCTCGACATGGCGTCCGAGATGGTCAACTTCACCAAGAACCAGATCATGCAGCAGGCCGGCACGAGCATCCTTGCTCAGGCCAACTCTGCCCCGCAGAACATCCTCACCCTGCTCCGCTAGTTCGGGCAATGGCTCGGCCTTCGGCTGGGCCACCGATCAGGAGTCTCGAAAGAGCCGGCGGTCTTCCGCCGGCTCTTTCTGCTCCCTTACACTGTCCAGGTGAGCATGGACTCCTCGCACCAGGCCAACACGATCCTCGCTCTGGAAGCTGCCACGGACGCCTTGATGGCCGCTCTCAAACGACGTCCGGATCCGGACCTGGAGGCCGCCGCCGCAGCACTCAAGGCGCGCGAGGCGGCAATGCACTTTCTCGTCGGCTCAGACCCAAATGCCAGGCCGCCGGACATGAACGCCCGGCTCCGCCGCATCCTGGACACGGACCGTGAAGCGGCCGATCAGCTCAGAGCGGAGATGGACTCGCTGCGCGGCAGGCTGGCCAGCACTCGCCAGATGATGAATGACTACCGCGCCAGGAGCCGTCAGAAGGAAGAAGCTCGGTGAGCGGGGCTGGTCGCGCCGTGGAACATTGGGGCAGGCCCCGAGTGCCAAACGTGGCTTTTGGCCTCAAGATTTCC
The DNA here is from genome assembly GCA_003156975.1 of Chloroflexota bacterium. Classification (GTDB taxonomy): domain Bacteria; phylum Chloroflexota; class Limnocylindria; order Limnocylindrales; family CSP1-4; genus Fen-1039. The sequence continues at coordinate 39,277 of PMIE01000114.1, read as the reverse complement.
CCAGCGGCCACCGATACCCCGATTGGCCGCTCCTGCGTAGGGGGCGGAGCCGCGAAGACTCCTGGGAGATCCTGATGCCGTCCATCCAGTTCGGCGGAGTTGTTTCCGGTCTCAACACTCAGAGCATCATCGATGCTCTGGTTGCGGTCGAGAAGCAGCCACTGACGGTGATGCAGACCAAGGAGGCCGACCTCTCGGCGCAGAAGGACTCCTATGCGCGAGTCGGGACCGCCCTGGACGACCTCATCGCCAAGATCAAGGCGTTCACCGTCACCAGCGCCGGTTCCAGTCGCGCCGCCACCTCCTCCAGCCCTTCGGTGTTGACGGCAACGGCCACAACCAGCGCCGCGGTCGCTTCGTACCAGATCTCCGTGGATCGCCTGGCCACTGCGACGCGCGCAGCGTCGACATCCGCCATCGGCGCGGCCGTCACCGGCGCCGTGAACACCTCGCTCGCCTTGAACAAGGCCAATCTCGCCGCCCCGATCACCGCCGGCAACATGGCCGTCACTGTCGATGGAACGACGGTTCAGGTCGCAATCGGAAACCCGGCGACGGCGACCCTCCAGAACATCATGGACAGTCTGTCGAGCGCGTTGCAGACGCAGCTCCAGACAACCGACGGAGCCAGCACGGTCAGCGCATCGATCGTCGGTGGCAAGCTGCAGCTGAGCATCAGCGGGAATACCACTACTCACGACGTGACTTTTGGCGACGTAGCCGACACGAGCAACGCGGCCACAGCCCTCGGTCTCAAGGCACAGGGCTTCATCGGCGTCCAGAACGCCACGGTCAATGCCACTGCCTACCTGGACCCCACGCTGGCTTCGCTCAACCTGCCCGGCTCCATCACGGCCGGTCAGATCAGCGCAATCGTCGACGGCATACTCGTCCACTACACAGTTGGCGATCCGACCAAGACGACGATGGACCAGGTCATGGCCGGCTTCGGCAAGGCCATTACGGACCAGCTCGTCGCCGGCGGCGCCAACCAGGGCCCCGACGCATCGGCCGTCATGACGGCCTCGGTCGTCGGCAACCGCTTCCAGCTGGCGATGACCGGGGGCACCCTTACTCATTCGATCTCATTCGGCGCCGCGAGCGACGCGAGCAATGCCCTCGGCATCCTCGGGATTTCCAACAACACGGTAACAAATGCAACCAATCCGACGCTGACGGGCGTGACCAATCTTGGTGTCGCACGGACGCTGGGAGCGCTGGACAATGCCGGGCTGACGGGGCTCACCTCCACGACAACAGGCGTCCTGACGATCAACGGTACGGCGATCAGTTACAACACCGTCACGGACTCGCTCTCGACCCTCATCACCACGATCAACAACTCGGCCGCCGGCGTGACGGCTTCCATCGATCGGACCAACGACCAGATCCTTCTGACCAGGAAGGACACCGGCGCGATCGCCATCGACATCACGGACACGAGCGGAACTCTCGGGGCGGCACTCAAGCTGGCCCCCGGGACCACCAACGCCCAGACCATCGGTCTGACCTCCCAGGTGACCGTAGACGGCCGGGTGATCACGAACACCAGCAACACGGTCAGTGGCGTCATCGACGGCGTGACTCTGAACTTGGGCGCCAAGGATCCCACGGGCCAGGTCGAGACTCTCACGGTCGGCGTGGACACGACTGCAGTTCAGAATGCCTTGACGGCCTTTGTGGCGAGCTTCAACAGCGTCGGAGATACGCTCGACAGCGCCACCGCGACCACACCTGGCACGACCGGCGGGACCGCCGGGACTGCCGGCCCGCTGGCCAGCGACCCCACGGCCAAGATGATGTTCCTGACGCTGCGCGACACCGTCTTCCAGACGCTTGGAAGCGGGACCATAAACTCGCTTGGAGCGATCGGCCTGAACACTGGTGCTGCTGGAGCCCCCGTGGGTACGACCAATCGCCTGCAGCTCGACACGGCCAAGCTTTCGGCGGCCCTCACGGCCGACCCGAACGCGGTCGCCAAGCTCCTCGACCAGTCCACCGGACCGATGGCTGCACTGCTGGCCCAGGTCCAGGGGTACGAGGATCCGTCCAGCAACACCACGTACATCCAGGCGAATACGACCGGCATCAGCGGTGAGATCACCTCCCTGCACAGTCAGGAGGCCGAGCGCCAGACGATGATCGACAACTACACAACGATGATCGAAGCCCAGTTCACGCAAATGGAGACTACGCTGTCCTTGCTGCAGTCGCAGTCCCAGCAGATTGCCGCCCAGCTCGGCTACACCACCACATCGAGCGGCACCGGCACCAGCAACGCCAGCTCCAGCTCCAGCTCCGGCAGCTAGCCGCTCCTGAGGCGGGCCGCGCCGGGGTCTTTGAGTCGCCCCGGCGTTGCGCACGACAGTCGAGTCGGCCGCGCCCTACGGTCGGCGCACGAGCACTTCCGGCCCCGTTGCGGCGCGCCCTCCACGCCGCGGATAATGGCCCGGATAGGAGTCCACGTCACGTGGGGGTAATCACCGGTGAGCGGATCCAACGCGGCGCGGCCGTCCCCGGACCCCTCGGCTCGCTCGAGCTCTACTGGGTCTGCCGCGCCCACGATTCGGCAACGGGTTCGCGATCAATACGAGCAATACCCGTACCCACCGCCCGCGGCACTCGGGTCCCGGTTCGTGTCGGCGTTTGGCCTGATGGACTACGCGCAGCACGTGCTCTGGCCCGGACGACCGGACCTGCGCGGGCTGCGGGTGCTCGACGCCGGCTGTGGCACCGGCCATACGGCCGCCACGATCGCGCACGACCACCCCGAGGTGGAGGTGGTCGGCATCGACCTGAGCGAGACTTCGCTCGCTGCGGCTCGTGCGTGCGCAGACGAGCTTGGAGTGGGCAGCAACCTCAAGTTGCAACGCCTGGCGATCGAGGACGCCGGCGCGCTGGAGGGACGCTTCGACTACATCATCGCCTCGGGTGTGCTCCACCACCTCGCCGACCCGGACGCAGGCCTTCACTCGCTCGCCGACCTGCTCTCCCCAACGGGCGGCTTCGGCATCCTCTTGTATGCGACCTACGGCCGTCACCCGATCTACATGGTCCAGGATCTCTTCGGGCGCCTCTCCGGGGGAGAGCCACTCGAGGCCCGGGTCAGCCTGGCTCGCAAGCTCCTCGGCGCATGGCCGGAGACGCATCCATTCCGAGCGAAGGACTGGCTGGACCTGAGCTGGGATGGCGACGCAGGCCTGGTAGACCTGCTGCTGCACTCGCGGGATCGGAGCTACACGGTGCCGGAGATCCTGGCCCTGCTCGATGGCGCGGGCCTGCGCCTGGAGCGGTTCTACGATCCGGTCGCCTATGCGCCGGCGGCATACACGACCGATCCTGACGTTGCGACCGTCGTGTCATCGCTACCGGCGGCCGAGCAGGCGACCATTGCGGAGCTCCTCCACGGCGCAATGCGGACGCACATGTTCTTTGCCACGCGCGCCTCGTACCTGCCGGTCCACATCGCGCCGGAAGGCCTCGTTCTCATGGCGCTCCGCCCCAAGCGGTCGCCCGTTTTTGACTGGGAGGGTGCCAAGCGCGCGAAGGGGGACAAGCGGCCACTCGTCGTCCGTCGGCACGCCTTCGATCCGTCACCCGGCGGAGTCGAGCTAAGCCCCTGGAAAGTGCTCGTAATTGGCCACTGCAATGGCGGCCGCACGGCAGAGGCCATCTTCACGACGCCCGAGGTCCTCGCAGGCGTTCCCGGAACGACCCTTGAAGAGAAGCTTGAGTCCTACGGCCGCTTCATGGAGCAGATGGCCACGTTTGGCATGCTGCTTTTCGACATGTAGGGTCATCGTTCCGAGATCGCAGCTTGCGGCGCCTGAGGCGGGTAGACCGAGGGTCGGTTGTGTGGAGTTCCCAGGGGAGGATCTTGCTTCATCGTGCCCCTGCCGCGGGCCGGGAGCTGCGCAGGAAGCCCCTACGGGTAGGCCCTGCAAGTGGTGCGGCGAGGCCACGAACGGTCAAGACGATTCCCTCCGGAACCGATACCTATGTTGGAACGGCCACATGGCCAGCGTCCCAAAGACCGATCACGAGGCTCCGCTCCATGCTGGATCCGACCGCAACCTACAGGACTTCACAGGTTGTCAGCGCCAGTCGCGCCGGCCAGATCGTCCTGCTCTACCAGGGCGCGATCCGCTTCGGGGCGCAGCACCTGGCCTTCGCGGAACGCCACGATATCGAGCAGGCGCACAAGGCTTCGATCCGCTGCCAGGAGATCGTGACCGCCCTTCGTGGTGCTCTGGATATGTCCGCCGGTCCGATCGCAGTTCAGCTGAGCGACCTGTACGACTTCGTTCTGCAGCGTCTGGAGAAGGGCAATCTAACCAAGGATCCGAGGCCGACCGAAGAAGCCCTTCAGGTTCTCAGGGGGCTTCTCGAGGCCTGGCAGGATCTCGCGGCCCGCCCGGCTTACGCTCTGGTCGACGACCCGGTCGAGCCGGTGCAAAGTCGCCGTCCAATGTCCACCCCCGAATATGCCGGCGCCGGCGCCTATGCTGTATCGGCGGCGCGGCGATGATGCCGGCGCCACAGGCCAACCACATCGAGCGCCAGATCGCTGCCGAGACATTGGCCGCCGCCCTCAGCCCGCTCTCCGTCAGGGCAATTCAGCGACGCCTGGAGCGGATCCTGATCGACGACCGCGAGTTGCTCATCTCGCTGCAGTGCCAGCTGGAGCAGATTCGGCGCGAGCTACGGCTCCTGAACGACGACCGCATCCTTCGCGTCCTGGACGGCCAGGACCGCCCGATCAGCAACTGATCGGCGACCCGGCATTCGGTCGGGCGTGGTAGAACACGGCTGGGCGGCATGGGGCAGCCGGCCGCAAGGCCAGGTGCTGCGAGAGCCGGGATCGGGCGGTTACGCCCCGCGGGCGAGGACGGCAGGCATGCGCACTTCTTCGTGGTCGCGATTGCAGAGTTGCTCACGGACGACGTCGAGGAAGTGGTGCAGCCGGAACGGCTTCTGAACCAGACCGTTGGCGCCGGCATCGTTGGCCGCGTCCTCGTCCGGTGACTGACCGGTCAGGATCAGGATCCGCATTCCCGACAGCGACGACACTCTGCGCATGTCCGCGGTCAGCTGGTAGCCATCGCGGTCGGGCAGACCCACGTCGACGATCGCCAGCACCGGGCGATGCTGCAATGCGAGGGCCTCACCTTCCGCTGCGGTGTGGGCCGTCAGGAGATGGACCCGCAGGCCACGCAGGGCCGCCTCGAGAGCACCATGAACGTACTCGTCGTCATCGACGATCAATACGCATGGTGACCCAGAGGAGACGGAGTGGAGGGGGGTCGGGCTGGTCATCTACGCGGAGGGTAGCCCACGGGCAGGTACCCAGACATGCGGCGTTTGCATCATATTGGGGAGGACCCACCGTCCTGGACTGATCTTTTCCACTGTGGGCTCGGGTTATCCACCGTCGCTTCGAGCGATGACGCCGTCGGTCGCCCGATCTCAGGGACGCCTGTAGAAAGTCCCGCCCGAGGGTAGGAGGCCCACGGCTCTGACGTTTGTTATCGACTCGGTCGCGCCGAGGAAGAGCAGGCCACCGGGTCGGAGCGCTTCAGAGAAGCGCTGGTAAAGCTCCGCCTTCGCCGGTTCGGTGAAGTAGATCACCACGTTGCGGCAGCAGATTATGTCGAAGGGGTGCTCGTAGGGATCTCGCAGGAGATCGTGGCGCCGCCAGGTGATCAATGCCGCAAGCTCCGGCTTGACTTCCCAGTTGCTGTCAACTGTGCGGAAGAATCGGGTCCGACGGGCGGGCGAGACGCCGGCCATTTGAGGCTCGGTGTATATCCCCTTCTTGGCTCGGGACAGGATGGTGTCGTCGAGATCCGTGGCCAGAATGTAGATCGGCTTCTGCGGCGCGATCTCACGGGCCAGCATGGCGATCGTGAACGGCTCATATCCGAGCGAGCAGCCCGCGCTCCATATCCGGACGGTTGGCTGTCCCAGCAGCATCGGCTTCAGATGCTGCTCCACCAGCACTTCCCAGGCTTCTGGGTTCCTGAAGAACTCGCTCACATTGATGGTCAGCATGTCCAGGAAGGCCTGGCGCAGGTCGGCATCCATCCTGACCCTGGCCACCAACGCGTCGGCGTCGGCCAGGCCCTTGGCCGTGGCAAACCCGTTGACGCGCCGCCAGACCTGGGCAGGCTTGTACTGGGTCAGGTCTATGCCGAGCAGGCTGCGCACGTCGCGAGCCATCCGGTCGTAGGCCTGCTGGTCCAGCTCCGGCGCTGGCGCGAAGGTCGTCAGGACAATGGGTCGAGCGGGTCGAGGTTGAGTTTCCATCGAGATAGGTATCGGCGCCCGCGCCGTGGTATTGACCGCCGAGGGCCGAGTATCTGGCCCCTTCCGAGAAATTGGTGCAGCCTGGTCCCCCTTCCGGGCGCCGCATTTCGTGCCCCCGACTCCTCAAGGGGCTCGACGGCGGGCCGACACCTCAAGCGAGTTCACCGCCAGCGGCTTGAGAGCGACTAATGCCGGCCCACCCGTTCATCACTCCAGCCCCTCCCGGATACGAGCCAGTACCGGCCCGTGTACTGACCGATATCTCGACATTGCCGTGCGACCTCTATATCTGGCGTGGTCCACGGCCGGTCCTCTATGCCATGAAGGGCGGCGACCTGCGCAAGGTCATCAATCGGGCCCAGCGTGGCATGTCGTTCCTGGTCCGTGAGGTTGATTCGGACTTGCTGCGAGGTGCCCTCGCGGCGTCCTTGCCCGCGGTCCTTGCGAATCAACGCGTTACACCGGTCGAACGAAGCAAGACCGCCTACTCGATTGCCGCTAAGGTCCTGAGCCCCATCTTCACTCGCGAGAATCCCCTCGACCACGACGGGCTGTTGCTGACTCACCAGGCCATCGACGCAATCACCCTTCACTTGATCGAGGATGAGGAGATGGTCTGGGCCATGGTCGCCACGATGCAGAAGCACGTCGCCACGCACACTCACGCCATCAACACAGCCGTCTACGGCATCGTCCTGGCCCGCTTCATGCAGTTCGGCAATGCGGATGCGATCCGGGACGTAGCCCGCGGCGGTTTGCTCCACGACATCGGCAAGAACCGAGTGCCGCGCGTAGTCCTGGACAAGCCGTCGGCTCTGGACGCGACCGAGTGGCAGGTGATGCGGACGCATGTCAAGGCAGGCTACGAGATGATCGTTCGAGCGCTCGGCTATGCCCCTTCCTATGCGCACATCGTCGGTGAGCACCACGAGCGGTGCGACGGCTCCGGTTATCCGGCCGGCCGCGCGGCAGGCGGCATCGCCATGGACGCGCAGCTGGTCGGCATCGTCGACGCCTTCGATGCGCTCACCACTCGACGCCCGTACCGGATGCCGGTGAGCGCTTTCGACGCCCTTCATGTGATGCGCGTGTCGATGCGAGGCCAGTTCAGCGACGAGATTCTGCGGGAGTTCATCAAGCTGCTCGGCGGCCTCAACGCCATGTCCACCGGCCTCGATGGCGCCGCCAACATCGCCGGCATCATGCGGGTCGCCGGCTGACCTAGCCGGTCGCAGCTCCGCGTCCGGCGTGCTCCGCGGCCCAGCGATATGCGTCGGCCCATTCGATGGCGCGGTCGGCGGCCCGATATTCCGCCAGGACGCGCTCTCGGGCGCGTCCGGCTATCTCGGCGCGCCGGGCGGGGGAGCGGGCCAGCGACCTCAGCGCCTCTCGCCACTCCGCCTTGTTGCGGGCCAGGAGCCCGTCGACGCCGTCGCGAACGACATCGTACGGACTGCCGCCCATGAGTCGAGAGGCGGCCGTTGGGGCACCTGCCATGGCGTACTCCAGCCAGTGCAACTCCGAGCGGGCTCGGTTGAAGGGTTCGTCGGCGACGGGCGCGAGGCCGATGTCGGGCCGGGCTTCGACCAGAGCGCGGGCGAAGGCCGGTGCGCCTCGGACGTAGGCGAGGACCTCGTCGGCGACGCCGCGAATCGCCGGATCGTCTCCGCCCAACCAGACGCGGCGCGTCCCCGGAACGGACCGCACCGCCTCGTTGACTCCTTCGAGGCAAACGGCGTAGTCGCGCATACGCTTCGGTACGCCGTAGAAGACCAATCGTGGCTCGCCTCCGCGCTTCGGAAGGCTCGCCGGATCGGGATACCAGGCCGGCTCGATCGCGTTCCGAATGAGTCGCACTGCCTTGTTGTACCGGCCGGCCATCCGCTCCAGCGGCGGCGTCGACACGGTGACGAGATCCGCCCGGCCGAGCATCGATCGGATGAGATCCGCTTCGAGCCCGGCAATGGCCGAGTGGCCGGACCACGCCGGGGTTGCCAGGACGTCGTCGTCGGTCTCGTACACGATCGATCGGCCGCCGAGGAAGGTCGGATCCCTTAGCAGACGGGCCCACAGCGGCCTCAGGAGCCGATCCAGAGGGCCGCGGACGCGATGTCCTGTCGCTCGACCATGTTCGGCCATCTCCGCTTCAGAACGCGACGCGGTATCGCATTCCTCGCAAGCCGGCGCCGTGAAGTAGTAGCGGCGGAATAGCAGGACGTCTGCCCAATCGAGGTCGGTCCGGTCGATCTCGAAGGCTCCGGCGTCCACTGCCTCCTGCGGCCTGCTCTCCCATCCGGGAGCAAAGTCGACGCGGAGTTCCGTCCAGGGTCGCAGGGTTACCCCCAGCGCAGCCAGGTAATCCGTATACATCCCGGCGCGGAAGACGTCGCAGCTGCCGCCGTCGAGCGCGCCGTAGACGAGAACATTGACCGCTGAAGTCATGTCCCGAACTTGCCACACGGAGTGGCTGGGAGCAACTACCCGGCGGAGGTAGGGGAGAGCAGGTGCAGATCGAAGCGGTCGCGGGGAACGGGCGTCCGCGTCAGGCTTGCGTCCCGGCTACGCGACCTTGCGGCGGGGCCTGGCCTGAGCTTCGGCAGCGGCTTCGGCGGCGGCATCGTCCTCGGGGCGCCAACTCGTGTGCTCGAGCAGCGCGGCGATGTCGACGACGAGGCCCACGGTGCCGTCGGCCATTATCGTGGCCCCGGCGAGCCCGGCTCGCTGGCCTGTGACGTCGCTCAGGGACTTCAGCACGATCTCGTGCTGGCCGACGAAGGCATCGACGGCGAGCGCCATCTCGGTGCCGCGCGACCGGACCACGACCAGGTTGATGAAACCGCGCTCGTTGGTCAGGAGCGGGCGGGGCGGATCGCCGAGGGCGTTGTCCAGCTGCTCAACGGGGATGACGCGGTCGCGCAGGGTCAGGACATTGTGGCCCCGGACACGGCTGAACGACTTGGGCTCGACCCGGAGCGTCTCAACGACGCCCGTCAACGGCAGGGCGCAAACCCGCGCTCCCGACTTCACGAGGAGCGCACCGATGATGGCCAGGGTCAGAGGCAGTGACAGCGAAACGCGTGTGCCCAGGCCGGGCGTGCTCGTGACGTCAACCCAACCACCCAGGTGTTCGATGTTGCTGCGGACGACATCCATGCCGACGCCGCGGCCGGAGACCTCCGTGACGACCTTGGCCGTCGAGAACCCAGGAGTGAAGATGACTCGTAGCATCTCCGCGTCACTGGTGAGGTCGGCCTGCTCGCGGGTCATCAGGCCCTTCTCGACCACGGACTTTCGCAACGCCGCGGGATCCATCCCCCTGCCGTCGTCCTCAACCGTGATCAGGATGCGGCCGTCGGCGTGGCGGGCCGTGAGGCGGACCGTGGCCGGCAGCGACTTGCCGAGGGCGCGCCGCTCTTCGGGTGTTTCGACGCCGTGGTCCATCGCGTTGCGGACCAGGTGGCCGAGCGGATCGCCAACTTCTTCGAGGACGGACCGGTCGAGCTCGGTCTCCTTGCCCTCGATGACCAGCTGGACTTCCTTGTTGAGGCGCATGGCGATGTCGCGCACGACACGCGGGAAGCGATTGAAGGCCGTCTCGATGGGTAGCATCCGCAGGCCGGTGACCTGATCCTGGAGCTGGCCGGCGATGCGGGCGAATTGCTGCGAGTCTTCGTCGGCCTGACGCGCCAGCGGGTCGTCGCCGAGTCGGTGGGCGAGAAGTTGGGCACTTTGCTGCAGGCGAGTCTTATGGACGACGAGCTCGCCGACGAGGTTCATCAGCTCGTCGAGGCGAGTAACGTCGATGCGGATGGTCTGCTGGGCGGCCTTGAGTCGATCGCCCGCGACGGTCATCCGCTCGCCCTGAGGGAGGCCTCGTGCTTCTGCTCCGAGGTCTGCCTGGCGGCGCTCGGAAACGCTTGGCGGCCCGGCCGCGTTCTCGTCGTCGGTGCGAGCGGCACCGAGCGGCGCCGGCTCCTGATCGCTCGGGCCGTAGATGTCGACGCTGAGCGCCGTCTCCACAGCTTCGTTTTCGGGCGCGCCGAGGGGAGCGGCCACTGCCTCTACGCTGACGACATCGTCGATTGCGGCGAGGCGCTTGCGAAGATCGAGCAGCTCGATCGGACGACCCTTGATCAGCATCGCCAGCATCATCGTCCCGAGGCCCGATTCGATCTCCTCGCGGCTCGGCACGGACGCGACCAGGTCCCCTGTCTCTTCGGCCTCGAGCACCAGCTGAAGCAGTCGAACCGACTGCCACTCGCTCATCGGATCGATGCGGCAGACGAAGATCGATCGTGGCTCGAATCCGCCCGGAGACTCGACCAGCAGACGATGAATGAGCGGCGCAACGGCGAGGTTGCTCACGCCTTCGTCGACTACCTCGGACTCGTCGACCGCGGCCTGGGCCGCTTCGGACTCGTCGGCGAGGTCGGGGACTGCCACAACCGTGCCGGCCGCCGGCCGCGGTGCCGGTTTGGGTGCGGTGGAACGAGCTGCGGCCGTCGCAGTGGCGCTGGCGAGCAACTCGCGGAGTTGCTTGGTCAGGGGCTCCGCGGCCTCGGTCAGAGTCTCTCCCTCCTGGATTTCGGCGACCAGAGCGCGGAGCACGTCGATCGTTGCCAGCAGAACATCCGCGAAGGGCTTCACGTCGTGGAGGGTTCCGCTTCGGAAGGCCCCGAAGAGGTCTTCCATGGCATGGGTCAGTTCGGTCATGCGGCGGTGGCCGATCGTGGCGGCCGATCCCTTGAGGGTGTGAGCCGCGCGGAAGACTTCGTTGACTACGGCGGGGTCAAGGTCGTGCTCGAGGTCGAGCAGGCCTTGTTCGATCCTTTCGATCTGTTCCATGGACTCGTCGGTGAAGAGACGGTCGTCCCCCTCTTGCAGATCGAAGGTCAGGCGCATGTCAGACGGCCTCTCGCAGAGCGACGTGCAGCTTCACATCGCCGTAAGCGGTGGAAAGCGGCACGACGAGGCGCTGGATCTCGACGGTGGACAGGCGCGCCCCACGGCCCACGAGGACCAGCGGCGGGTTGATTACCGTCTCGATTCCTTCTTCGGCTAGATCGATGCCGGCCGTGCCCGCGATGACATTGGCCATCTCGGCGATGCCGCTCTGGCCGAGCTCGTCGAGTTCGGCAGTGTCCTGGCCGATGATCGCGCCGATGAGCTTGAGGGCAACGGTCTCGGCCATGGACAGGTAGATCGAGCCGGAGAGTTGGCCGCTCACGCCGATGACGGCCGTTACGTCCTCGGTGGTGTAGGGGTTGCCTTCAAGCAGAAGACCGCCACGATGGACCGGCAGGCCGGTCTCCTTGGAGATCACGTTCAGGGCGGACTGAACGTAGCGGTTGACGATCTGGACTCTCATGTCATGCGGCTCCGGCCAGGGCGGTCTGTTCCTCGAGGCCGAACAAGCCGTCCAGTTCGAGGAGGAGAACGAGCCGGTCACCCAGTTTGGCGATGCCTCGCAGGTACTCGGCGTCGGCGCCGGAGGCGACGCCGGGCGTAGCTTCCACCGAATCCAAAGGCAGGAGCAGGACTTCCGACACGCTGTCGACGATGAGCCCCACACGGGTCGCCGAGCTCTCGGCGACGACAATGCGCGTTTCCTTGGTAGGTTCGACTTCGGCCATTCCGAAGCGGCCACGCAGGTCGACGACCGGAATGATCCGACCACGAAGATTGATCACGCCCTTGACGAACCGGGGGGCTCGCGGGACCGGTGTGATCGGCTGATGACGGATGATCTCGAAGACCTTGGCGATGTCCAAGCCGTAGTGCTCGTCAGCCAGCTCGCACACGACGATCTGCAACTCGCCAGACCGACCGTTGCCGCTGGACATTTGCTTATCGGCCACGGTGCATTTCTCCTTACAATCACGCGCCGGACGTGGCCCGGCTGCGGGCTCTTGTCCTAGGTATCGGTGCTCGGGCGCACTTTCTGAGTAGGGGGTTCCCTGATCCCTGAGATCAGGATGCGATGTCTCTCCGATCGCCAGGCCGAGCGGTCTGTTCGGCGGAGGCGGCCGGCTCGGCCCCGTCCAGACTGTCGCTCAGGCACCAGCTGGCAACCGCGGCCGCGATCTTGTGGAGTGGCAGAACCAGGTCGGTCAGGCCCGCCTCGGCTACCGCCGCCGGCATGCCGTAGATCGTTGCCGTGGCCGCGTCCTGGGAGATGACCGTGCCGCCGTGTTGCTTCACCGCCCGGCAGCCCTCGCGCCCATCAACGCCCATGCCGGTCAGGACCACGCAGAGCAACCGTTCCCGCCAGATCGGGGCAACGGCCTGGAGCGTTACGTCGGCCGCGGGCCTGACGCCGTTGACGGGCGGCAGATGAACGAGCTGGATGTGGCCGCTCGGCGAGCAGATCATGTGGCGATCGCCCGGGGCGACGAGGATCTCATCCTCTACCAGGACGTCCTCGGAGGTCGCCTCGCTGCAGCGCAACTGGCCGGCGAAGTCCAGGCGTGCGGCCAGCGAGGCGGTGAAGCCGGGTGGCATGTGCTGGACCATGGCCATTGCCGCGCCGAGGTGGGCCGGCAGTCCCTTCGCGAAAGTGTGGAGGGCGCTGGGGCCGCCCGTAGACGAGGCCACGACGACCAACCTGGCCGCGGCAATGCGCGGGCCGGTTCGCGGCGGTCGACTGGCCGGCGCGGTGTAGGTCAGGGCGCCCAAGCGGCGGGTCGCGTCCACTACGCCGAATCTCGTGGCTGCCGAGTCTGCCCGGGCGGCGGCGGCCGCCGCCGTCGCTTCCTTCGCGGCCGCCGCCTTGGCCGCGGCGCTGTCGGCGAGGGTCACGTTCATTGCCGCGACCTGGCGGTGGCGCAGGAAGGCGGCTTCGGACATCCCGGCAGCGGCTCGCACCTTGGAAACCAACTCGTCGCCCACGCGGCCGATGTCGATCGACAGCGAACCGGAGGGCTTCGACACGAAGTCGATCGCGCCGAATTCGAGGGCGTCGAGCGTGATCTTGGCGTTCGCCGTCGTCCGGCTGGACAGCATGACGACGCGGGTCGGCGTCTCGAGCATCAAACGCTTGAGCATGCCAAGTCCGTCCAGCACCGGCATCTCGACGTCGAGGGTCATCACGTCGGGCCGGAGATCTCGGGCGAACGCCAGCCCTTCCTCGCCGTTGGAGGCTCCGCCAACTACTTCGATGTCGGGCGTCTCGTTGAGGAGCCGGCCGAGAGCGTGGCGCATGAACGCCGAGTCGTCGACTATCAGTACTCGGATAGGGGCCATCTTGAGGCTCCGGTTCTTGGACTCCCGCCGTTGCGGTTGCTCGCAACCTGCAAACTCAAGCCGCCAAAGGCAGCTTGAGTCGCGGTCAGGCCGCCAGGAGTTTGTTCACGGCCGCCAGGACCCGATCGGGCGCAAACGGCTTCACGACGAAGTCGCGGGCGCCGCGCTTGATCGCATCCATGACGATCGCCTGCTGGCCCATGGCGGTCAGCATCGCGATGCGAGCGTGAGGGTCCTTCGAGCGGATCTCGGCCAATGCTTCAAGGCCGTCCATCTCGGGCATGGTGATGTCCATGAGAACGCAGTCGGGCCGCTCGCGGAGGTACGTCTCAACAGCTATTCGCCCGTTCTCGGCTTCGAGGACCTGATGGCCAGCCTCGACGAGCAACTTGGCCGCCCGCAGACGCATGAAGGCCGCGTCGTCCACGACGAGGATCTTTGCCATCGTCGATGCTCCTATTGCACGAACTACAATTCGACCATTGAAGACAAGCTCTTGATTAGGAATCGGCCGTCGCCCACTTCAAGTTGAACGGTCCGGCCGGCATTTCCACCAAGAGCTGTGGCCGTGAGGGAAATCCCTCGTTCTTTGAGAGCCGCTTCCATCGACTCCGCGTTGCGCTTGCCGATAGCGAGCCCACCGCCAACCATCAGCATCGCCGCGGCACCGGCCGCCTTGAAGGTGCTCCGGCTGATCATGGCTCCTTTAGCCTGGAATGCCTTGAGGAAGGTGTCGAGGCCGGTGTCGATGAACTTGACCGGGCTGCTTTCATTGGCCGGCCCGCTGGGCAGCATGAAATGGGCCAGCCCGCCAACCTTGGCGCGGGGGTCCCAGGCCGCGACGGCAATGCACGAGCCAAGGCCGTAGGCCACAAGGTGGGAGTCTGGGCTTGAGCTCAGGACCATCTCGCCGATGCCGGCGATCAGGAGACTGGGGCTCTCGGTAAGTGTCATATCCCGATCGCTCCGAGAGCGTCCAGGAGGACCCGGAGGCTATCGGCGCGCGGCAGGACAAAGAGAGATCCGTCGATGTCGCGGCCGCCTTCGCTGAAGGTGGTCTTCGCGGCCAGCACCTGATCGGCGTCGCTCACGAGGTCGAGCAGCACGGCATCGAGGACGGCGCCGGCCATCTCGATGACGACTTGAGGTGGCGTCGGCATCACGGGCTCATGGAGATGCATCCCGAGCTCATTCAGGAAGGCGGAAATCGTGACGTTGCCCGCTTCTTGGAGTGCCGAAAGCTCGAGTTCGTCGTAGTCGAGGACGTTCGTTGATTCTTCCATCGGCAACTCACCTGGGCCCAGCAGACCTGCGAGCAGAATCTGAGCAAGGCGGTGGGCGTCGGCGGGGGAGAAGAGCAACAGGGCATGCCCCTGCAGAGACCCAGTGATACCGACGTAGACGGCGAGCACGACGGACTCGGGTCCGCCGGCCATGGCCATCACATCAGATGCACTGCATCTTTGGACCATGGGGGTCTGGACATCGATGACCTGACCGCTCATCGAGCCGAGGGCCTCGCCGGCGCGCTTCATGGCTCGCCCGAAAGTGCCCGCGACTGCGTGCTGACCGGCTTCGGAGAGGGTTAGGGTCATGGTGGCCGATCCCCTTGAAATGTGGTGCCCGCAGTGGCGGCAGGCGTCTTCAACGCCGGTCGCCGCGCCGGGCAGGACCGCTGTGATCCTGTCGGGGCATCGGTCGCGTCAGGCCTTGACTTGAACACTCGCATCGCAGCGCAAAGGCAACGCGCGGCCCGGTTGGCCGATGGTGCGAGAGACGGTTTGGCCGGCCGATGCACGTGCGTAAACGCAGCCGGTGGCCGGGCTGGAACTCCGCAGGGCGTGATTAGGACACGGGGGCGGAACGATGGCACGAAAGGAGCGCGGCGGCCTACGGCCGGTAGCGACCCATCGATTCCATCATCTGGTTGACTGAGCGTGGGGGAATCGCACGAAGCACGCGACCCTCCGCGTCCACGACCATCACCTGTAGCTGCTTGCTGACAGGATCGATCTGGAACACGGCGTACGCCTCAGTCATCCCATCCGGTCCCTTGAAGGACACGTCGGCGCCGGCCTGCTTGGAGAAGTGATCCCTCGCCGGGCCAAGCGATGTTGGCGCAGCCTGAGAGATCGCTGCCGGAGCGGATCCGGTGGCGACGAGTGCCGTTGGGAGAAGGTCGTTGGTTGCCATCTGAGTAAGTAAGGAATCGGGTGGCAGCCGCGGGACTTGACCGTTTAGGTGCTATCCCTGACAGGGTAAACACCAATAGCGTTGCCAGGCGCCACCACAAATGGCCGATTCCGCCGATTCGGACGAAGCAAGGGTCCGGAGAGCGAACTTTTGAGCGTGCGTGAGCAAGGCGCGCAGGAGCCAACGCCCGCATGCGCCGGCAAGCAGCCGCAGACAATCGCCGTCCGACGGCGCAGGCGAAGGCGGCGACGAGCATCCGCAGCGAGCGCACTTGAGCGTGCGTGAGCAAGGCGCGCAGGAGCCAACGCCCGCATGCGCCGGCTGACGGCGATTAGGGGGTTGTTTCCAGGAGGCCCAGCTTGAGGGCCATGATCGCAGCCTGCGTTCGATCGGCCGCTCGCAGCTTCCAGATGATGTTCTGGACGTGCTTCTTGACCGTGTCCTCGGTAATGGAGAGGCGCCCGCCGATCTCCTTGTTGGTCATGCCTTCCGCGACAAGGAGCAGGACATCGTGCTCGCGAGGCGTGAGCGCGTACTGCTCGGCGCGCTGGCGGGCAGACTCTCCGGCCGGGGGCGCTTCCTCTCGGATCGCCAGGGCCTCGCGCAGGAGCTGCGGCTCCACGGCCAGCTGGCCGTTGGCGACGTTGTGCAGGGTCTGGATGACATCGGCGGTGCTGGCGTCCTTCAGAAGGTAGCCCGCCGCGCCACGACGGATCGCCTCCAGCACATACCGGCGGTCGTCATACAGGGTCACGATGATGACCGCGATGCGCGGGAGACGAGCCTTGAGCCGCTCCAGGCAGGCCAGGCCGTCCAGGCCCGGCATGCGGATGTCGAGGAGGACCATGTCCGGCTGCAGTTCCTCGGCCAGCTTCAGGCCGGTCTCGCAAGAATCGCCCTCACCGACGACCTCGATCCAGTCGGCCGCGGAGAGCATCGCCCGAAGTCCGCGGCGCGCCATCTCGTGGTCGTCGATGAGCAGGACCCGCGTGTGCTCGTTCACGACTTGGCTTCTCCGCTACGTCCCGCCGGCAGCTGCATCGCTGCTGGTTCCAGGGTATCCGGCCCGAGTTCCCGTGTGTCGGGCAATTGGTATAGATATTCTCACGACGGTGCCAGAACCGATCGAACTCCGTACGGAAGCGGCCCCGCCGAGCCAGCGCGCCTGTCGGACGATGCCCAGGAGACCGAGCCCGCCGCCCTGGCGCCGACGCTCGGCAGCCGCAGGGTCGAATCCCTGGCCGTTGTCCGAAATGGTCAGGACTGCCCGGCTCTTGGCGACGCGAAGCTCGGTGCGGACCGCGCGAGCCTGGGAATGATGGACCGCATTCGTCAGCGCCTCGGTCGTCATCCCGTACAGGGCTTGCTCGACCCAATCGTCGAGTCGCGGCAGCTCGCCTTCCATCGTCATCTCCATGCCCGATTCGGCGGCCAGCGAATTCATGCGGCTCTCGATTGCCTGGCCGAGGCCCAGCTCCTCGAGGCCGGGCGGCACAAGGTCATTGAGGACGGCCCTGACCTCCTTGATTGCCGTGACCAGCCGGTCCGACGCATTCTCCAGGTACGAGTCGATGGAGTCGCCGGGGTGACCCTTCGCATAGGCGCGAGCCGCGTCGAGGAACCTGAAGGCGCTGACCATCGATTGCGCCGCGGTGTCGTGGATCTGGTGAGCTATGCGGGCCCGCTCCAGATCGCTGGCTTGCAGGGTCTGGCGGGCCAGCCTGTCCAGGCGGCGCTGGTTGCGTTCCAGCTCCCGGCGCTGCCTTAGCGAGTCGCGATAGAGCTCGTAGAACTCCTCGCTGGTCGCGACCATCTGAGCCAGTGCGGCCGTTGCGGTGCGCCGTCTGTCGGAGCCGCGAGCACGCTGCTGGACCTGCCACTCAAACAGAAACGCCGGATCGCGCAACGCCCTGGCCGCCGCGAGCGCGGCTCGCGGGTTCAGCGCCGGAGCCTGCCGCGCCGCGCGTCGGAGTGCGCCGGAGGCAACTCTCGTTCTGTCGGCGACGGCGGCAGCCTCCCGCTGCCCAGGCGGCCCGACGCGCAGTACGGCGACGGTCGTGCGCGAACCGCGCGGGGCAGGGAATCCGAGAAGTGCACCGCCGGCCCTGCACCGGCCCCTGGCGGCGTGGCCGGTCTCGAAGACGCGGGCCGCGACTTCTTCGGGGCAGCGGCGGCAGAACTGCAGACCAACGTCCGTGGAGCAGATCGTGGCGCAGAAAGCCTCGCCATCTTCCCAGCCCGAGATCAACGCCACTTGCGGAGCCGCCGGTGTTGAGCCGTTGGCCTCGATGTCGGGTTCGCGATCGGCGGCGGTTGCCCCATCCTCGCGTTCCGCCGAGATGGCCAGGTCCGGCCGGGGTTCGACGCGCGCCCACAGCTCCGCTCCCGCGAGGTGCCTGGCCACGGATCGTTCTTCCATATGTGGTGCCAGTGTATGACCGCCGCCATCGGCGAGTGCGTTCGGGCCGGAACGCAACGGCTCGGGACTCCGCCTCCCGAGCCGCCGACCGGGGTCCTGGCCTCCAGCGCCGCCCCGCCCGAAGAGGCGTCCATTTGACCGAGGCTCCCGCCCGGACCGAGGGCCACCGCGGACGTGCCCAAGAGAGGGGGCCGACTGGAGGGTCTACTTGGGGAGGCCCGCTCGCTCGCGCGAGGGCCGTACCAATAGTCTCGGGGTCCCAGGGTAGACCCTGATACCGAGCGACCTTCCACCAGCCGAAGATGCGAACGGTCTCCGAGAGGCTTGTGACAAGCCAATAGATCCCGGGAAGTATCCGCCGGACAGCCGAGGAAGCGCCCAAATGAGCGTGTTTGACACGATCCGCATCGCCGCCTCAGGCCTCACGGCTGAGCGTCTGAGGATGGACGTCGCCGCCAGCAACCTGGCCAACTCCGAGACCACCCGGACTCAGAACGGCCAGGCGGGGCAGCCGTATCAAGAAGAAGCGGTCGTCTTCCAGGCCACGCAGATGGGTCCGATGGCAGCGGCCCAGGGCGTCTCCGCGGTTGCCATCGTGCAGCCCGCCAGGCCCGACGTCCGGACGTACGACCCCACCAACCCCGATGCCGACGCGAGTGGCTTCGTCAACTATCCCAACGTGGATGTGGCTTCCGAGATGAGCGACATGATGGGCGCCGCCCGCTCCTACCAGGTGAACGCGACAGTGGCTCAGGCTGCCAAGCAGCAAGCCCTCGACGCGATCGACCTTGGCAAGGCGTAACCAACGATGAATCCCATCGGCGCCATCTCCGCAATCTCCGGGGTCTCGGGCATCTCGGGCATCTCGGGCATCTCCAGTATCTCCGGCGCGAACGCGACTTCGCCAATCTCCGGCGCGGGCATTACCAACGGCGCCGGCGCGGTCGACGGCAGCTCTTCCGGAACGCAGGCTCCAGGAGACTCCTTCCTCAACTCGCTGAGCGACGCCTTTGGCAGTTTGAACGGCCAGCTCAATTCGGCCGACTCGTCAATGGCCAGCTTCGCTTCGGGCGGATCGGCCGACCTGCACACCGTGATGCTGCAGATGGAAGAGGCCTCGGTGAGCCTCAAGGCAGCGGTGGACGTACGGGACAAGATGCTCGAGGCCTACCAGGAAATCATGCGGACCCAGCTGTAGTGGTGGCTGATCGATGAACGAGCAGGTCCAGGGAGTTCTCAAGCAGATCTCCATCACCCAGCGCATCGGGATCATCGGCGCCGCGCTAGGCGCTGTGGCGATGATCGCGATCCTCGTCATGTTCGCCAGCAAGCCCGACTACACGCCGGCCTTCACGGGCCTCTCGGCGGCCGATGCAGCCTCGATCGAGTCCGCCCTGCGCGGGGCCAACATCGCGTACCAGGTGGCCGACGCCGGAACCACCATCCAGGTCCCGGTCGACTCGCTGGGCGACGCCAAGATCGCGGCCGGCAATGCGGGCGTCACGAGCGGCACCGGCAGCGACACCAAGGGCTGGACCCTCTTCGACAACCAGGGCTTCGGCCAGTCGGAGTTCGATCAGAACGTCACCTACCAGCGAGCCCTCGAGGGTGAGCTGACCAAGACCATCCAGAGCATGAGCGGCGTTGCAACCGCCAGGGTGTCCATAGTCCTGGCCCAGACCGCCGCCCTCTCCTCCCAGGACACTCCCGCCAGCGCCGCCGTGGTGCTTGGCATGAGCGGCGGCAAGACGCCATCGAGCAGTCTGGTCCAGGCCATCGTCAACACTGTCTCCAAGTCGGTGCAGGGGCTCAAGACCGACAACGTGGTCGTGACCGACGATCAGGGCCATACCCTGGCCGGCTCGACTTCCTCAATCGACAGCACCGCCGC
Organism: Chloroflexota bacterium; assembly: GCA_003156975.1. Classification (GTDB taxonomy): domain Bacteria; phylum Chloroflexota; class Limnocylindria; order Limnocylindrales; family CSP1-4; genus Fen-1039. The sequence continues at coordinate 19,226 of PMIE01000114.1, read as the reverse complement.
CCAGGCCAAGGGCCTCGTCGAGCAGCAGACCATGTCCAAGATCGAGAGTCTCATCGCGTCGGCGCTGGGTGAGGGCCACGCATCCGTCGCCGTCTCGGCCGACGTGGACACCAACCAGGTCGAGCAGCAAGTCACCACATACGCTCCGGCCGGCAGCAACCCGCCGGTGAGCATCCACCAGATCATCGAATCCTACGGCTCGACCTCGTCCGCGGGCGCATGCGGCATCCCCGGCACGAACTCCAACGTCAGCGGCGTGCCTTCGTACCCGGGAGTCTGCGTTCAGGCCTCGACGACTGCGGCGCCCACGGCCGCGGCCACGGCCACTCCGGCCGCCAGCGCCTCGGCCGCGCCCACGGCCACTCCCGCCGCCAGCGCCTCGGCCGCGGCCACAGCAGCGCCCACTGCCTCGGCCGGCAGCGACACTGCAGCCGGCTACACGCATGTGGACACGACCGTCAACTACAGCAACTCAACGACTATCCAGCACATTGTGACCCAGCCCGGCGTCGTGAAGAAGCTGTCCGTTGCCGTCTTCGTCGACCAGAGCAAGATGGGAACGCTCACCGCCGACCAGCTCAAGACGAGCATTGCCGCGGCCATCGGCGCCGATGCGACCCGCGGCGACGTGGTCGCCGTCCAGGCCGTCACGTTCGCGGCCCAGCCCACATCGGCTACGGCGGCCGCCGCGGCAGCAGCCGCCGCGGCCAAACCCGACTTGATGAAGACCGCCAGCGGCATGAGCGGCACGATCCTCGGCGCTGTCTTCGCCCTGGTGATGCTGCTGCTCTTCTGGATGAACCTCGGCGCCCTGAAGCGCAAGACCGAGGAGGGCGTCTACGACCTCGGCCCGTCCGGGCCCACGCCGGCCTTCTCTCCGATGCCCAACCGGGCCGGAATTCCGGCCAGCACGTCTGGGGAGGCACCGGCTGCCGACGTGCCCAGCGCCACGCCCCAGGCTCGCATCCAGGAGCGGCTTCGAATGGTCGCCGACGAGCGGCCGGACGCCCTTGTCGGTCTGATGCACGGCTGGCTGCGTGAAGAGGGCGGTCATCGATGAGTTCCGAAGCATCGGCCCTATCGCTCAGCGGTCCGCGCAAGGCAGCGGCCCTCCTGATCACTCTGGGCACCGAGGCATCCGCCAAGTTGCTGGCGCGCTTGCCGCCGGAGGCGCTCGATCGCGTGGCCCTCGAGTTGATGCGGATGCCGGCGGTTGACTCCGGCACGCGAGACGCGATCCTCGAAGAGGCCTATGCCGGTCTCTTCGCTCACGCCGGCGTGCTTCCCGGCGGCGAGAACTACGCCGTCGAGCTATTTGCCCAGGCTTTTGGGCAGAACAAGGCCCGCGAGCTCCTGGATCGCGTTCACCAGGCTCAGCAGATCATCCCGTTCGACTTCATGCGGGACATCGAGGCTCCCCAGGCCGCCGGTCTGCTCTCCGAAGAGCATCCCCAGACGATCGCCATCGTCCTCGCCCACCTGGATCCGCGAGCGGCAGCGAAGATCCTGACCCAGTTCGATGCCCCGATCCAGGTCGAAGTGGCAAAGCGCATTGCGCTGACCGAGCAGATCACGCCGGAAGCCGTCGAAATCGTTGAGGAGGGACTTCGACGCAAGCTGTCCTCGGTCGTGACCGAGGTCACCTCCGTGGGGGGCACACGCCCTCTGGCCCATGTCCTCAACCAGGTCGGCCGCACGAACGAGCGTCAGATCCTGACCGCGCTCGGGGAGCAGGACTCGCAGCTGGCCGACGAAGTCCGCCGATATATGTTCGTCTTCGACGACGTCATCCTGCTCGACGACCGGGCCATGCAGCGCGTCATCCGTGAACTCGACGCCAAGGACATGGCGCTTGCGCTGCGGCCTGCGACCGAGGGTTTGCGCCTCAAGTTCTTCCAGAACATGTCCCAGCGCGCGGCCGAGATGCTGCGAGAAGAGATGAGCCTCGCCGGTCAGGTCCGAATGAAGGCGGTCGAGGAATCGCAGCAGCGAATCATCGACATCATCAAGAAGCTCGAAGACGAAGACCAGATCACGATCAACCGGGGAGGCACGGAAGATGCCTTCGTCTAACTGGCACCTGATCCACGACGACGGGACCTCCTCCAAGGCCGACCGGACTGAGGTCGCCACTGCCCCGACGCCGTCTTCCGCCGCCTCCGGGACGGTCTTCCGTGGCCACGGTCGGGCAAGCACCCATGCCTCAAGTCATGCCGGCCAGGCGCTGACGCATGCCGGCGCACCCCTGGCCGCAGGGAATGTCGATCAGACGGTTCTCGCCGAGGAAGTCGGACGCATCGAGCGTGCCGCCGAGGAGCGTGGCTACGAGACCGGCCGCAACCATGCCGAGGCGGAGCTTCGGGCGGCCATAGAAGGCGCCTCGGCACTTGCCCAGAAACTCCAGGAGATCGCCCCAGACCGCACTTCGGAGATTGCGCACTCCATCGCCGAGCTGGCTCTCTCCGTCGCGAAGCGGATCATCCAGCATGAAGTCCGGATCGAGCCGAGCCTCTTGTGCACTGCTCTAGAGGCCGCCGTCAGCACCATCAACGGCTCGCCGGAGGCCCACGTGCTTCTGAATCCGGCCGCCGTCGAGCCGGTCGCGACCGCCTGGGAAGCGCTTCACGGCCGCGCCTATCTCGGCAAGAAGTGGTTCTTCGAAGGCGACCCAACCCTGCCGGTCGGCGGCTGCACGCTCCGCTACGAGCACGGCTTCGTCGAGGCGGGCCTGGAAGCCCAGCTCGAAGAGATCGGCATCGCTCTTGACCGTGCCATCCCGAACCTGGCGCGCGGTACCGTCGAAGAGGAAGTGGCATGACCAACGCTGAGAACGGCAGCCGGAGCGCGGTGCTGACGAAGCGCCACGGGATCCATCTGCGCCTCAGCGACGAGAGCATCTCTCCGTTGCTGCGCCATCTGGTCGAGGCCTCCGAGGCCGCGCCGCTCTTCCAGGCCACCGGTGAAGTCGTGCGCGTCATCGGGACGACCGTCGAGGCGGCCGGCTTGATCCTTCAACTCGGATCGATCTGCTGGATCGACCTCGAGCCGGAAGGAATGGTCAGCGCCGAGGTCGTCGGCTTCAGGGATGGGCTGATCACGCTGGTCCCATTCGGCGACCTCTCGGGCGTTCGACCCGGTTCCGCCGTGCGCCTGCGCGAGCAGCAGTTCCGCGTCCCGATCGGCCCCGCTCTGCTGGGTCGCGTGCTGGACGGCTTCGGTCGGCCGCTCGACGGTCTGGGTCCGCTTCGAGCCCAGTACAAAGTCGTCACCGGTGCCGCTCCTCACCCGCTGGGTCGTGCCCGCATCTCCACCCCGATCTCAACCGGCGTGCGTGCCCTCGACGGCATGCTATCTGCCGGCAAGGGTCAGCGCCTCGGCATCTTCGCCGGCTCGGGAGTTGGCAAGTCCACGCTCCTGGCGATGATCGCCCGCCACGCCTCGTCCAACGTCAACGTGATCGCCCTGATCGGCGAGCGCGGTCGCGAGGTCCAGGAGTTCATCGACGAGCAGCTCGGGCCCGAGGGCCTTGCTCGCTCCGTCGTCGTGGTGGCCACTTCCGACCAGCCGGCGCTGCTTCGCCTCAAGGCGGCAGAAATCGCCACGGCGATCGCCGAGTCATTCCGCGACGACGGCAAGGACGTGCTCTTCATGATGGACTCGGTCACGCGGCTGGCAATGGCTCAGCGCGAGATCGGCCTCGGAGCGGGGGAGCCTCCGGCGTTGCGCGGCTACCCGCCTTCGGTCTTCTCGATGCTGCCGCGGCTGCTCGAGCGGGCCGGCAACACCGAATACGGAACCATCACCGGCTTCTTCACCGTACTCGTCGAGGGCGACGACATGACCGAGCCGGTCGCGGATACGGTCCGATCGATTTTGGACGGCCACATCGTCCTCTCGCGCTCGCTGGCCGAGAGAAACCACTATCCGGCCATCGACGTTCTGGCGTCGGTCTCCAGAGCCATGCCCGCCGTGGTGGACAAGGGCCACATGAGAATCGCGGGCGCCGTCCGCGCCGCTCTGGCCGAGTACGAAGGCGCCAAGGATCTGATCGAGGTCGGCGCCTACTCGCACGGCTCAAACCCGGCAATCGACGAAGCGATCGCGCTCCGGCCGGCGCTCGAAGGCTTCCTGTGCCAGGACCTGGAGGAGACGTCAGACATCGTCGCAGCTCGCGCGGCCATGGAGAGCTGCGGCGTGCTCGATGCTCACCACCTCCTCGGCCCCGGCGCCGGCCTCGGTTCCGCCCGCCCCACCGACAGTCCAGGCGACGGCCAGCTGGGTCAGCCTGCGGGCGGCTCTCAGTCTCTGCCGCCGGCACGCCCGGCCGGCCCCGCGCCATCGATCTTCCGCGGTGAGGCTCCCCGATGAGCAATCGCTTCCGGCTGGGCATCGTTCTCCGCCTCCGAGAGATGGCCGAGGAGACCGCTCGCATCGAGCTCAGCCACGCCGTCGATGCGCACCAGCGCGCCGTGGCCGCGGTCGAGGCGGCTCAGGGCCGCGCCGGCCAGGAATTGCGCTGGTTGTCCGACCTTCACGGCGGCACCTCGGACGGCGGGCAGCTGCAGACTGCCGTGTTTGCCGTCGCGACCGCTCAACGAGCGATCGTCTCCGCTCAGGAGCGTCTCGGTCGAGCTACCGACGCGCTATTCGAGGCCCGCCGCCTGCTCGCAGATGCAACTCGCCAGCGGGAAGTCGTTGAGCGCCTGAGGGACCGCTTCCTGATCGCAGAGCGTCGCGAAAGCGAGCACCAGGACACCCTGGCCATGGCCGAGATCGCCTCCACTCAGCACGCCATCCGCGTGGCGAGAAACCGCTCATGAGTTACGCCGACTGCGTCGCACGCATCTCCCAACTGGACACGCTCGTCCGTGGCAGCAGCCAGGATTGGTCGACCGGTGCCGGTTCGCTTTGGGGAGTTGGCGGACTCGTAGGGTCGGCGGCGACTTCGGCGACCTCCGACACAACGACGCAGGCGATCGACGGCAACTCGCCATTCTCGGACGTCCTGATGGGCCTGACCGGCTCCAATGTGTACGTCACGTCGGCGGGCATCGCCGCTCATCCGGCGGTTTCGACTTCGAATATGGCCTTCAGCTCGCCGCTGTCGGGCGGGCGTCTGACCCAGGCGTTCGGGCCGACGAGCGAGACCCTCGAGCCCTCGGCGAAGGTCAACGGCGTCACCTATGCCCACTACCACAACGGCATCGACCTGGCGGCGCGCCTCGGTACCGCGGTCCATGCCGCGGCCGACGGCACCGTGATCTTCGCGGGCAGGCAGTCGAGCGGCGCGGTTGTCGTGAAGATCCGCCACGACGATGGCCATGTGACCATGTACGGGCATTTGAACCCGTCGCTCCCGGTCAAGGTCGGCGAACGCGTGACTGCCGGCGAAAAGATCGGCGAAGTCGGCATGACCGGCAACACGACCGGCCCGCACCTCCACTTCAGCTTGTTCACGAGCGGCGGCACGGCGATCGACCCCTCGCCGTGGCTGAAGGTCGGTCATCTGCCAAATCCCGCAACCCTCTTGGGCCCTTCGGCAAGCGACCCTTCGGTCATGACCCAAGAGTCCGGCAGCGCCGCTCTGGCGCGTTTCGATGCGGTTTCGTCGCGCATTCCGTATGCCTCCCAGATTCGCTCGGCCGCGATCGCCGCCGGCATCGACCCGCTCTTGCTGACCGGACTCGTGAAGGCCGAGTCGAGCTTCCACGTGAATTCCGTCTCCAGCTGCGGAGCGGAGGGGCTCACGCAGCTCATGCCGAAGACGGCCGTGGCGATGGGCGTCGCAAATCCGTTCGATGCGCTGCAGAACCTCACCGGCGGAGCCAAGTACCTGGCCAAGCAGCTCAAGCGCTTCGGCCGCGTGGATCTGGCCCTGGCCGCGTACAACGCGGGAGCGGGCGCCGTCAGCCGTCTCGGTGCGGTCCCCGATAGCAAGAAGTACTACGTATCGAAGATCCTCAAGACCTGGTCCAGTTATCAGGAGCCTTCTCTATGAGCGGCCTGATCGATCCCACGATGACGATCCTCGGTCAGGCCCTCGACGGCCTGACGAGCCAGCAGGCGGTCATCTCGTCCAACCTGGCAAACATCGACACGCCCAACTACACGCCAGAGGCGGTCGACTTTGAGACGGCCCTGCAGAACGAGTACGCGTCGATGAACTCCTCGTCCTCCGACATCGGCCTTCCTCCCTCCGCCGGACCTTCTGCTGCCGTGGCCATGGAAACCACAGACCCGCGCCACTTCTCGCTGACCGGAACACTCAACGACGGCACGTCGGCAAGCGTCTCGGCCACCAGCGAGAACATCCGAAACGACGGCAACAAGGTCGATCTCGAGACCGAAATGACGGCCCTGACTGAGGCTCAAATCAAGTTCGAGGCGAATTCGCGCCTCATCTCAGGCAAGTTTTCCCAGCTGTACGACGTCCTTGGAGGGCACTAGCAATGGCCGGTCTGTCTGCCAACGTTACGCTCGGCCCCGGCGTCGTTCCGATCCCCGGCCAGGTCAACATCCCGGCCGGCCCCGACGAGCCGACCTTCGGCGATGCCTTCGCCGAGGCCCAGGCCACGCGGCTGGACGCCCACGCCGCCCAGGATGTCGCCGCGCGCCAAATCGAGGCGCCGGCAGCCGGCAGCCCGAGTCGCTTCAGCGCGGCGACTCGGCCGGTAGATCCCAGTGGCGCAACTTCGGCGCGATCTCCGATCTGGCAGAACTCGGTCGAGGGAGAGTCGAAGCTGAATTCGAGGGCTTCCAGGCTCAAGACAGACTCGGCCAGGCCGGCTCGCCGAAGCGGATCCGCAACGTCGGCCCCCCACGGCGCGGCGAGCCATGGTCGGGAAGACGGCTTCACCGCAGCGGCTCTGAGCGCGGCCGCGTCCCAGCCGGATGCCGGGGCAGAGTCCGGCAGCTTCCCGCAGGGTTCGGCGGCAGGCGCGGGCGACGTCACGTCTGCAGTCGACTCGGTTGGCGCTGTGGGCGGCGCGTCCGCGGCTGCGGTTGCGAATACTTCTGCGCCGGCGACTTCTCCCGCTGGGAGCGCGGGTACCGCAAGCGCCAGTTCGGTCGGGACGGCGTCCTCTCCTGCATCGGCAGTTGTCCAGCCGGCTGCTCCGGCTCCGGCCGCGGGTCAAGCTCCGGCGGCCTCCGCCTCCAGCGCTCCGGCGGCCACATCGACCGTCGGTCCCTCGCCACAGCCGACCCAGTCGGCCGCTCCGGCCGTTCAGCCGACGCGCGCGGCGATCTCTCCGGCGTCGGCCCCACTGCCCGGCGATAGCGCCGGCCAGGTACTTCCCGCGAACCAATTCACCGGTCGCGTGATCGGGCGAACCGCCGACACCAGGTCGTCGGCTAGACCCGTTCGGGCCGCAGGATCGCAACCCGCTGCCGTGGAGGCCGACTCGGCGTCCGTCGGTGAGGCTCCCGCCAGTGGCTCCACGAAGACCTCCACCTCACAGAGTCTGACCGCTGCCGTGGCCGCCGCGACGCAGAGTCCTATTGCCACTGCCCCGGCCGGTGCCACGGTCTCGGCCGCCGGCGTCGCCGCGCTTGCGCCGGACTCGGCCGAGGTGCCTGCGGCCTTACCGGCCGTGCCCGCCGCTCAGGCCGCGGCGGTAGCTGCTCTCCGGGGTGCGCCGGCGACGAGCGACCCGGCAGCGGGAACCGCAGCGCCGCCTGCCGCGGCCACATCCACGACCACGGCAACGATGGCCGCGGCCGCTCCGTCCGATGCCAATCCTCTGGCGGGCGGCGCCGCATCGGTCGCGCTCTCGTCCGGCGCGTCCGATCCGAGCGGGCCCGCCACTGCGGCACGTTCCTCCGGCCAGGCATGGGCCGCGTCATTCCAGGCACAGCCCGCGACGACCACGCCAGCGGTGTCGGCGTACGGCGCCACTGAAGCCGCGGGCGCACGGTCGGCCACGACGCAGGTCGCTGCCTCGACCGCGAGCGCGGACGGTCGGCCGGTGGTGCCGTCGGCTACCCCGACCGCAGGGGCCGCGGCGCCGGCTCTTTCGACTTCGATGGCAAGTGCGTTGCCGGCCGATCGGACAGGTCAGGCTGCGGCTATCGAAAGCCTACCCGCCGGAAGCTCAGCGGCGGAGCCGCTGCAGTTCACTCCGTCTTCGCCCGCGCAGCGACTCTCGCCGGTTGAAGCGGCCATCTCGACCGTGACGAGCTTCCCGGGTTCGCCCGCCGCGTCAGGCCTCGCCGCCGGGTCGCCGGCCGCGTCATCGGGGCTCGGTTCCCAGATCCCGAGCAGCTGGGCTTCTCCCGCGATCCCGGTGACGGTGAAGTCCCCGGCGTCGGGTGGCTCGACCGTCGCCGCGCCAGCCGCTCCAGCTGCTTCGGCCGCTTCTGCTGCGGCGCAGCCGAGTCTCTCCGCCTCGCAGCAGACAACCGCGGAACAGTCGCCGAACTCCAGTTCCTCGCAGCTTCTGGCGAATTCGCGGCCGGCGCCCTCTGCCGCGCCATCGAATGCCACCTCGGCGCCCGCCGTTCCCGCCGGGACCGACTCCATCAACGGGCCGACGGTTGGCGTCTCGACCTCGCCGACCGCCTCGGCTGTCCCTGCCGCGCCCGCCCCGGCCGTTCTGCCGGCGGTGGAAGCCTCGGCCGCGGCGCCGGAAGTGGCCGCCACGGCGGCCGCAAGTTCCGCTCCGCCGGAAGCGGCCCGAATCGTCCAGCATGTTGTCCGCCGTGGTGGTTCCGCGTTTGCTCCGATGGCCTATGACTCAGACGGCACGGGCGAAACGACAACCGCCGGCCGTTCCGCGCCGGCCACCTCCATCGGCGGGTCTGCTTCGGCGGGCACGTCGGCTGGCGAGTCGGATGGCTCCCGGTCCAACGCTCAGTCGGATGCCGCCGCGGTTTCCGCAACTCCGGGTGCGGGCGCTTCGAGCGAGGCCGCTTCCGCCTCTTCGGCACTGAATGCGGCTGCCGCCCTCTCGGGCGCCGGCGCGTTGACCGGAGCAGCCTCCAGGCTCGCCCAGGGCGAGTCGGTCCTGGACGTCCGACCGTCCGTCGATCTGACCGATGCGGCCGACAAACTGATGAGCCAGGTCGTCCAGACGATCCACACCTTCCAGACGGCCGCCGGACCGGCACTCGAGGCCCGCATCAGCGACCCGAACCTGGGTGATGTCCGGATGGTCGTGACCGGCCGCGCCGGCGAGATCGTCCAGGCGCAGCTTGTCGTCCGTGACCGCATTTCGGCCGATGCCATCACCGCTGCGGTTGCCCGCATGCGCGCCGCAGGCGACGGCTTGGCCGGGGTGAGTGTCACCGTCAGAAGTGAAGGAGGCAATTCCTCGACCGGTGGCCGCGCCGGCGGCAATGCATTCGAAGCTGCCGGCTGGACTGCCGGAAGCGGGTACGGCGCCGGCAGTGGGCCGGGCGCCAACGGAAGCCACGGCCAGGCTTCCGGCAATGGGGAAGCGGCAGCTGCCGGCACCGGCACAGGCGGCCAGCCGGGAAGCGGCGAGGGCTCGCGCGCAACGCCCAGGCCGTCGCCCGTCGCCCGCCCGGAGCCAATCAGAGCCAATCAACCATCGTCGAAAGCACCGCTCCCCGGCGGTTCGTCCCTCGACATCAGGGCCTAGCAGGAGTCCCGCAATGACCATCAACTCGACCAGCTTCACGCCCTTCTCCACGTTCGGGGCGACGAGTGCGGCCAGCTCCACGAACGCGACGAGCGCAGCCGGCACAACCGCCTCGGCCGCCGCGAGCAGCACCGACAACGTGGACACGATCACCAAGAGCGGTACCAGCAGCGGCTACGGCCTGAGCAGCGACGACTTCATGAAGCTCTTCCTGGCCCAGCTCCAGAACCAGGACCCGACGAAGCCCGTCGATGACAGCCAGATGCTCAACGAGCTGTCGCAGATGACCCAGGTCTCGACGCTCCAGGGCGTTCAGACGGCGCTTCAGGGATCGCAGCTGGCCCAGAGCTCCGCTCTCATCGGCAAGAACGTGTCGGGCATCGACGTCAACGGCACCGCAGTGAATGGCGTCGTTACCTCCGTTACGCAGTCAACCGACGCCGGCCTGGTTCTCCAGGTTGGCTCCCAGTACATCAAGCCGGACGCCGTCACTGTCGTGACGGCCGCGGCAGCCGCAACGACAACCACCACAACCACCACAGGTTCATGACCGGATCGGCCTGCGCCGCCCAGTAGACAGGAGGTATCGCCACGATCGATCGAATCGGACCCGACCTGGCATCGCAGAGCGGAGGTCTCGTAAGGGACCCGAGCCTGACGCCCAGCTCGAGCCCGCCTGGCCAGCCCACCTCGGGGGCACCGCCGTCGGACGGCGGCCTGTCATTCCGAGATGCGCTGTCAGCGGCCGCCGATGAGCATTCTCTCTCCTTCTCAGAGCATGCCATGAAGCGCGTCGAGCAGCGTCAGATCCCCATGCAAGGAGACCAGATGGATCGTCTGAGCAAGGCCATGGACACCTTGAGCCAGCGTGGCAGTCGAGGCCAGTCCCTGGTGATGCTCGACCAGTACGCCTACGTGGTCCATGCACCCAGCCACACAGTCGTCACGGCCGTGGAGCCGAACGAGGACAAGGAGCGGGTCTTCACCCAGATTGATTCCGTATTGATTGGCTAGCTAGCCAAGAACCGGCGCGTTTGCCCGCAAGGCAAACCGCCAAAGTCATCGCCGGTAAGCGATGACTCGCCGTGTGTGCCAGGTCGATGCCGGACCTCTCTGAGGAAGCTGGCCTGGCCGCAGACGCCAAAACGCGTCGCGCCGATGGGGCGTTGACGCCAGCAATCTCTCAGGAGGCTCCAGATGCTTCGCTCAATGTTCGCAGCGATCTCCGGTCTTCGCGGTCATCAGATGATGATGGACGTCATCGGCAACAACATCGCCAACGTCAACACCGTCGGCTTCAAGTCCGGCCGCGTGAACTTCCAGGACATCCTTTCCCAGACACTCCACGGCGCAACGGCACCGTCGGGTGGCCTCGGCAGCATCAACCCCGCCCAGATCGGCCTCGGCATGACGGTCGCCGGCATCGACGTCCTCCAGACGCAGGGTAACCTGCAGTCGACCGGCAAGACGACCGACATGGCAATCCAGGGTGACGGCTTCTTCGTCGAGTCCGATGGCAGCCAGACCGTGTACACCCGAGACGGAGCATTCGACATCGCTCTCGACGGTTCGCTTGCCAATCCCGGCAGCGGCCTCAAGGTCCAGGGCTGGCAGGCCAACTCGGCCGGGCAGATCGATATCACCCAGCCGATCACCAACCTCGTGATTCCGATCGGCCAGCGCACCACGGCTCTGGCGACCTCCAACGTGACCCTGAGCGGCAACCTCGACGCCGGCGCCACCACAGCGGTCGTCGGACCGCCCGCCGTCGCGGCAACGACCGTCCCGACGACCATGACCGTCTTCGACAGCCTGGGCATCGCCCACTCGGTCAAGATCACGTTCACCAAGACGGCCGCCAATACCTGGAGTTGGGCGGCGACCAAGGACGCAGCCGACACCGGAATCGCCATCAGCTCGGCAGTCCCGGGCGTCAACGATGGAACCCTGACCTACACGAGCGGCGGCGTCTTCTCCGCCTCAACCGGCACGCTCAGCTTTACCTTCCCGGACGGAGCAACCTCGACCACCCCGAAGATCGACCTCAGCCAGATGACCCAGTTCAGCGGCACGAGCCAGCCGGCCGGACAGACCGACGGCTTCACCTCGGGCACGCTGACCACCTTTGCCGTCGGCAACGCCGGTCAGCTCTCCGGCGTCTACTCGAACGGCCAGACCCAGGTCCTGGGCCAGATCGCTCTCGCCAACTTCCTCAACTCTGCCGGTCTCCTCCGAGCCGGCCAGAACAACTTCTCCGCGACCTCCGCGTCCGGTGCCTCCAACATCGGCACCGCCGGGACCGGCGGACGCGGCACCGTGACCACGGGCGCGCTCGAGATGTCGAACGTGGACCTGGCAACCCAGTTCACCGGCATGATCACCGCGGAGAGAGGCTTCCAGGCCAACAGCCGCGTCATCACCACGTCGGATGAAATGCTCCAGGAACTTGTCAACCTGAAGCGCTAGTAGTTAGTCCGCGTCGGCGGAGCGGATGACAGTGGGTGGCCGGATCGGCCCACAATGGTCCGGCCACCTGCTTCCAGCCGTTTCGACCGACACCTCAATCAGGCATCACACCAATGACGCAGGAATTCTCGTGAAGACCGGAAAGCTTCTCCTGGCTAGCGGAGCGCTCGCAACGCTCCTTACGATGACGCTCTCTGGTGCCGTTCTTGCCAACGGCGTCGGCGATCTCTACGTGGCCAGCTCGGCAGGCGTGCTCGAGATCCACGTGTCGACCTCCACGGTCGTCAACACGATCCCGATGGTGCCGGCGCCGCAGTCTGTCGCCTTCAGCCCCGACGGCCGCGACCTGTTTGTCAGTAACGCCGGAAGCGGAGTCATCCCGATCGATATCGCTTCGCTGGACGTCCAGGCCCAGATCGGGATGCCCGGCCCCGTCTCCGCGCTGGCCTTCCCGGCCGGCGAGATCCTCGTTGGGACCATGCCAACTCGCCGGACGCTGGCTTTCGCCGTGATCCACGGCGGCGCCGTGACCGAGAGCGCCCAGCTGCCCGGGGCCGGCAATTTGCTGGCGGGCGATCGCCGGGACGCGCGAGTCGCGGTGGCCGAGGCCGGCAAGAGCTGGCTCGAGGTTGTGGATCCGGCTACCGCGACGCTCCGGAAGACAACCGTCGCCGGAGGCATCGTGGCCCTGGCAATAGATAGGGGCAAGGGCGCCGTCCTCGTCGCTACTCAGGATCCCGATGCGCTCGTCCGCATCGATCTCACATCGCTTCTGGTCACCTGGACGGTCAAGCTGCCGGCCGCGCCAAACGCCGTCGCCGCCATGTCTTCCACGGCTGTCGTGGGAGGCGGTTCGAGCCTGTGGAAGGTCGATGGCAAGACGGCAACCAAGCTCGCGACACCCAAGCAGACCGCGACGGCGCTCGCGGTCAGCGACGAAGGCTCGTTCCTGCACGTTGCCGAGGCCGCCGCGATTGAGGCCTTTGATGCCACCGGCAAGCTCCAGAAGACGATCGACCTGAAGGACCAGCAGTCCCCGGTTGCCATGGCGGCGATTCCGAGCGGATCCTCGCTCTTCCTCGGCCAGGGTTCGACCGGGGCTACCCCCGCTCCGGGCGGGAATCCGCCCGCATCCATCCCGACCCCCAAGCCGCCCACGACCTCGACGGTCGTCGACACGGCCAGGGACATCGCCAGCTATCCGCCGGTCCAGGGAGCGGCGTTGGTCGCGGTGGCGATCCTGTTCCTGTGCTGGATGTTCATCCGCTGGTACGACCGCCGATCGGTCCGGTTGCGCTGATCTCGCGTCACCCAACCCGCGCGACGCGCACGCCGAACCAGGCCAGGAGGCGCCGGAAGCGCGGAGTGCGAAGAGGGATCAGCCAGCCTGGACGTCGAAGATCGAGAGCAGCTCCGAGAAGGACTCGCGCACGGTTGCGGCGCGTTCGTCCCAGCGCTCACGGGTGATGTTCAGGGCGGCAAGCACCGCGTCGCCTTCGAGCTGCTGATCGGCGGCGTCGACGACGGTTGGGTAGCTGAGCTCGCGAAGGAGGACGTCGGAGCCGGCGATCAAGGAACCCAGCGAACCCGGGCTCGGTACGTGGTGGTCCCACAGAACCCTGGCGATGACCGGGGGCAGGTTCCACTCGTATGCGAACACGGCGCCGACATCCTGATGCGTGGTGCCGGAGAGTTCGATCTCCATGTCCAGCTGGCCGGCGGCGTTGCGGGCGTCGTGGGCGTGCGGGTCGAGCAAGTAGCTGGCGTAGCGTTCGCCAACATCGTCGAGCAGATAGACATGGCCGAGGTCGTGGAGCAGGCCGGCTGCGAAGGTGGTGTCGGGGTCGGCGGACCGAGACATCTGAGCCAGCATCCTGCCAACGACGGCGGCGCGAACGGCGTCTCCGGTCAAGCGAGCTGCAGCCAGGGCCTCGCGGGGGCTGCGATTGCCTGCCCGCCGCGAAACGATGAGCGAGGTCAGGACCAGTTGTCGCAGAACCGTGTCGCCAAGCAGAGCCACTGCCCGTGACAGGGTGGTGACGGGCTCCGCCGGGGCATAGAAGGCCGAGTTGGCCATCCGCAGAACGCGGGCCGCGAGGGCGGGGGAGCCGTCGATCAGCTTGGCCAGCTGGCGCGCGTTCGAGTCGCCCTGCCGCAGCTGCTGCTCTAGCCTGAGGAGGCTGGCGGACGGGCTGATTGCGTGCGCGTGCTGGACGATCTGCCGCGCTCGGTCAAGAGTTGTGCTAGTTAGGACTTCCACAGAGAGGGTGTCGGTGACAAGGCCATGGGCTTGAACGTGTTGGCTCGCAATCTTTGCGATCGGTCTCGATGATGAGCGAGAACCAGCACTTATGATGACGCTTCATCGACGTGGTGGGGACAGTATCTGGACATGGCGCTGATCGAGGCCTCGGGCCTGACCAAACACTACGGGCCGGTCAAGGCCCTGGAAAAGCTCGACCTGGCGGTTGAGCCGGGCATCATCGGACTGGTCGGGGCAAACGGCGCAGGCAAGAGCACGCTGCTCAAGATCCTCCTGGGGCTTGTGGCGCCCACCAGTGGCACCGCCAGCGTGCTCGGGATGGACTCGGTTCGTGAGACCCGGGCGATCCGCCAGATCGTGGGCTATATGCCCGAGCACGACTGTCTGCCTCCGGACGTTGGCGCAACGGAGTTCGTCACCCATATGGCCCGTATCTCGGGTCTGCCGAGATCCGCGGCTCGCGAACGAACCGCCGAGGTTCTGCGTCACGTGGGTCTGTACGAAGAGCGTTACCGCCAGATCGGCGGCTATTCCACTGGCATGAAGCAGCGCGTCAAGCTCGCGCAGGCACTCGTCCACGACCCCAAGCTGCTGCTGCTCGACGAGCCCACCAATGGCCTGGATCCGGCCGGCCGCGACGAGATGCTGGACCTGATCAAGCGGACCGGCACCGAGTTTGGGATAGCGGTCGTGGTCGCGTCGCATCTGCTCGGCGAAATCGAGCAGGTTTGCACGTACCTGCTCGCGATCGACTCCGGCCGTCTGCTTCAGGCCGCTCCCATCTCTCATTTCACCCGGCGAGTGCCGGTCCTGGCCGTTGAGGTGGAAGAGGGCGCAGACCGGCTTGCCGCCGCCCTCGTCGCGAAGGGAGCTCGCGCGCGCCAGGACGGAGCCCGCGTCCTTGTCGCGATCGAAAGCGATGCGCTGTACGACGTGGTCCGCGACGCCGTGGCCGATCTGGCCGTGCCGCTGGTCCGGATCCGCCAGGAACGCGGCCGGCTGGAAGACCTCTTTCGCGACGACGCCGCCGCTCCGGGGAGTGCCCAATGACCGATCCGAAGCGCGCCGCCGGGGTCCCGGCTACTGCGCCGGCCACCGCCATCGCCGCTGCCACTGCCCCGGCGGGCAGCATCTACGACCTCGGCTACCGCCACTACAACGGCAAGCGGAATGGCCGTGGCTACGCCATGTGGTCGCTATTCGTGGAGAGCTTCCGCGGCGTCTGGGGTCTCGGGCGGCCCATGACGGCAAAAGCTGCTCCGTTCATCCTCGCCGGCCTGTATGCGCTGCCGGCGGTGGTCCAACTGGCATTCTCGTCCGTCTTCGCCCAGCGGATCGCGGCCGGTGACCAGCTCCAGCTCCTCAACTATCACAACTACTTCGCGGACTTCTACTTTCTGGCCTTCCTCTTCTGCGTAGCCCAGGCCCCGGAACTTGTATGCCGCGATCAGCGGTACCACGTGCTGCCGCTCTACTTCACCAGGGCAATGGGCCGCATGACGTACGCCGTGGCTCGCTTGGGTTCTCTCGCGCTCTCGCTCTTCATTCTGCTGGCGGCCCCGGCCCTGGCCCTCTTCGTCGGCGACGTCCTGATGCAGTCGGATGCGTTCAAGGCGGTCGGCGACGAGCTGCCCAAGGCACTCCCGTCCATCCCGGCCACGGCGCTGGTCGCTGCCGGCCTGGCCAGCCTCTCTTTGGCGATTTCATCGTTCTCGCCGCGCCGGGCCTACTCGGCCATCGGAATCGTCGCCTACATCCTGCTCATGGAGGCGATCCCGGCGGCTCTGTACTCGATCGGCCAGACGGGCGGCGGCTCCTGGACAGACAAGCTCTTTGTCTTCACGCCGGTCACCTCGCTTATCGGAGCCACCTACTGGTTCTTCGGTCAGCCGCTCGACCCGCAGGACTTCGCCGGCTCCTTGACAAGTGGCACCTATCTGGTGGCCTCGATCGGGAGCATCGTCGTGGCGACTGCAGTCCTCGTCTACCGCTACCGCCGAGTGCCCGCATGACCGCCCAAGTCGACCCCGAAGTCAACGGACTGCAGGTTCGGTCTGAGGTTGCGCCCGCCATCGAACTCGTCCACGCCGCACGCTGGTACGGCAACGTGGTCGCCGTCAATGACGTGAGCTTCAGTCTCGGCGCCGGCGTCACCGGCCTGCTCGGCCCCAACGGCGCCGGCAAGACGACGCTCCTTCACATGCTCGCCGGCTTCCTCGCACCCTCTGCCGGATCGGTCCACATCCTGGGCCGCAGCCCCCACCGAGATCCGTCGGTGTACCGCCAGATCGGGCTGGTGCCGGAGCGAGAGGCCGTATACCCATTCCTGACCGGCCGGGACTACGTGAAGTTCAACGCCAGACTGCAGGGTCTGCGCGACCCAGACGGCGCGGCGCGGGCGGCAATCGCGCGAGTCGGGCTGGAAGACTCGATGGACCGCCAGATCGGGACGTACTCCAAGGGGATGCGCCAACGCGTCAAAGTGGCCGGATCGCTGGTCCACGACCCGCAGGTGCTTCTCCTCGATGAGCCGTTCAACGGCATGGACCCCCGCCAGCGAATTGCCATGATGGACCTCCTGGGTGTCCTGGCGGATGAGGGTCGGACGATCCTCTTCTCGTCGCACATCCTCGAGGAAGTCGAGCGGGTGGGAACGGAAATCCTGGTCGTTGTTGCCGGCCGGCTGGCCGCTTCCGGGGACTTCCGCGCGATACGCGCCCTGATGACGGACAGGCCGCACAACATCTCCATTCGTTCGAGCGATGATCGCCGCCTCGCCACAACGTTGATGGCCGATCCGGCGGTCTTCGCGGTCGAGCTCACGCCGGCCGGCTTGTGCGTTCAGACCGCCCAGCTCGGCGCATTCCGGCGGTTGATCGCCGGAGCGAGTCGCGCCGCGGGCGTTCGGCTGCTGGAGGTCACACCTGCCGATGAGTCGCTGGAGAGCGTCTTCGACTATCTGGTGCGGCGATGAGTGAGGTGGCGCCGGTGGGTTTGATCGCTGCCTTCATGGAGATTTCCAGGGTCACCCTGCGACAGCTGCTTGGGCGTCGTCGCACCCTGCTGCTGATCCTTCTCTCGGCGCTTCCCGTATTGCTGGCCGTCGCCTTCCGTGCCGCAGGTGAGACCGAAGTCGAACGCTTCACCCGCCGGATCTTCGACACGATCACGATGACGATCCTCATGCCGCTCGTCGCCATCCTGTTCGGGTCCGGCGCATTCGGAGCTGAGATCGACGACGGCACGGTCGTCTACCTGCTGGCCAAGCCGGTGCCTCGCTGGATCGTGATCGCGGCGAAGGCCATCACCGCTTTGGCGATGGCGATCCTGTTGACCGGCTCGTCAACAGTGCTGGCCGGCATCATCGATATGGCTCCGGCCGGAAGCGACGGAGTCTCCGCGACCATGGCCCAGCTCCTCGCGGTGGTGGTCGGCTCCGCCTGCTATGTCTCTCTCTTTCTCGCCGTCAGCCTGTTCACGCGCCGAGCGTTGGTCCTGGGTATCGGCTACATGCTTGTCTGGGAGGGAGCTCTCTCGTTCATGCTGCCGGGAATCGCGAACCTGTCGATCCGCCAGTACGCCCTGGGCGCGTCGACGGCCGTCTACAAATTGCCGCTCCAGGAAGTGCGCCTCTCCGCTGAGACGGCCCTTCTCCTGGCCGGTGTGCTCGTGGTTTCGGCGCTCGTCCTCGCCACGTGGAAGCTGATGCGTTTCGAGTTGCCGGGCGGGAGCGACTAGCGAGGCCTCCCGGCAATTCACCCACGGTCTACGGCGCGGTAACGGTGAAGCTCCATGTTCCGGTGATCGCCGCCGTGCCCTTGTCCGTCGCAACCACGCTTGCGTTGCCAGGTGCCGCCAGGATCGTGACGAAAGTGTGGACCCCGGCGTCGCCCGCGGTGAATGTCTGATCCGAAGGAACGACGGCGTCCGGGTCCGAGCTTGTGAAAGTGACGGTCCCGGTGTAGCCGCTGGCGACGTTGCCGAAGGCGTCCAACACCGTCACGGTGAAGACCGTGACCGAGTCGGCGAGGATCGGATCGCCTGTGCCTTCGACAGCCAGCGTGGCCGCCCCGGCGGCCCCGACAGAGATCCCGGACTCGGATCCCTTGATCGAGCCAGTCGTGGTGTCGGTCGTGGAAATCGACTGCAGCCCGGAGGTCTTGAGGGTGGCGCCGACGGTGAACGTGTGTACTCCGGCGTCGGACGCTGTAAAGGTGTAGTTGGCAGCCAGAGCCGCCGAGGGATCGGAACTCGAAAGGTGGATCGTGCCGCGGTATCCGGTGGCCACGTTGCCGTATGCGTCACGCGCGCTGACGGTGACGGCGTGGGCTACACCGGCGACGTCGGTGGTCGGGAAGCCCGTAACGACGAGCCTGGCCGCCGGCGCCTGGGTCACGACGGTGGTCGAGGTCGCCGTGATGGTCGTCGTCACCGTATCGGTTACGGTGACGGTCCTCGACCCCGGGGTGGTCAGGATCAGCTTGAACGTGTGGACGCCGGCGTCGGACGCTGTGAAGGTGTAGTTCGATGGCAAGACCGCGGCGAGGTCCGTGCTCGTAAAGTGGACCCGGCCCCGGTAGCCGCCAGCGACGTTGCCGAAGGTGTCACGCACCGTAACGGTGAAGGTGGCGATGGTGCCGGCCAGGAGCGGGTTGGGCATTCCCGAGAGGACCACGGTCTTGGCGGCGGCGGGGGTGACGAGGATGCCGCTCTGAGATCCGGTGATCGATGCGCTGACCGTGTCGGTCGCGCTGACCGAGCTCGTCCCGACGGTCTTGAGAGTGACCCCCGAGGCGAACGTATGGACGCCCGCATCGGTGGCCGTGAACAGATAGTTGGCCGGCAGGACCGCCGCAGTGTCCGAGCTTGCGAAGTGGATGGTGCCGCGGTATCCG
>PMIE01000136.1 GCA_003156975.1 Chloroflexota bacterium | reverse complement strand
CAGCGGCTCGGCGGGGCGGCGCGCCTCACAGCGGCTCGGCGCGGCGGCGCGCCTCACAGCGGCTCGGCGCGGCGGCGCGCCTCACAGCGACGTGGCGAGCGCCGGATGGGCATTGCCCGTTACGATGAGGTCAGCCTGGATCTGGCCGATGTCGGCCGCCCGTCCAGGCCCAGCGAGGTGATAGGTGCGACTGCGGGTCTCGATCGGGGTGGCGGCGTTCGCCGTACTGGCGATCTGCTGCGCGTCGGTCGCCGGTTGGAATGCGCGCGACGTTGCCGCGGCAGATCCGGCCGCCCTCCAGGACGAGTCCACGCCGGCGGCAAGGCAGCCTGCGGCGAATTCGCCGACGCCCGAGACTTCGGCGGCCGCCGCGTACATTGCATCGCTGGGGCCGGCGACGGCTATCACCGAGCCGCAGATGGCAAACGCCAAGCCCGCGCCGGTGAAAGTCAACCCGATTGTCGCCGAGCTGCCTCTTGGAACGCTAGTCACCAACGGCGAGCCGCTGCCCGCCTGCGCCTACGGCCGCGTGACAACGCCTCTCATCAGCCAAACCCACTGGTCGCTCACGCTGGTGGACACGACGTATGCCCTGCCGGCCGGATGGGCTCCGACCGATCTCGTGCCCACCCTCGGCGTCGGCGGCAACTCGAGGGAACTGGTTAGGTCGATCATGACTCCGGATCTGCGGCGCATGACGGCCGCGGCGACTGCCGCCAGGGCCCCGCTCGCAGTCCTCTCTGCCTATCGTGACTACCGCACTCAGGTCATCACCTTCGGGCATTGGCAGAATGTCGAGGGCTTCAAGGCGGCGTTGACGTCCTCTGCCCGGCCGGGCCACTCCGAGCATCAGCTGGGCCTCGCGATCGACTTTGAGAGTCGCGGCGGACCTCAACCCTGGACTTTCAAGGATTGGGCCACGCAGACCGCCGCAGGCGTCTGGCTGGCTTCCAATGCATGGAAATATGGCTTCGTGATGAGCTACCCGCGCGGCAAGTCGGCCTTGACCTGCTACATCTACGAGCCCTGGCATTACCGCTATGTGGGTGTGGCCGAGGCGGCCGCTATCCAAACCTCGGGCCTGACTCCCCGTCAGTGGATGTGGATGCATCAGCCGAACCCGGAGCCGGCGAGCCCGTAGCTCGCATCGCCCGTCTGTTTAGGCCGTCGCCCCGCATCCGGGGCAGACCAGCCGGCTCAAGGTGCAGTCCATCCCGCATTTGACGCCGCGTGCGCACGAATCGCACTTGGGGTTGTCGTGCTCGGTCAGCGCCATCTCGCCGCAGCGGTCGTACCAGGTCCCTCGCCCAGAGCGCCGCAGGCGATCTCCATCGCTCTCCATGAGCCGGAATGAACCGCGGAATTCAACGACAGTACTCACGCCTCAGACGATACAGCCTGCGAGCAAGCATGGTTGAACGACCGGGTGGACGTCAGATGTCGGCGGGAAGCGGATCGGAAGAATGGCGCGCGACGCTGGCTCGCCAGATCGACATAGCCGGCAGCAGAACCGCAATTCCCTCCCAGGCGAACGCGGGCAGGCCGAGGAGCATCATCGCCGTGGCCGGGTCCGTCGACAGCCATCCGGGACCGGCATCCGCGAGGATCAAGGCCGGCAGGGCGACACAGAGCCAGTAGACGCCGGTTGTCCGCAGTATCCAGGCGCGTCTCGCGGACCAACCCGGAAGGATGACGAGGATCGCCAGCGCCAGATCGACGGCGGCTTCGAGAACGAATAGCAGGGCGGCGGGTTCGATGGCAAAGGCCACGTCCGTCAGGTGGGCGAATGCCCCGGCCGTCGCCGCCGCGGCTGCGCCCAGCATCGACAGTGCGCCCGCCAGCAATACCAGCGCCGCTGGGCCAATTCGCAGTCGCAGGGTGGCTCGGGCCGATTGCGCCGGGTCCGGGCCGCCCGCGGTTCCGCCGATGGCGTACCCGGCCCAAACGAACGGGACCAGCAGGATGCCAAACGGAACGCCGACGAACAGGAATACGTCCACTCGGGCCTCAGGGGTTGCGAATTGGCCGTTGTTGCGGCTGGCCGCGACGACCGATTGTGGCTCGCTCGCGACTGCCTCGCTCGGCGGCGGCGCAGGCGCCTCGTCGGGGACGAGCGTCCACCCGTCGGAACGAAGGCCGCGCGTCGGCGGCGGCGCCTCTCGAAACCTCCGGAGGTGCTACCTTCTAGCCGGTCGCGACCGGTATCCGGACGCGAGCCCACGGCCCGGCCCTTTTCGCGGCATCGTCCGCAACCATCAGAGGGGTAATGCTCCGGATGAGCGACGAAGTCCTGGCTCCCGAAGCGCAGAACAACAAGAATGGCACGGCCCGCGTACGCGGCTGCCTGATCGAGATCGTCGAGACGGTCCTGCTGACTGCGATCATCTTCTTCCTCGTCCAGCACTTCGTTGCCCAGCCGTACCAGATCCTGGGTATCTCCATGGAGAACACCCTCCACCAAGATCAGATGGTTCTCGTGGACAAGATCTCGCCGGTCCTGACCGACTACCGCCGCGGTGATGTGATCGTCTTCGAGCCACCTGCGGGCCACCTGGAAGACGGGAAGGACGTTCCCTTCATCAAGCGCGTTATCGGAATTGGCGGCGACGTGGTCCAGATCCACGACGGCCTGGTGTTCGTGAATGGCGTCAAGCTCGACGAACCGAACGCCTTCACGGACGATGGACAGGGCACGCGAATGAGCGAAATCGATCCGATGGACTCTCAGGTAGTCGCTTCGCATGTTTGCGACTGGTCCGCGACGCAATTGACCTGCCGCGTTCCGGCCGGCGACATCTTCGTTCTGGGCGACCATCGCAATCAATCCACCGATTCGCGCATCTTCGGCCCGATCAAGAAGTCGACGGTCATCGGGCGTGCCTGGCTTCGCTACTGGCCGCTGTCAGACTTCGGCTGGGTTCAGCCGGCCCATTACGACGGCATCCCGAGCGCCCCGCCCGCGTCCTTGAGCACGCCGGCCGCCACGCCGAAGAAGTAAGCCACTCGCCGCCTCAATCGGACCCGCGGTGGCGCGCGCGCAGCAACTTCCTAGACGGCCTCTTCGAGTTCATCTGCCTCGGGTTTGCGCGCCGCCAGCCGCTCGACCACCCCGAGCCACGACCGTTCGAGCCGCTCCACCTCGAGCCCCTCGGCCAGGACGTGGTTGAGCGGCTCGCGCAGCAAATGGTCGCCCATCCGCCGGAGCTCGATCGGCTCAAACAGGCGCTCCAGTGCGCGCACGATCACGTTGGGGCTCCGGACGTGCTCCACGAGCAGTAGCCGTCCGCCCGGGCAGAGAACCCGAACTGCCTCGGCGACGGCCGTGCGGTCGTCGGGGATCGTGCACAGAGCGAAGCTGAACACAACCGTGTCGAAGTGATCGTCGGGGTAGGGGAGCGACGCCGCGTCTCCCTGATGCAGGGTGATATGGATGCCCAACTCGACGGCGCGGCGCCGGGTCGTCTCGAGCGCGACACCACTCAACTCGATGGCGCTCAGATGGATGCCGGGCGGATAGAAGGGCAGCGTCCGCCCCCGGCCGATGCCGACTTCCAGGGTTTCGCCCTGAGCTTGTCCGCAGAGCCAGCGGAGGTTGGCGTCGCCCTTCGGCGCCGCGGAAGTCGCGGATCGGCGATCGTAGATCCGGCGGATGCGTTCGGTCTCGGTGTCTGGCACGGGCACACGCGAACGGTAGCGGCACGCGGTCTCGGCGAACAGGGGCACGCCCGCCCGATTCGCAAGAGCGAACGCCGGAATGCGCCGGCCGATCGAGTTGCCACGCACTCCGGATGGCGTCCGAGCGGCCGAGATCGAGGCGGAGCCGAGCACCGCAGCGAGCGGACTTGAAACGTCCGTGAGCAAGGAGCAGAGGCGGCAGGGAAGCGATCGCCGCCTGGCGCCATCCGGCTCTAGTAGTCTGGTAGGACCGACTCGCCGAACATCAGATACTTGTCGACCGCTCGGGCGGCTCGGCGGCCTTCGTTGATCGCCCAGACAACGAGCGATTGGCCACGCGAGCAGTCGCCCGCGGAGAAGACACCGGCGGCCGTTGTCATGAAGTCGTCGTCGTGGACGATGTTGCCGCGATGGTCCAGCTTGCAGCCGAAGGCGGTGGGAAGGCTCGGCTCGGGTCCGACGAAGCCCATTGCGATGAGGACCAGATCCGCCGGCAGCGACTCCTCGGTGCCGTCGACCTCGCGAGGCTCCGGCCGGCCGCCGGGATTGTGGACCCACTCGATGCCGACGGTCTCGATGGCCTTCACGTGACCACTCTCGCCGATGAGCCGGCGCGTGTTCACGAGGTAGCGACGCGGATCGGCGCCCCATTGGGCCGCGGCCTCTTCCTGCCCGTAGTCCAGCTTGTAGACCTTGGGCCACTGCGGCCAGGGGTTGTCCGCGGCTCGGGCGTCGGGCGGCCTGGACAGGATTTCGAGCTGGGTGATGCTCTTGGCGCCCTGGCGGATCGCCGTGCCGACGCAGTCGGTTCCGGTGTCGCCGCCGCCGATGACGATCACGTTCTTGCCGGCGGCAGAGATCGCCGGGGCGGACCCGCCCAGCAGTGACTTGGTGCTGGCGACGAGGAACTCCATCGCGAAATGCACGCCGGACAGTTCGCGGTCATCAACCTTGAGGTCGCGCGGGACGGTGGAGCCGGTCGCGAGAACGACGGCGTCAAAGTCCTTGACGAGCTTCTCGGCGGCAACGTCCGTGCCGACCGAGACGCCGGTCTTGAAGGTGATGCCTTCTGCCTCGAGTAGCTTGACCCGCCGGTCCACGACCGACTTGTCCAGCTTCATGTTGGGGATGCCGTACTGAAGCAGGCCGCCGACTCGATCGTCGCGCTCGAAGACGGTGACTTCGTGGCCGGCCTTGTTCAGCTGGGCCGCCGCGGAGAGGCCGGAGGGGCCGCTGCCGACGACTGCGACCTTCATTCCGGTTCTGGCCAGAGGCGGCTCGGGGACGACCCATCCCTCGCGGAAGGCGTGCTCGATGATTTCGTTCTCGATGGTCTTGATCGTGACCGGCGGCTGGTTGATCCCGAGCGTGCACGAGCCTTCGCACGGAGCCGGGCACACTCGTCCGGTGAACTCCGGGAAGTTGTTGGTCTTGTGGAGGCGGATGATCGCCTCGCGCCACTGGCCCCGGAAGACGAGGTCGTTCCACTCCGGGATGAGGTTGTGGATGGGGCAGCCCATCGCGAGGCCGTTGACGAGAGCTCCGGTGTGGCAATAGGGGATGCCGCAGTCCATGCACCGAGCGCCCTGATTGCGCAGGGTCTTCTCTTCGTAGTCCGGGTGAGTCTCGCTCCAGTCCTTGATCCGTTCGAGTGGCGGCCTGACGTGGGCCGGCTCGCGATCGAACTCCATGAAACCTGTCGGCTTGCCCATCGTCCTAGTTCCCTGCCACTCGTTTGGCGTCCAGAACGTTCTCCTCGAACGCGGCCATTTCGGCCTCGTCCTGGGAGAGCCCGCGCTCGCGCATCCTGGCCTGGGCCTCGATGACGCGGCGGTAGTCGTTCGGAACGACGCGGATGAATCGGTGAACGGTCGTCTGCCAGTCATCGAGCAGCACCCTGGCGCGGGCGCTGCCGGTGTACTCGAGATGACGCTCCAGAAGACGGCGGATCTCGGCCGCTTCGTCTGGATCAGAGAGCGGCAGGAGCTGGACCATCTCCTTGTTGCAGACGCGCTCGAAGCCACCGCCGGCAGCTCCGCCTTCGCCACTTTCGTCGAGGATGTAGGCGACGCCGCCCGACATTCCCGCGGCGAAGTTGCGGCCCGTCTTGCCGATGATCACGACCTTGCCGCCGGTCATGTATTCGCAGCCGTTGTCGCCGACGCCCTCGACGACGGCGTTGACGCCGGAGTTGCGGACGGCGAAGCGCTCGCCGGCCATGCCGCGGATGTAGATCTCGCCGGCGGTCG
>PMIE01000112.1:15965-26648 GCA_003156975.1 Chloroflexota bacterium | reverse complement strand
TCGGGTCCGCCATGCGGGTGCGGACCGAGGAATCGTCCATGCGCGCCGACCTGGTTCTGGCGACGCCCGTCTCGCGGTGGCGGTTCGCGGCGAGTCACCTCGCAGTGGCTTGCGTGGGCAGCGTCATCCTGCTCGCCGTCGCCGGTCTGGCCACTGGCCTCACCTACGGCCTCGTAGGCGGCGGAATGCAAAGCGTTCCGCGCCTGTTCNNCGTGCCCCAACTGCCTGCTGCGAGCCTGACCCTCCTGCCGCTGGTCGCAATGTCGGCGGTCGCGGCCGGCCTCACGCTCATCGGGCTGGCCGGACTACGGCGTCGCGATATCGCCCGGATCTGACCGACGGGCGGTTGGCAACCGACAGGCGGTTGGCAACCGACACCATCCAGACCGCTGTTGTCGCTTGCATTACGATCGATAAAGAGACATCATCGGGCAACTCTAATCGCTTGGAATGCAATCGACAAATGACTGGCTTGCACCTCTCCTACCAGGAAACGCCTCGCCTTGGCGAGCTATTGGCTGAGTGGGATGCCCACGTGGCGGCAGAGGGGCCAATCGTGCAGCACCGCTGGACCAACATCGCCCTATGGCCGGCGGCGAGGAGCGCGACTGTTGCCGGGAGCACAGGGATCGAAGGGAATCCGCTCACTGCCGGTCAGGTTGAGGAAGTCCTTGCCGGTGGCGCTGTCGATGCGCCAAAGGCTGATATCCGCGAAGTCCTCAACTACAACCGCGCCCTCGACCTGGCAAATCGCGCCGCACTACGCCCTGACTTCGAATGGTCGCAGGAACTACTGCGTCGATTGAATGCCGTCATCACTGAGGGTCTCCCGGACGATGAGCGTGGAGAGTACCGGCGTCAGCCCGTCACCGTTGGTGGCATCTTCAGCTCGCCGGAGTTTCACCTGCTCCCAGCGCTGATGGCTCAACTCGTGGAGTGGCTGGGCAACGACGACGCCCTACATCCCTTGGTTCGAGCCGGCCTCACGCACCTCAATGTTGTTTCCATCCATCCCTGGGTCAATGGCAACGGCCGCACGGCGCGGGTCGCAGGGTCTCTGATGCTGATGCGATGCGGGATAGGGGCACCCGAGCTTCTCAATGTCGAGTCCGAGATCCGAGCAAACCGCGATCGCTACATGTACGTGCTGCAGACGACGCATGGCGCGACATACAGACCGGAAGAGCACTCGGCGACCGAATGGCTCGAGTACTTCGCGGCGGTCTGCGTCAACCGAATGGGGATCCGGAGACGGGTGGCGGAGGCTATTCCAAACGACGCCGGCATCCTCTTCATGGAGCTCGAAGGAACTCCGAGGTCGGACTCGTGGCCGCTCATTCTTCTCACGGCTCGTTTGGGACCTATACGGACTACCCGCATGGCAGAGTTGCTCGGCCTTTCGCCGGGACGGGTTCGGGCGATGCTTGCGGAGATGACAGCCCAAGGTTGGCTTGCGGCTGCCGGGCAGCGTCGCGGCAGGGTCTACAGGCCAGGGCCGCGCTTGCTGGAGCTGCCGCTTAGAACCCCGGAGCTAATGGATCGTCTCTGGGTCGAGGCAGACGAGTTGCCCGAGGAGTAACGGCGCGATGACGGCGTCCAAATCCATTCCAGCGGCATGGGGCGACCGTTGCCGGTCGCCCGCCCAGATTCTCTACACCGCTCTCCCGGTCTGCTGGCTGCTCGTTGGGATCGCGAGTCTCGTCTTCCGTCCGGCGCGAGTGGAAGTCGTCCTCCCGTAAGTGATCGGAGCGTTCCCGCCGGGCCGGGAATGCGCGCCATCACCCGGTCGTGAGGGTGACGTCCTCCGGGACGGATCGCGAGGCTAGGGCGATGGCGATGCGGTCGTCGTCGCGTCCGGGACCTCGATGCTCACTGTGAAGTTTGTGTCGACGAGACTCGACGGGTTGCGGACCGCGACCGCGGAGACGGACTGGAAAGCCCCACTCGTAGCCGTCAATTCGACGCGGTTGTCTTGCGGGCACGAGAACTCCGCAGCTTGCAGTGGCTGGCCCCCAAGCGGGCTGATATCCGCATCTGTGCTGACCAGGACGATGACCTCGTCAGGCCCGCTGCAGACGACATGGATGGCGATCCTGGGCGCGGGCGGCAGCAGGTTGGTGGCGACCGAGAGGCCATCCGCGCCGGGCGATCCGAACGCCTCTGCGAATCTCCACCCGGCCGGTGCGCTTGGAACTGCCATCGGACTCGGCTCCGCCGCGGGGCCCGCGCCGACGCCGGTAGTTCGCGGAATGATTACGGTGACGGTAATCCCGACGCCCACGATCGCAACGACTGCAGCCAGGAGCGCTGCCGACCGAGCGCCTCTGCCGAGTCCGTTCCAACGCCGTCGATACCAAGCAGGGCCATCAGTCGGCGTGTTCATTGATATCTCCCTCACATAGTCGTACAGCGTGTCCGGTGCGCCCGGTGTGCGTTTGTCGTCGAAGATGTCGTGAAGTCGAGTGTCGAGCATGGGGCGCTGCGCCGAACGCTCCTTTCGCCCGTGCAATCTCATCGCTCGATCTCCCGTCCCAGCAGCTTGAGGGCGTAGTGGAGCCTCGACTTCACCGTCCCGAGCGGGACATCCAGCCTGGTCGCGATCTGTTCGAGCGGCATGTCGCGCCAGTAGCGGAGCACGACGACGACGCGTTGTTCTGCCGAAAGCCGGTCCAGCGCCCTGCCCACGGCGTCGCGGGCCAGAGTGGCCCGAAATGGGTCCGGCGCGTGCACTTCGAGTCGGTCGTCAAAGTCGATACTGCGAACTCGCTTGCGCGCCGCGATCCGCGTCTTGCAGACATTGGCCACGATCCTGTCGAGCCACGGACCGATGCTGTCCGGATCGCGCATGTGTGGCCATGCCCGCCAGGCTCGGGCGAGTGCCTCCTGCAGCGCGTCTTCCGCCTCGCCTGCGTCGCCGAGTAGATATCCGGCCAGTTTGTATGCGCCATCGAGGTGGCGATCCGCGAGTCGGACAAACTCGACGCGCAACAGCGCGGCGTCGCCCTCAGCGACCGGGCCGAGTGCCCCATAGCTCACGTGCGCCTCCAGAACGGACAAGGTGCAGCTCTTCATTGCCCCTATCCAGACTTCGAAGGAGCAACGGAAGTTCATTCTGGCCTGCGAATAATCGCGCGTATTGGTGATCGCGGAAGGTGCCGACACGATGGCCTGAGTCGTGTCTGCCTGCGAAGTCGCACTCGCCAACGGCGTTGTGTCGCATCTGGCTGGGCCGATCCAGCTGTGTAAGCCGCGAATTACATGGCACGACGGAATACTTGCACGCCGGGGCGCCCACGCTTACAAGCCGCCGCCAGGCTGACCTCATTGGCCCAAGACGAGATTGTCCTGGGGCAGGCAAAGGAACACACTTCAGATGCTTCGCCAATCGAGAGTTGGCTTTGAAGCGGGTTGAGGCTGTGGCTGCAGACTTGGGAGGGCGTTCGACCATGAAACCTCGTGCATTCGCGATAGGGGCGGCCCTGCTATTGCTCGTCTTGCTGCCGGGGCCGAGTCTGGCTGCCTCGGCCGTTCTGGATCAGCACAACGATGGGACCGCCGTGTCCTACAACTACTCGCATCATCTCGCCCAAACCTTCACCGTCGGCAAGACCGGTCTGCTCAGCGCGGTCGATCTGTACTTGCAGTCGAGACTGGCGGGGGGCGGAAACCCAACGATCTGGATCAAAGCCATCGATGCGGCTGGATACCCGACGGGCGCGATCCTGGCCACCGGGAGCGTCCCGGTAAGCCACGTAGCGGGCTGGGTCGCCTTCCCGATCGCGACGCCGCTGAGCGTCACGTCCGGACTGAAGCTCGCGGTCGTCTTCAACATCTTGGGAGACCTGAAGGCCTGGGGTTCGAAGAACAGCAAGGACTATCTCCGCGGTCACGCATTGCAGATGCAGGGATCGTCCTGGGTGTTCATGATCTCTCCCGAGCCTTCGGACTTCGCCTTCAAGACGTACGTAGTCCTGCCGCCGACGCCCACGCCGACGCCCACGCCGACGCCGAAGGTAACCCCAACGCCTGTTGCGGCGGCGTCGAGCAGCGCCAGTGCGCCGGCAACATCGGAGTCTCCCAGCGCCAGCGCGTCACCTGTCTCGACGGCATCCAGCGGTGCGAGCGCGTCGGCAGCTTCGGCCAGCCCGGCGGCCTCTGAGACAGCCGGAGCCCTGACCGCCAGCTCCACATCGACCGGAACCTCCGGCTCGGGTGGCTCGGCCCTGCTGATCATCGGGGCGATCATCATCGTCCTCGCGCTGGCAGGTGGCGGCCTATGGTTCCTGCTGATGCGCCGACGAAAGACAGCCGGCTCGCCTCCGCCTGGCCCGACCGAAGGCGGCTCGCCTCCGACTGCACCAGCGAGCTAGCCGGCGACCGAGGCGTCGAAGCCCGATTGCGTCACGGGCTGCGCCGCGCCGGTGACGGGCGTGCCCGCGAGGTTGGAGACCTGGTTGAGAACCTTCCAGTCGCCGCCGTACCGAACGAGCGTGAAGCCGACGGCGTAGTCCTTGCCGTTCCAGGCGACGAGGGCCAGCCGCTCGGTCAGCTCGTCCGCGCCGTACACCTTGGCCTGGGCGGCGAAGTTGGCGAGGGTCTTGGAGTCGGCCGCGAACTTGGCAATCGGGAACTTGGTCTCCACGACCTTCAGACCGGCGAGCTGCGACGGGTCGGCGCTCTTGACGTATTGCTGAGCCTGATCCGCCGTGATCGGGACGATGGGCTGATCGACGGGCTGTGAGGTCAGCAGGCTGAGGGCGAGGCCGCGAACCTGGTTGAAGTTCACATAGGCCTGTCCGTACTTGTCCAGGTCGGCGTAGAAGGCGTAGCCGGTCGGGAGCAGGAACTGGTTGGGCATGATCGCCGCGAGCCGAGTGGCCTGCGCCTCGAACTGGAAATGGGCGGAGACTTCGTCGATCGCGCAGGCGCCCAGGAGCTGGCTCGCGTTGTTCGAGGCGAACGCGGTCAGATACTGGTGAACGGCGTCCTCCGGAGTGGCGCGTGTTGGGCCGGCCACGGACGCGGCGTTTGAGCTGAGGGCGCCGGAGGCGGCCGGGGCGGCAGCGGGCGTTGTGGGCGCTGCGCTGTTGCCGGAGCACGCCGCCAGGATGCCGCCACTCACCACTACCGCGGCCACAAGGGCACAGATCGCAACGCCAACCCGTCGTCGGGACCGACTGGGAGCGGCGGCAGTTGCCTCCACCATGGCCTCCGCCGTCCGGCGGAAGTCGGCGCCGCACGAGGCGCAGGACGCCGTGTTCGTGAACCGCTCGAAACCGCAACTCGGACAGAACTTCATGGTCCACCTCCTGGAAACGCGCCGAGCGACAACGCTGGGCAACTCCTCCTCGACCGGTCGCAGGCCTCCAGACGAGTGGCGGCACCACTCCCCACCGAACCGGTGCGGTCGCGGCGGTGGAGGCGACGACGGAGACCTGCTAGCCCCCACCCCGTTTCACGCGCCCGGAGCTCGGCGCGCCGAATTGCGTTGATCATAGCGACGGGCGCGCCGGAATCGAAGGGGCCTCTGCGACACGTTTGCAGCCCGGCAGGGTAGTCCGGCGACGCTGCCCATCGGTGATTCGTAAACGCGCCCTTACGTGGCGCAAACAAGTCCTTGCATAGCACCTGGCGTGCTCTTACAGTCGGCGACGAAGCTGCCTTTGGCTCGGAGAGATGCGTTTATGGAAGACCGAGCCGGGGGAAAGGAGCGGGTTCTGATGGGTTCCGAATTGTCCTTGGTCGGAGCACGAGGTCGGCATTCGACCATGAAACGTCGTGCGCTCGCTTTCGTGGCGAGTCTGCTGCTGCTCGGGGTGTTTTCGGCTCCAGCGCTCGCCGCCACCTCAGTGGTGGACCAGAAGATGGAGGTGACCGCCACCGACTTCATGGGCGCCGCCACTTTTGCCCAGACCTTTACCAGCGGCTACAGCGCGCCGCTGAGCGGCGTCGATCTGTATCTGTGGAACAGCTCGGCGACACTGGTCACGGTGTGGATCCGGCCACTCGATCCAAGCACGAAGCTTCCCACCAACACCTCGTACTCGACGGGATCGGCCACAGTCAAGGACCCGGCGTGGTACCACTTCAACACGCCCGTGGACATCTCGAGCGGCGGCCAGTACGCCATCGTCTTCACCCTGACGGGCACGCAGACCGGCTCGTACGGTGCGACCACCGCGCAGTACGCCGGCGGATCGGCCCTCGTCAATCATGGGACGTGGGGCGCCTACTACAACGCCGCAACCGACTTTGCGTTCCGAACCTGGGTCGCGCCCGCTCCGAAAGCGCCGACGCCGACCCCGACCAAGACGCCGGCACCGACCCCCAAGCCGACACCTGCACCGACCAAAGCACCAACGCCTGCACCGACGCCAACACCGACGCCGACGCCCCAGTTAGGCGTCCCCGGAGCTCCGACCCATGTGTTCGGCAATGCCCTGCACCGTTCGGCCCGCGTCGCTTGGACCGCACCCGCCCACGACGGCGGCAGCCCGATCACGGGCTACACCGTTACCGCGTCTCCGGGCGGAGAGGCGTGCTCCTCGGCGCGATTGCTCTGGTGCAGGGTGACCGGCCTGACCAACGGCACGGCCTACACGTTCACGGTCACAGCCACCAACGCGAATGGGACCGGCCCGGCCTCGAAGGCGTCGGATCCGGTGACGCCTGATGCGCGAGCGACACTGCCACCCGGACTGCCGACGGACGCGCCGTCGGACGCGCCGTCGACCGCGCCGTCGACCGCGCCCAACGCCGATTCCTCCACGACAGGGTCCGGCGGGGACAGCACGCCGCTGCTCATCGTCCTGGTCCTGGCCCTGGTCGTTGGCGCCCTCGCCGGCATCGCCGCGGTGCTGGTCTGGATGCTCCGGCCCGGACGCCGTTGAATCCTCCAGCGGCAGGGCCGTGGCGGTTTGGACAGCCCGGTCCACGTCGCGTCATCGTCTTGTGATGGGAGGCGGGGATCGAGACGAGCGTGCTCGATTCCGGCTGGAAGGGTGCGAATCGGATAACCTGCTGGCGCCGAGCGGTTGCCCCTCTATGGACTCTCCGTCAGATCCGGGAGGTGACGCTCGCAAGGAGGCGCTTCACATGTCACCCAACCGTCCTCGCTGGCTGGCGGCAACCGCACTTGTCCTCAGCGTGATCGTCAGTGGCTGCGGTTCGAGCAGCGGAACCCCTTCTGCCGCCACGGCCGCGCCCGCTGCCGCCACGGCCGCTACCGCTACCGCCACGACCGCGCCCGCTGCCGCCGCCACCACCGCAGCGGTCGCGACAGCAGCCGCCAGTTGCCCCACCGCCGCGACGGTCGGCGCCGCCCTGGGGATCACCGTGTCCAACCCAATCGGCGTATCGGGTGGGGGTGGAACCAAGCTTCCAGCTGGTGCGACTGGCCTCGCCTGCGACTACCGGGGAACCGGCCTGAACGTGATCATCGAGCTGATCAGAAACATCGATCCGGCGTCCATCGCGCTTTTCAGCAGCAAGTTCCCGGTAGCCTACGCGAGCGTTTCCGGTGTTGGAGACCAGGCTCGTTCCTTCTCGCAACCGCTCAACGGGGGGAAGGACAACGAGGGCGTGGTGGCAACGAAGGGGACAACTCTTGTGGCGATCACCGCTACCGCGACTCCGGCGTCGCTTGCACAGCTCGAGGCTCTGGTGAGTCAGCTCCTATAGCCCGGAGGAGTGGGGCTATGTCGCCGGCGAGGGAGCTGTCGTCGAGCGACCCGGATCGGTCATCGGGTATCGTTTGCTCATGAAGTCGCAGCTCGACACCGGCCGCGTTCGGATTCGCCCGGCCGCCGTCGCGGATCGAGCCACGCTGGTCGAGTTCCGGCTGGCTATGTTCGCCGATATGGCTGCCCTCAGGCCTCGCGTTGAGGCCGTGTCACCAGCCGAGCCGGCCGTCCTGCGCGAAGCGAACGAGCGATGGATGGGGGAGCACTTTGGCCGCGACTTCATCTCTTGGATCGCCGAGTTGGATGGCCAGCCCGTCGCCAGCGTGGGCCTGTTGTGGTTCGCGCATCCGCCCGGTCCCGCCAGTCCGGGCGGTCTGGAGGCATACGTCCTCAACGTCTACACCCGGCCCGAGGCACGGCGGATGGGGCTGGCCAAAGCGCTCATGGAGCAACTCATCGAAGAAGCCCAATCGGCGGGCGTCCGTCGCATTTGGCTTCGTGCCAGCGACGAGGGTCGGCTGCTCTATGAAGCCATGGGTTTCCAAACGGGGAACTATCTGGAACTGGTGCCGGAGTCGCCCGGAACCAGCCCTCGCGGCGGGCCGTCCCTGACTTGACGCGAGGACTTGACGCAAGGACTTGGCGCAAGGACTTGACGCAAGGACTTGACGCAAGCCCGCCGAGTCGCCCGCGTTGGATGGAGACCCACACGATGACGTGGGTGCGTCGGTCCGCGCTGCTCCGTGGAAATGATCGTCCTGGCGGCACTGCAAGTCGGGGTTGCGTAATCACCCACACGCCGGCCCTTACGGCTCACTAGACTACCGGCTGACTGCCGTCGCCGGCAGGAAGTTGGGGCCTGCTGAGCCGGGGACAGCTCGGTACCGCAAGGCCTCGGGCCATGTGAGGAGAACGGCGCCGTAGGGGCGTCGCGAATAGGGCCAAGAGGGCCGGGGTAGTAGCGCCCGGGCCGTTCCCGGGCAGATGCCCGCGGTCGGCGCGGCGAGATTGGAGCGGGGATGAGGCGGGTCGTTGCGTGCGTCCTGGCGACGGGGTTCTTGGTTGCGTTGACCGCGTCCGCGGTCATGGCCGCCGGCCCCGTCGACGTGCGAGGGCACTGGGATGGGTATAGCCACGTGGGCTCCGCCAAGTACCACGACACCGTCGACTTCAAGTCCGAGGACTTCTCGACCGGCAAGATCTCCGGCACAGCGATCGCCGGTACGTACACGGCTGCCGGATCGGTCAGCGGCACCACCGTCAA
This sequence comes from Chloroflexota bacterium, assembly GCA_003156975.1. GTDB lineage: Bacteria > Chloroflexota > Limnocylindria > Limnocylindrales > CSP1-4 > Fen-1039. Next base: position 17,702 of record PMIE01000112.1, on the reverse strand, counting down.
ATTCGACCTGGCGACCAAGGGCTACACCTCGCACTTCACCGGCACCGTCTCCTCGGACGGCAAGAAGATCTCCGGTACGTTTACAGACAGCTACCATCAGCACGGCACATTCAGCTTCAACCGCACGACGCCGGTCCCATCTCCGAGCGTGAGTGCGAGCGCGAGCGTGGCGCCGTCGCCGTCGCCATCATCCCTACCGGTCGCGTCGTGCGTGTTTGGCGGGTTCGGCGGCGGTCAGGCACCCACTGCCGCGAGGACCGACCCGGCGATCGTCGAGCGGGTTGGCGGCACGGCGAACGCGATGCCCAGCCCCGGCGGCGTCGTCATCGACTCGACGGACCCTCGGGGTCGAGTCTTCGTCACAAACTCGACCGCCGGCACCCTGTCCGTGATCGACGGCCGCCCGCGGGATCCGTCCGCCATCCACGTCGAGACCCGGGTCGCGGTCGGCCAGTCTCCCGATGCCCTCGCGCTGGACCCGGGCACGGGCCACGTGTTCGTCTCGCTAACTGCGGACTGCCGAATTGCGGAGGTCGACGGGCGGGCACAGGCACCGGCGGTGCTCCGAACGGTCGCCGTTCCAGGCAGCCCGTCGCTCATGGTGTTCGACCCCAAGTCCGGGAGGCTGTTCGTGGCGATCCAGGGTGCTGCCGAAGTGCTCGTGCTGGACGCGGACCTGACGATCGAGACGACGATCGCCCTCCCGGGCCCGGTTACTGCCCTCGCCTTCGATGCGGCGCGAAATGTCGTGTACGCCGGCACGACCCCGACAGGCATAGCCGGGGGCAGCGTTTCGGTCATCGACGCGAGCGCATCCACCCCGGCGATCGTCGGCGCGTCGCTCGCGGCTGCCGGCCCGACCGCGATCGTTCCCGACCCGGCCAGCGGCACCGTACTTGTCGTCGAGGACGGATCTCGCAGCATCTCGACGATCTCGGTCGGACCCGGCGACGTGCTCAAGCAGACGTCGAGTTCGCCGATAGACCCGGACCCGGCGGGCGCCGGCGGGTCTGCCGGTCGGGGCGGGGCCTCGAGCGCCGTCCTGTTGCCGGGCCGCCACTCGATCCTTGTGCCTCTCCGGGATCGAGCGGCCGCGCTCGTCTACGACATCGCCGCGGACGGGAGGCTCCACCCGGTCCTGGACCTCGAAGGCGTCCGGGGTGGCGCGAATGTGGCCCTGGACCCGGTCACGGGTCGCGCATTTGTCTCGGAGGCCGGCGCCAACGAGGTCGCCGTTCTCGCGGTCGACACAGCGGCCGCGTCGGCGCCGTCGATCGTCGACGCGGTGCCGGGACCTTTCGACGTGTCGCTCGCGCCCGGGGACGTGGCCCGAAGTTTTGGGATCACCCTGCTGATCATGCTCCTGATCGGCGCCCCATCGCCGCTCTTCAACAGCACACTCGCCGCCAATCGAACGCTGATCGAGCGTTGGGCGCGCCGGCGGCGCCCGAAGTGGATGCGCGGTCGACCGGGCGCTACCGCCGTCGGAGCTCGGGTCAAGGCGGTTTCCACGACCTGGCCCGGCCTGTTCGCGTACCTGGGCCTCGCGACTCTCCTGTACTCGTTCCTGGAGCCGACCTTCCCGTTCCGCGATGGCGCGGTGACGTTCGGGACGACCTTGTTCGGGATCGGTGTCGGCACGGCGATCTCGCAGATCCCGGGCGAACTCTACGTTCGCCGCCATTACGGCCAGAGTGGCAAGGTCAAGGTGGCGCTCTGGACGCTCGGCCTCGCCGC
>PMIE01000112.1:0-15903 GCA_003156975.1 Chloroflexota bacterium | reverse complement strand
CCGCTGCGCTACCTGGAAGGCGAGGAAGTGTTCTCCTGGAATCGCGCACGGTGGGCCGTGGTGTGGGGATTGTCGCTCCTCCTGTTTGCCCACGTACTCCTCTATCCGGTCAGCAGCTACGAGCCCAACCCGAGCCCCACCGGCCTCTGGACGGCCGCTCTGGCCGTCTCCGTGTATAGCGCGTTGGCGATTGGCTTCTGGTGGTTCTTCCGGCGCCGCGAGGCAGGCCGGCGGCACACACGGCGCCGGTCCGGCCGCGAGGCGGGCGCCGCGACCGCGTGACGTTGGGCGAACGGCGACGCCGCTGCGAGATGGATGCGTCTCGGCGGTGCTGGCAACAACTGAGAAGGCGGCTGCGCTACAGCATCCGGGGCGCACGGTCCTCGCCGTCCGGATCACCGAGACGTGGGCGGGACGGTGGAGCCGGGCACGGCCGCACATCCGTTGAGCGCCATCTGCCGGGTGCGTGTCTCCGTGCATGCCTCTGAGGTTGACGCAGGCGCCGGGCAACGCCCGTTCATTCGCGTACGCCCGTCAAGTCGAGGCGCAGACGTTCAGATCGCGCCGCCTCTTGCCGGCGGCAGTCTTCTAGACGGCTTCGGCGTAGCGCTCGGCGGCGTAGTTGACGAAGCGGGTCTGGCTCTTCTTGAACCAGAGCTTGACTTCGCCGGTGGGGCCGTTGCGGTGCTTGGCCAGACGCAGGTTGATGACCTCGCCGTCGCTCTCGCTCTCTTCGCCGGCCTTCTCCTTCTCGCGCCACAGGAAAAGGACGAGGTCCGCGTCCTGCTCGATTGCGCCGGACTCGCGCAGGTCGCTCAGGCGCGGCTCGCGCGACTCGCGCATCTCGGGCTGGCGAGAGAGCTGGGATAGGGCGATGACGGGGACCTTCAGCTCGCGCGCGAGACCCTTGAGGCCTCGGCTGATCTCGCTGACTTCCTGGACGCGGTTGGAGTCGCGGCTGCTGGACGAGGCCTGCATCAGCTGCAGGTAGTCCACGATCAGCAGGTCCAGCCCGCGTTCGGCCTGAAGGCGGCGGGCCTTTGTGCGCAGCTCCATGGTGCTGATGTTGGGCGTGTCGTCGATGAAGATGGGTGCCTGCGAAAGGGCTTGCAAAGCGGGCGCGATGCGGGCGAAGTCCAGCTCCTCGAGGAAGCCGGAGCGAAGGCGCTGCGAGTCGATGGAGGCCACGCTCGAAAGCAGGCGCAGGACNNGCTGAAGACGCCGACCGTCTTGCCTTCGCGAACGGCGGCGTGCTCGGCGACGTTGAGCGCGAGGCTGGTCTTGCCGACGCTGGGGCGAGCGGCGAGCACGACGAGGTCGCTCGCCTGGAAACCGGTGGTCAGCTGGTCAAGGTCGGCGAAGCCGGACGGGATGCCGACGATCTCGCCGCGGTGCTCGTGCAGGTAGTCCAGCCGGTCGTAGGCGTCGTGGAGTAGGGTGCGGAGCGGGCTGAAGCCGTCGTTGGAGCGGCGCTGGCTGACGGCGAACAGCTCCGCCTCGGACCGATCAATTGCCTCCTGGACATCCGATCCATCCTCATAGCCGATCGCGGCGATCTTGCCGGCGGCACCGATGAGGCGGCGCAGGACGGCTTTGCGCTCGACGATGCGGCCGTACTGGGCGACGTGGACGGCGGTGGGAGTGTCGTTGCCGAGGGTGGAGAGGTAGCTCGCGCCCCCGACCGACTCCAGCTGGCCGTCGCGCTCGAGCGCCTCCGCGACGGTGACCACGTCTATCGGCTCGCGATGCTCGAAGAGACCGAGCATCGCGGCGAAGATGGTCCCGTGGGCCTGGCGGTAGAAGTCTTCCGGGTGCAGGAAATCCGCGATCTCGATGATGGCGTCGCGGTCTATCAGGATGGACCCGAGCACGGCTTGCTCTGAGTCCACGTTCTGAGGCGGCAGTCTGTCGATCACGGTGGCGGTCCCTCGCGGCCTGGCTGCTTGTTCGTGCCATGGTGGCGGTGTCGCGGGGCCGGCGGATCAACCAACCGGCCGCAAGACGCCGGATCTATCCCCGAATTCGCGGTGCCTGTGGGAAGAGTGTGGACAGTAGATGTGGACGGTCCTCGCGAATTCGCAGCGCCCGCCGAATGCCGGCCGACGGCCTAGGCCGAGGCGTCGCAGGAGCACCAGTTTGTCGCGAGACCCATCTCGCCGGCCGGCGAGCCGAGACCTAGGCGGAGCCGAGCACCTGAGCGAGCGGACTCAACGTCCGTGAGCGAAGGAGCGGCGGCGACAACGAAGGGATCGGCCGCCCGACGGCGAGATGATTAGTCCAGCCTGCGGATGACCCCTATCAGCTTGCCCTGGATCCGGACGTCGTTGTAGAACATGGCCGGGTAGTCTGGGTTGGCGGGCTGGAGTCGGATTCGGCCCGCTTCCTTGAAGAACTGCTTGAGCGTGACGGAGTTCTCTTCCACCTGGGCGACGACGATGTCTCCGTCCCGGGCCGTCTGCTGCGGCCGAATCAGGACGAAGTCTCCGTCCTGGATGTGGGCGTTGATCATCGAATCGCCGCGGACGCGCAGCACGTAGGCATCGCCGGAAGGGGCGAGCAGGTCCGGCACGGCCATGCTCTCCGACGCGTCCTGGTACGCCTCGATTGGGCCGCCGGCCGCAATCTCGCCGATGATCGGCAGGATGTGGGCCTCCGCGGCAGCGGATTGAGGCATCAACTCGCCCGACAACCCCAGCCGCAGCGCGGCAGTTGGCGTAAGGCGCAGAGCGCGCGATTGGGCGGCGCCGCGCTCCAGGTAACCCTCGCGCTCGAGCATCTGGAGGTGGTGGTGTACGGCCGACGTTGAAGCAAGGTCCACGGCGACGGCGATCTCGCGAACGGATGGCGGGTAGCCACGGGTCCGCAGCGTCGCAGCGATGTAGTCCAGGATCTTGCGCTTACGTTCGGCGTCGTGCTTCGTCACAGGCGCCTCCTTCCGCAACCGAGAGTACAGAACGCCCGTTCCATTGTCAAGTCGGACCGGAGGGCGCCGCCGTTCCGCGCCGCCAGGTCCGGGCCGCCGCTCCGCGCCGCCATGCCCGGGCCGCCGCTCCGCGCCGCCGCAAGCCGCTACCGGTCGGACACGCGAATGGTCGTGCAGCGGACATTCAATTCGGTAGGGTGACCCGCTAGCATTGGCGCAGATCCGGGGGTTGGTCGGCGCCTCGGGGAATCCAGGCTGTGGGCGACCACATCGATCGATAGAGGAGGGTTCTAGAGCATGCTGCTTCGTGCCCAGGCGCTGCGGGCGACCCTGTTGCGGAATCGCCGACTCGCGGTGGCCGGAACGGCGGCCGTGCTCTTGCTCGCGGTCGCCGGCGCGGGCGCCCTGATGCTCGCGCCGTCGCGAACCTCCTCGCCGACGCCACGGACGGACCGCGCGGTGGCCGGCGGATCGGCAACCGCCCAAATCACATCGACGACGAGCGGCGAACCCACGGCGTCGGACGGTCCCTCGCCGAACGCGAGTCTCGCGCCGGGAACGAGTGCAACGCCCGGCCCCACCGGACCGGCGGGATCGGCGGGCCCGACCGGCGCCGTCCCGAGTCAGAAGCCCGGAACCCGGCCAACGCCGAAGGCCAGTTCCACGCCGGTCGTGACAACGAAGGCCACGCGCCTGTCGCGGCAAACGCCCTGGACAACCATCTGGATCCTCCTCAGTCCGGGAGACGTCGTGACGGTGGAGGCCAGTGGCTCGTACAGGCTGTCGTCCACTGGTACGGGGACGACGGTCGCCAAAGTGGGCTGCAAGGGCGCCGCCCCCAAGAGCGGCACCGGCTTTCCGGCACCCAAGCTGACCGATGGCGCACTCGTCGGGCGCATGGGCGGACAGATGCTGTGCATTGGGGCGGGCACAAAGCTCACCGCGGGCATGGCGGGCTATCTCGACGTGACGATCAACGACAACACAAAAGGCGACGACTCGGGCCTGATCACGGTCAAGGTAACGGTGGTTCACCAGCCATAGAGGAAACTAGTCACCGCTTGAGTATCTGATGGGAACCAGGGCGCGGCGGCTCGGTGCCCGCGGGTTGAGCCGCACTTACCGCCGCTGCTCCAACGCCATCAGTAGCCCTTCGATGATTGCCTCCGGGCGGGGCGGGCAACCGGGCACGTAGACGTCCACCGGGAGAGTGCCGCCGGCCCCGTCCAGAACCTGCGGCGAGCCGGCGAAGACTCCGCCGCCGATCGCGCATGCGCCGACGGCCACGACCATGCGCGGCTCGGGCATGGCCTCGTACGTGCGCCGCGCGGCCTCCTCCAGGTTGCGCGTCATCACGCCCGTGACCAGCAGCAGGTCGGCGTGGCGCGGCGAGGCCACGAAGTCGATGCCCAGGCGCTGGATGTCGTGGTACGGGTTGAGCAGCGCGGCGATCTCCCAGTCGCAGCCGTTGCACGAGCCGGCGTCGAGGTGCCGGACGTGGAGCGATCGGCCGAGCCGGCTGTCGACTCGCATCCGGATGTGCTCGCGGGCCGATGGGTCGAACAGCAAGGTTTCGACGCCGGCATTCGGGCCGAGGGCGGGCGGCTCGAACGGATCGATCAAGCCGTCTCTCTTGCCCGATGCCAGCTCGACTCGGGAAGTCATCGCGATCGCCTTCTTCGGGCAGGCCAGCACGCAGGCGGCGCAGAAGATGCACTTGCCGGCGTCGATCGATTCGACGGCGCCCGACACCCACTTGATCGCGCCGGTTGGGCAAGACTCCACGCATGCCCCCTCGTTCTCGCACAGGATCGGATCGATCTGCGGCAAGCCGCGCGTGGCGTCCTGGAGCAGAGGCGCCGCCTCGGGATAGGTCGACGTGGAGACGGGGCTCTGAATTGGAGTGAGCAGTCGGCGGACGAGGTCGAGTGGCATGTCAGCGATCCGTGCAGGCGTAGCAGAGCTCGAAGCTCTTGTTGATGAGCGGGAAGTCCGGAACGAGGTTGCCCGGCACCACGGACGCCAGGACCGGCCAGTTGGCGTACGAAGCGGAGCGGAGATGGAGGCGTTCGATGCGGCCGTCGGCGCCGGCCATGAGCCACAGCCACGATGCTCCGCGCGGGCCTTCCGCGCCGGCCAGGGCCACGGAACCGGATCGCGGGCCGCCGGGCGGTACGACCATCGCCGGACCGGCCGGCAGGCTCCCCGCCAGCTCCTTGATAAGCGCCGCCGAAACGGCAGCTTCCTGGGCCCGGACGTGGAACCGGGCCGCGACGTCGCCAGTGGCGGATCCGATTTGCGGAACCTCGATGTCGGCGTAGCCATCGGCCGGGCGGTCGCGACGAAGGTCGTCGGGCAGGCCGCTGGCTCGGGCCGCCACGCCCAGCGCGCCGAGGCGAAGCGCTTCGGCGCGCGTGAGGATGCCGGTGCCGTGGAGTCGGGACATGAAGCTGTCGGAGCGGACCAGGAGACGGACGATGGATCGGACCTCGTGCTCGATCTCTGCCACCGCGGCGCCGAGTCCCACGAGCCCGCGCTTCTCGAGGTCGAGTCGCAGGCCGCCGGGCGCCACGACGCCCATCAGGTATCGGTGGCCGGTCAGGGCCTCGTTGAGGCGCAGGAGTCGCTCCTTCTGCCAGCCCAGGCGTGACGTGCCGAAGTTGAACCCGACGCCGGCGCACATGTTGCCGAGGTCGCCGACGTGGTTGTAGAGGCGCTCCATCTCGGCCAGGAGGACTCGAGCGGCCCGGGCGCGGGGCGGAATCTCAGTGTCGGTCAGCTGCTCCACGGCCCGGCTGTACACCGTTGCGTGAGTGACCGTGCATACGCCGCAGGCTCGCTCGACGATCGGCAGCGCTTCGGCGAAGGTGCGGCCCTCCACGAAACGCTCCAGGCCTCGATGCGTGTAGAAGAGCCGCGCGTCCAGGTACAGCACGGACTCGCCCACGGCCGAGAAGCGGAAGTGGCCGGGCTCGATGACGCCGGCGTGGATCGGGCCGACCGGCAGCTGGTAGACGCCGCTGCCGTGGGCCACGAACGACTTGTACGGCGCGGCGGGCGGGTCAGGCTCGTGGATGACGAGCGGCCGGAGATCGGGGTGGCCGGCGGGCACGATGCCGTGCAGGTCGTGGCACTCGCGCTCGTCCCACTGCGCGGCGGGCACGAGCGGGGTCAGGGACGGGTAGGTTCGATCGTCCGGCGGGATCTCGACGCGGAGGCGGACGATCGGGCCGTTCGGGACCGCCAGCACTTCTTCGATGGCGAGGCCGGCGCCGGGGCGGGCGGCGGACGCGGCTTCTGCCGCGGACTTGGCTTCCGCTCCGGCGCCACCAGCCGCGGCGGCACTCGCCCCGGCGCCACCAGCCGCGGCGGCACTCCGGGCCTCGGCGGCGCGGGCGGCGCTGGAACCACTGGTCGAGGCGGGGCGGCGCAGGTCGAAGCCGACGAGCATCACGTGTCTGGCGCCGGTGTCGCGGATGGCGGTCACGGCGGCTGCGAACTCCTCGCGCGTGACCATGACGAGCATCTCGTCGTCGGCTCGCGCCGCGGCCTTGCCCGGCCCGGAAACGGAGACCGCGTGTCCAAGCGCGGCTGCCAGCCTCTCGCGGATGGCCCGAGCGGTGATCGTCGTCGGCTCAGACACCGGTCGCCCCCAGGATTGCTCGGATCGAGTCGAGGGCGGCGCTCACCGGGCCGGGCGTCCACAGCCCCAGGACCACTACAACCGCAAGCGGCGCCGCGAGCCGCAAGGCCATGCCAACGTCTATGTGCCGCGACTGACTCAACGGGCCGGAGTGGCCCCAAACGATGCGGCTGCCGTGAACCGCAAGGGCAACGAAACAGAGGGCCAGCAGCAGCGCCGCGATGCCGGCGGCCCACCAATAGCCGCGCGTCACGCCACCGACGATGATCGCGAACTCCGTGACGAATATGCCTGATGGGGGCAGACCGCCGAGCAGCAAGATGCCGCTTCCGAGCGCACCGCCGGCCACCGGGGCCGCATGCAGAGTGCCGCGAATCGCGGAGAGCCGGCGGCTGCCGTACAGCTGCGCGAGCTCACCGGCGGACAGGAAGAGCGTGGCCTTGGTGATCGCGTGCAACCCGATGTGGAGGGCCACGCCGAGCAGCGCCAGCGGTCCGCCGAAGCCGACGCCCATGACCAGCAGGCCCATGTGCTCGATGCTCGAGTAGGCAAGCAGCCGCTTGAGATCCTCCTGCCTGATCATGAACGGCAAAGCCACGGCCATGCTCAACAGACCGAAGGCTACGAGAAGGGTCGAGGAGAAGGCGATTCCCAGGCCCGCCACCGCGACCAGATGGAAGCGGATCAGGGCGTAGAGAGCGGCGACCAGCGAGACGCCGGAGAGGAGCGCGCTCACAGGGCTGGGTGCCTGGCTGTGGGCGTCGGGCAGCCACGTGTGGAACGGCACCAGGCCAACCTTTGTTCCGTACCCGGCAAGGGCGAAGATGAAGCTGAGGCGGAGCAGGTTGGGGTTCAGCTGCGGCGCGATGGAGATCAGCCGCGTCCAGTTCAGCGCGTCGGAGCTTTCGCCGAGAACCCGCACCGACGATGCATATGCGAGGAGCGTCGCGAGCAGAGCGAACCCGACGCCGATGGTGCCGAGGATCAGGTATTTCCACGCCGCCTCGATTGCGTCGGGCGAGCGGTTGATGCCGACGAGCAGCGCCGAGACGATGGTCGTGGCTTCGATGGCCACCCACAGCAGCCCCAGGTTGTCGACGAGCGGCACGGCGATCAGCGTGGCCACGAACCACAGCAGCAGGGCGTAGTAGTGGCCTTCGTCGCTCGGCCGCAGATCTCCGGACGCGATCTCGTGGCGGATGTATCGGGGCGAGGCCCACAGCGCCAGGGCGGCCACGACGATGGTCAGGACAAGGACGTAGGCGCCGAGCGCGTCCACCGAAACGCCGCCGCCGAAGGCCGTAGCGCGGCCTGCTCCGGGAACGGTCGCGGCCAGTCCCAGGCCCGCCGCCGCGGTCATGCAGAACGCGACGATGGCCACCAGTTCCACCCGGCGACCGCGTTGCGGCCAGGCGACCAGACCGCCGATGAGTGGCGCCAGCAACAGAACCGCGACAATCAGCTCGGTCATCCGCGCAGGTTCCTCAGGTGGTCGGTCGACATCGAGCCGAAGACCGTGAGCATCCGGCGGGCGTATACGCCGACGACGACAACGACCATCAGCAGATCGAAGGTGGCGCCGAGCTCCACGACGAACGGCATGCCGTAGGTCAGGCTGAAGGCGGCAAGGGCGAGGCCGTTCTCGAAGACGAGCAACCCAACCACGATGGAGAGGCCCTTCCGCCGGGTCATCACGATCATCAGGCCTGTCAGCACCTCGGCCACCGACACCGGCAGTGCGTGCGGAGCGTTGACAGAACCGAGCGAGCCGCCCAGAGCCGAGCTATCGACCGCCATGGCGGAGACAAAGACGATCACGATGGCCGCGATCAATGAAAGCCGCGGCCCGATGTAGGGGTTCCGCTCCTGGCGGACGGGGCTCTGCCGCAGGATGTAGCCCAGGGCGAGCGGCACGACTATGCCCCGGCTCGCCAACGTCACGAGGCTGCCTACCAGCAAGTGGCCCGAATGAGTGGCGAGCCCCACGCCAGCAACGGCCACAGAAAGCAGGATCGCCTGCGCCGCCACAAGCCAGATGGCCCGGCCGATGTTCCGCGTCCCGGCGATCAGGACGCCGATCAGGACGATGCAGGTGGAACATGTGTCCAGGAGCCGTGCGGCGTCGATAGCGGTGATGTTCATGGCAGCAGCACCTGAACGGCGAGGCCGGCCAGTGCCAGTAATGAGGCCAGGCCGAGAAGGTCAGGCAGTTCGAGAATCCGCACCTTGGCAATCGAGGCATCGACAAAGGCCAGACCCTGGCCGACGATCAGCATCTTGATCATGCCTGCGACCAGGCCGAACGCGATCGGCAGGGGCGCAAGTTCGGTGGCTGCGCCGAAGGGCAGGAAGACGGCGGCGAAGATCGCGGCCAGCACCGCGAGCTTGAGTTCCGAGGCGAAGATGAGAGTCGCCAGCGAGCGGCCGGATGCCTCGAGCAGCATGCCCTCGTGGATCATCGTCAACTCGAGGTGAGTGTCGGGGTTGTCCACCGGGTAGTGGCCCGACTCGGCGGCGACGACGATCGCGAAGGCCGCGGCCGCAAGAAGATGGGCCGGGCCCAGGAGGCCGATGCCCTGCCCTATGCCGAAGGCGCTGATCGCACCGAGGTCGCTCGATCCGGCAGCGATCGCGGCCCCGGCCAGGGCCAGCACCAATCCCGGCTCCGCCAGCGCGGAGATTGCGACGTCGCGGCTGCTGCCCATTCCGCCGAACGCGCTTCCGGAATCCAGGGCGGCAAGTGCCAGCGCGAACCGGGCCGCGGCGAACAGCCCAACCACCACCAGAAGATCGCCCCAACCGAGGAGAGGCGTGCGGCTCGTCGCCCAGGGCACGAGCAACGCCGCGGTCACGATCGTTCCCAGCACGAATGCCGGCGCGTACCGCGCGACCGGCCCCGAAGCGCTGCTTTCCAGCGGCTTCTTGCCCCACCACTTGATCAGGTCGCGGTACGGCTGGAGTAGCCCGGGGCCGCGGCGGCTCTGTAGGCCGGCCTTCGTTCGCTTGATCGTGGCCGCCAGGAACGGCGCGAAAACCACGAATCCAATCAGCTGGATGACGGCCAGAAGGGCGGTGGTGGTCGTCGAGCCGTTCATCGGGCCCACAACAGCAGCGCCAAAACGGCGATGACGATGTATGCGACGTATAGCTGGATCGCCCCGCCCTGGAGTTTTCGCGCGAAGTTGGCGCCCCGAAGGCTGAGCTGATGGACCGGCTTGAGGACGCGGTCCTCCAGCAGCAGGGTGATCTCGCTGCGGTAGCTGATCGATGAGGGGAAGGCGGTGCCGGGGTGGTATTCGACGCGGACTTCGCGCTCGGGAACCAGGACGCGGCGGAAGAAGAGCCGGATCGGCTTTGAGTAGCTCGTGGCTGTGTACTGGAACGCGGGCTTGGGAGCGATGCCGCACGTCCAGGTATCGACGCGGCGGGCACGAGTTCTCGAGTGGGAGAAGATGGCGACGACGGCGATGGCGGCCAGCATCAGCAGCCCGAGGGCCAGGGCCGCATAAGTGGCCGCCTCACCGGATCCTGGCCCGGACGCCACCGCTGCCACCCTGGCGGCCGGCGTTCCGCCGACGCGCAAAGTGGATCGGGCGACTGTTGTCAGGGCCCCGGCCACGGGGCCGGCCGCGAGGCCCAGACCGACGCACAGGGCGGCCAGAAAGCCCATCGCCGCTCGGGCGGGAATCGTGGTTTCGTGAGCCGCGGCGGCCGCGGCGCTGCGGGGCAGTCCCAGGAACGTGACGCCGGTCGCCTTGACGAAGCAGGCTACGGCGAGGGCGGTCGTGAGTGCCAGGGCGCCGATCGTGGCCGCGGCCGCGAACCGGGCCAGCGGCTCAACCGCGACGCTGCCGGCCGCGCCGAAGAGGCCCTGGAACGTCAGCCACTCGCTGGCGAAACCGTTGAGCGGCGGCAGGCCGCTGATCGCCGCCGCGCCGATCCCGAACGTCAGCATCGTGACCGGCATCTTTCGGCCAAGGCCGCCGAGTCGGTTCAGATCGTGCAGCCCCGTGGCATGGATCACCGCACCGGCGCCGATGAAGAGGAGGCTCTTGAAGGCGGCGTGGTTGATCGAGTGGAAGATGGCGGCCGCGAGGGCCAGCGCCGCCAGCTCCGTCGCGCCGTGGGCCTGGAGCAGTAGCGAACTGCCGAGGCCGATGAGGATGATGCCGATGTTCTCGATGCTGTGGTAGGCCAGCAGCCGCTTGATGTCGTGCTGCATCACGGCGTAGAGGACGCCCATCACGGCCGAGATCGCGCCGATGCCGAGGATCGCGAGTGACAGCCAGTCCGGGCTGCCGCCCATCACGTCCACGATCAGGCGGATGAGGCCGTAGATGCCGGTCTTGATCATCGCCCCGGACATGACCGCGGAGACATGCGACGGCGCAACGGGATGAGCCCTGGGCAGCCAGGAGTGGAACGGTATGGCGCCCGCCTTCGTCGTGAACCCGACGGCGACCAGCACTAGGACCACGTCGCGGGTTACCGGCGTCAGGTTCGGCACGGCCGCGTGCCACGCCGCGAAATCGAGCTGCCCGCCGCTGCCGGCCGCGAGAATCGCAAACGCGATGAGGATCGCCGCGGTGGCGACGTGGGTCATCGCCAGGTACACGTTCCCGGCGGAGACGACCGCTCGAGTGGGTCTGAGGCCCACGACCAGGAAGGCCGACAGCAGGGCCATCGATTCCCAGGCCAGCAGGAACGAGAAGCCGGTGTTCGCGCCGAGGACCAGCAGGATGCTGCCCAGGAAGAGCGGGAATGCGGCTCCCTCGGGCCGGCTGCGAGGCTGCTCGCCGACGACGGACAACGCCGCGGCCGCGGCCGACAACCCGAACGCGATGAGGAAGGCGCCGCTGAGCCCGTCGTATCGCACCGACAGGGCGGCCATCCCTAGGACGTTGCCGCCGGTCGCCGCCAGAGAGGAACCCGTCGTCAGCAGGCCGCAACCGAGCGCCAGGGCGCAGGCCCCGCCGACCGTCGAGAGGATCGGCGAGAGCAGGCTCAGCCTGGGCACGAGTGCAAGGGCAGCCGCCAGGACGAGCGACGCGACGGCCGCTGCCCACAACAGGGGCAGCAGTCCGGCGGCGACGGCTCCGTCGGGCGTGACGATCACGTGGAGAAGTACCTCAAGGCGCGTTCACCCGGCGCCAAAGCCGGTGAGTTGTGGAGTCTTCAGTCTAGCTCGCCTGACGCCCGGCGCGGCAATGTGGCCGGAAGTGCGAGCGATGTCTGGGCCGCCCGCATAGCGGCACGCCCTTGACGGCGACCCGCGACGTGCGATGCTGGCCTCGAAAGGTCGTGTTCGCATGACAACGCCCACGCACTCCGTTGACAGGAGGCTCTGGCTCGTCTCCGTTGTGCTAATCGTCGCGATAGTGGCGGTCGGCATCATCGTCAACCGAAACTCGCCATCCCACGTGAGCTCGCCGGTCATCGTCCGCCTTGGCGCGGCGGTGATCGTCACCGCCTGCGTCGCCGTCGCGAAGTTCGCCGCCGGACCGCGAGCAGCGGCCGCCACGGGCGTGATCGGGACACTGATCGCCGTCGTGCTGCTCACCCGGTTGGGATAGCCGGTCCGGATCCGCCCGACGCCGCCGTCTTCTGCCGGTCCAGCACCTCGCGGACCTGGGCGAGCAGCTCATTGGAGGTGAACGGCTTCGGCAGATAGGGGAACCGGCCGTCCCCTGCGCCGTGGAGCACGCCCTCCTCCGAGTAACCGGACGCATAGATAACCGGCAGGCCCGGATGAGTCTTCGCCACCCTGGCAGCCAGCTGCACGCCGCTCATTCCCGGCATGACCACGTCCGTGAAGAGCAGGTCCAGATCGCGGCGCGTCTTCGCCAGAGCGAGAGCCTCGGCACCGCCGGGTGCGGTCAACACGCGATATCCGGCCACGGTCAGCACCCGTTCCACGAACTGCCGAACGGCCTCCTCGTCCTCGGCCACCAGGATGGTCTCGCCTCCACCGCGCGGCACATCCACAGAACCGGACACCTCATCGGGTTTCGAGGCACCTTCGATGCGCGGCAGGTGAACGGTGAAGACGCTGCCGACCTTCGGCTCGCTCTCCACGCTCACGAAGCCATCGCTCCGCTGGACTATCCCGATTGCGGTCGAGAGTCCCAACCCCGTCCCCTTGCCCCGTGCCTTTGTGGTGAAGAACGGCTCGAAAGCGTGCTCCAGAACCGTGGGAGTCATTCCGACTCCGGCATCGGTCACGACCAGGGCGACGTAGGGTCCCGGAACCGCCCCAACATGGGCACGGGCGTAGGCGGCGTCGACCTCTTCGTTGGCGGTCGCGATTGTCAGAGTCCCGCCCTTGGGCATCGCGTCGCGGGCGTTGACTGCCAGGTTCAGGACCACCTGCTCGAAACGGGCGCGGTCGGCCATGACCAGCCCGAGTTTGGGCTCCAGCCGCACGATCAACTGGACGTCTTCGCCGATCAAGCGGCCCAGCATCGGCGTCAGCGAGTCCAGCACGTGGTTCAGATCCAGGAGTCGAGGCAGCATCACCTGCCTGCCACTGAAGGCCAACAGCTCCCGGGTCAAGGACGCCGCCCGCTCCGACGCCTGGAGGATCTGATCGATGTCCGTGGCGACGGGATGGTCCTTCGGCAGCTCGGCCGCGGCCAGTTCGCCGAACCCGGTAATGGCCGTCAGGATGTTGTTGAAGTCGTGGGCGATTCCACCTGCCAGCCGCCCCACGGCCTCCATTCTCTGGGCCTGGGAAAGCTGGACTTCGAGTGCACGCTCGCGCGATATGTCGCGAGCGACCGCCATCGAACCCGTGATTGCGCCATGCGTGTCGCGGAGCGGCGCGACCCCCATGTCGATGTCCACGGTTGTGCCATCTACGCGCGTGAGGACGAGGCGCCCGGTCCAGTCTTCGCCCCGCGCCAGGGCGGCGGTCACCTCTGCCATGGGCCCGGGATCTAGATGCCGACGCAGGAGATCCGGGTTGCGACCGACCATCTCCGAGACCGAGTAGCCGGTCATGCGGACGAAGGCGCGATTGACGTAGGTCACATTGCTGGCCCGATCCGTCGTGAGGATCGCCTCGGCCGCCTGGTCCACGGCCGCCGCAAGACGCCCATGTTCGGCGGCGGCCAGGCTGGCATTCTGACGCGCGGTCACTCCAAGTCGGACGACGACCAGCGCCATGAGCAGCCCGGTCGCGGGGACATGCATCCTGAGCATCTCCGGGTCGTTCCAGTCGCGCACTGCCGGCGCGACGAATGCAACGGCGACCGCGACATAGGGCAGCCAGGGGAACGAGCGAGCGTAGCCGGCCAGGCCCCGGATTTGCCGAGGGCGGTCCGGGATTCTCCACTGAAGGTACGCGCCCAGCGCCATCCCGAGCCAGGCGATCGAATACAACGTGCCGGACAGCCCGCCTGAGATGTACGTACCTTGGAGCTGCTCGATGTTCGAGACCATGTCGCCGCAGAGCACGACCAGGAGGGCAATACCGGCGACGCTGAATGCAGCCCGGCTGCCATCCTTCAGGCCGCGGAGCACGATTGCCCCCATGGACAGAACAAGCGTCAGGTCCATCACCGGGAAGAGGGCCGCGACAAACGAGGCGGCGATGTCCTGCCCGGAGTCGCGTGCGATCGGGAAGATGATGAAGTGCCAGATCAGTATCGCCCCGCACCAGGAGACGATCGTCACGTCGAGGCCGAACAGCACGATGTCATAGGTGGTGCGAGCTGCCTTTGGCAGCAACGCGAGGGCAATGGTGACGAGCAGATAGGTCGCGATCTCAAGGCCCAAGCCGACCGGCCAGGCCGCACTCAGGACCGACACCGCTCCTGTCAAGGAATGGAGGAGCGCTCCCGCGGCGTACACCAGGACGGCAATCGCGATGACTACCCAGACCAGGCGCGTCCGCGGGTCGATGCGCGTTGTGCCCATCAGGCGGAAGGTGATGAGAGCCAGAATGACGCCGCCGGGCAACGCCGCGATGCCCGTGTAGCGATTGGCCAGATCGGGGTCGGCCAGCCCGGAGGCGCAGACGGCCGAGTACATCGCGATGAACACAGCCAGGATCGCGATCGACCAGGCCAGCGGGTCGCGGCGGGAACGGGGCGCCTTCTCGGAGGCCACGGGCGCGGCGGAAGAAGTGGGCGCCGCGGAGGGCCCTGACATCCCGGGTGCGGCGGTCCCGGGCGCGGCAGGCCCCGCGGGCGCGGCAGGCACCACAAAACTGTGGCCCGAGTCTCGGCCGATCGCGGAATCTTCTTGCGTTCGTATGCGGCCAGTAACCTTCCGCCCGCTCATCTACCCCGTTCCCGTAAGCACTCGCGGATTTGCGCTGATCCTACCCCTTCGTATGTTTGGCCATTGCCGGCGGGCCCTGACGATCGTTCAGTCGCTGATCCCCAATCCGGCTGCCCTCCGGCGGTCGGCCTCGCTGCCTACGGACCGGTCGCCACCTGTCATTCTCGGGCCTCGGCGCTCTCTACGCCATCGGATGCATCTATCTCGGGCCCCCATTCGGGCCCTATCGTTGCCGCCGTGCAACGCCGACAACTACTCCATGGGGCAGTGATCGCCACACCGGCGGCCTGCCTCGCCAAACAGACTATTCAGACCGGGAGGGACAAGGGCCGTCTCTCCCGGTCTTTCCATGCCCGGGTCGACACGGCCGCCGGTTGCGTTTGGAAAGTCGCCCACCTCGTAGTCCGCCGCCGCGCCTGATAGACTCTCGATTCCCCGGAGAGGACCAGCGATTGGGCTGTCCGGAGGCGCGAGCCAAGGATGGCCATTTTCTAAGATGGCGAGCACGAGTTCTGGAGATTCGAAGGGTCGGCGACGGCGCAAGGGAGGTCTCGTGCGCTCGCTTCGCTGGCTCGCGTTCGTGCCCGTCGCGGGTCGTGTGCCCACATACGCGCGCCTCATCTGGGCGCTCGCACTGGACCCGCGAATCCCATCCAGCCGAAAGGCGATCCTCGCCGGCGCCGCGGGCTACGTTCTGCTCGGTCGCGACCTGATCCCGGATGGCATCCCCATCCTGGGAGGCATCGACGACCTGGCCGTTGTGATCCTGGCGGCCGAGATCTTCTTCGACGGGATTTCGGACGATATCCTCGAAGAGAAGCTCGCTGAACTCGAGATAGATCCAGGAGCTTTTCGGCGCGACATGGCTCAGGTGCGCCGCCTGACTCCCGCCCCGGTGCGGAAAATCATTCGACGGCTGCCAGAAGCGTTCGACGCGGCGGACCGTTTCGTCAAGCAATCCGGCATCGGACCGCGGGTTCGATCCTGGGTCACGGACGCTCGGCCAGGCCGACCGTCATAGGAGGAATCTTTCGCGTGAAGGTCATCCTGACCG
>PMIE01000012.1 GCA_003156975.1 Chloroflexota bacterium | reverse complement strand
TACCGGTCCGAGCGAGGTATTGAATTCGCCGCTCTTCTGGTTGTAGATGCGGGTGCCGATCAGATCGGCAGGCACAAGGTCGGGGGTAAACTGGATCCGTTTAAATTCACCACCGATGGCTTCCGCCAGCGTTTTGATCGCCATGGTCTTGGCGAGACCCGGTACGCCTTCGACCAGGATGTGCCCGCGTGCCAGCAGGGCAACGACCAGGCGTTCGAGCAGGTGATCCTGCCCGACGATGACCTTCTTGACTTCGTAGAGGAGGCGCTCGGTCGGCGCCGTGGGCTCCGTTGGGGCCTGTGCTTGCACTGTCTTGAACCTCCTGAGAGCGCGTGGCTGGGGCGAGTCGACTAGTCCGGTGGCAGACCGGCGGCTCCGCCGGCAACGGAAATTGGCACTGCCAGACCGATGCCGATGAAGACGCCCTGGTTTGTTGGATTGATGAGCGCGGAGATGATCCCAACGACCTGGCCAGAACGGTTCAGGAGCGGGCCGCCCGAACTGCCCGGATTGACGGCCGCGTCGACCTGAATAAGGCCCGTCAGAGTCGTGCCGTTGGCAAGCTGGAACGACCGATTCAGCCCGGACACAACGCCCGAACTCATAGACCCGGTGAGGCCGAACGGGCTGCCGACGACATAAGCCTCGCTGCCGATCTGCACGCTGCGAGGGCTGCCCAGGACGGCCGGCGTGATCGGCGAGGGTGGGTTCTTGGCCCGCAGGACGGCTATGTCGTTGGCGGGCTGGCCCGATACCACCGCCGCCTCGGACTTGGTTCCGTCGGCGAACGTGACTTCGATCGCAGATGCACCGGCGACGATGTGGAGGCAGGTGAGGATGTCGCCGGACGCGTTGATGAAGACGCCGCTGCCGGTCGAATCGTCGGCCGTGGAAATGCCGGACGGAAGAGGAGTGCCGCTTGGGACCGGACTCCCCGCCGCAGCCGAACCGCTCGCGAGTGGCGAAGTCGTGGCCGAGGCGGTACCGGGCGGGATGGTGGCCTTGACGAGCACCAGTGACGATTTGATGGCCTCGTACGCGGACTGCGACAAAGCCGGCCCCGGCGTGACCGATGCCAGCGCCTGGGAGATTCGGGCGTTGACGTCCTGCGGGGTCATGGGCTTGGATCCGGGCACCATCGCCCCGTACAAGGTCATGGCCACGAGTGCGGCCGCGACGCCGAGCGCGAACACCGACGCCCAGCGGGCAGGCGTACGAAATCTGGCCAACCGGCGGCGCCGGGGGCGGATCTCGGTGGTGTCCGTCTCTTCGAACTCAGACATGAAGCATGTCGCGTCTCGATTGGTGGCGTGGCCGGACGCGGGTTCGTCCTGAACCTTCAGGCGAAGGAAGCCCGGATACAGGCTCCACCATAATCCTGAAGTAACCTTGAAGCAGCGCGAATTCGCATGCCGGGTTCGCGGGACGGGACCTCACTGCCGCGGCTCCGTATCAGTCGCCGGCGGGGCTCAGTCTGACCAACCACAGTCCATCCGCCGGATAGGCGGCGAGCGGTTCCACGTTCACGTGGCCGACGCGCACGGACCGGTCCACTTCCAAGGGCTGGTCTGCGGCGATGACGTCTCCGCCCTGGGTCGCATCTATGTATACGAGGCACGTCGACGCAACCCGAAGCGACGCCGGATCCGCCACTTCCGTGAGCGGCAAGCCCTCACCGATCGCCCAGACCGGCAGACCCAGATCGACGGCGAGTCGCGGCTTGAGCAAGGTTGGGGCGTAAAGCAACGGCGGCGGGCCCGACTTCGGATCCTCCAGGTTCGCGACCGTCCACGCCGGCTGGTCCGGCAGGGCCTTGAGCCCCGCCGCGATCGCGGGCTGGAGGCGCTCGTAGTTCGATTGGAGGGCGCGGTAGTCGTTGATCGTCGGACCGGCACCGCGCGTCACGGGCCCAATCGGGCTCACGGATGCAAGCGCGCCGACCACCAGCCCGGCCGCGGCGAGGCCAAGCCGATCGCGGGGTCGTTCGGCGGTCGCAACGCGGGCGACGACACGCGGTAGGGCGCGGTGACGCAACGCCTCGAGCGCCACTCGCGCGACCGCCCCGACGCCGATCGCGGCGGCGAACGTGATGGCAGCGTCGGCAGGAATGGTGTAGCGGTATGAAACGTAGGTGTTCTTCAAGGCGAGCAGTTCGATCAGGGCCACGACACCGGGCACCAGCGCGACCAAGCCCAGGAGCACGACCACGCTGCGACGCCGGATCAGGTCCGCGACCCCGACGGCGGCCAGCGCGAGAAACGGCCACAAAGCCTCGAAATGGTGAATCAGGTCGCCGCCGACTTNNAGGAAACCGAGGAGCAGCAGGCTCGCACGCGCGGGTGGGCGTGCGGGCAGGCGCGAGGCGCTTGGGATCCAGCGCGCCGGCAAGAGCCGCCAGGCCGCGAGCGCCGCCACCGCCAGGGCGAGGACGATGACCGTTTCAATCCGCATCAACGTCGCGAGGAGGAGCGCGACACCGGCCCACGCGTATCTGGCCTTCCCGGCCGTGAGTGCCAGACCGGCCAGTGCCCAGAGCAGAATCGCCCAGGGATTGGCGTAGGTGAGGGCGCCGTCGAGCAGCAGCGGCCGCGACAGCAGCAGACCGAAGAACGCCACGAACGCAGCCACGGGGCCGCTCGCACGCCAGCCGAGCGCCGCGACCGCAACGAGCATCGCCGGGTATTCGAGGGTAGCGACGACGCTCACCAGCCGCCAATCGTGAAACACGTTGAACGCGAGACCGTAGATCAGGCTCATCAGCGGCTTGGGCGTCGCGCCCACGAACGCCTCGAGCGGCTGGCGACCTGCGATCCGGTCGAAATACAGGACGGACGCGGCCGAGTCGTAACCGATCGCGGGCGTGTTCCACGGCCGGTAGAGCAGTGCCATCGCGACGAGACCGATCGCGAACATGACCGCCAGCACCACGGCCTGCTCGGAGATGCCACGCGCGGCGCTGGGTTTGGTGCCGGATGGCCGCGCAGGTGCGGCGTCCTTCGGCCTCACGTTGGTGTTCGACATCGCCGAAAGCCTAGCGCACGGCGGACCGCCGACGCGTCCCCGCCGTGTCCACCACACAGAACCTGTTGCCCTCGGGATCTTCCAGGATCACGTAGTCGGCATCGGCGGGACGCCCTTTCCACTCGACGCGGGAGGCGCCCAGCCGGACGAGCCGCTCGACCTCGGCGGCCTGGTCGTCGGCGTAGAGATCGAGGTGGATCCGGGGTGGCAGATGCACCTCGGACCGGACACGGTCGAGCGACACGTTCGGCCCGCGGCCGTCCGGCGGCCTCAGAATCACGAAATCGTCGGGGTGGTCGTCACGCGCCACGTAGCCGAGGGCCGCCGTCCAGAACGCGATCTGGCGGGCGAGGTCGTC
Source organism: Chloroflexota bacterium (assembly GCA_003156975.1). Classification (GTDB taxonomy): domain Bacteria; phylum Chloroflexota; class Limnocylindria; order Limnocylindrales; family CSP1-4; genus Fen-1039. Next base: position 168 of record PMIE01000012.1, on the reverse strand, counting down.
GACACGGATCACTATCGATCCAACGCGCAGCATGCGGTCAGGATACCCACGCGCTCCGGTCTGCGCGGCGCCGGTTCGGCTGGGTAGGGGCAAGCGAGAATCCCCCCGCTTAGCGGGCGGCGGTCGGGAGTCTCCGGTTCGTCGCCCGTCGCGCGGTTCCGGCCGTTA
>PMIE01000128.1 GCA_003156975.1 Chloroflexota bacterium | reverse complement strand
CGGACCTGCTCAGCCACGGCGGCAAGACGGTCACTCTGGTTGTCGCCGACTCGAGCGGACGGCAGCGCACCGTGGTCGTCACCTTGCGCGTGCCCAAGGCAAACGAAGGTGCTCTCGGCGTTCAGGTTGGCACCACGCTGGTCAACTCGCCCGGCAATCCCGTGCAGGCGGCGAGCCTCGCGGTCAACGGCACAGGTAAGGCGATGAGCCTGATCCTCGTGGCGCTCGGCGATATCGGCAAGCAGATCGCCACCAACCCAACCTCCGGGCCGCAGGGCGTTCAGGGGCCGGTCGGCATTGCCAGCGACGTCGGTCATGTCGCTTCGCAGCCGAACGCGATCATGCTGCTGCTGCTGATGATGGCGATCATCTCGGCGAACCTGGCCCTGGTCAACGTGTTGCCGTTCCCGCCACTGGACGGTGGAAAGATCGTGATCATGGTCCTCAAGCGCGTCTTCAAGGCGGAGGGCGTGGGTCGCGTGGAGACGTTCGCCTATCTGGCGGGCTTCGCCTTCCTGATAGCTTTCATCGGCTGGATAACCTTCTTCGACATCGTACGGGGCGGCGCGCCGTAGAGATGGACGCTACCGGGATGGCGGCGCGACGGCACTCGACTGCCGTCGACGTAGGCGGAATGGTGGTCGGCGGGGGCCGTCCGATCGTCGTCCAGTCGATGACGAATACGGACACTGCCGATGCCGACGCGACGGCGATTCAGGTTGCTCGACTCGCGCACGCCGGCTCGGAGCTGGTCCGGATCACCGTCAACACGGAGGCCGCTGCGGCTGCCGTGCCGGAGATCGTTCGCAAGGTTCGTGGCCTCGGTGCCGCGGTCCCGATCGTCGGCGACTTCCACTACAACGGCCATCAGCTGCTGGCCAGATTCCCCGAGACCGCTCGCGCGCTGGCCAAGTACCGGATCAATCCCGGAAACGTCGGCTCGGGCCGACACCACGACGGCCACTTCACGGACATCGTGCGGGTGGCCGTGGACAACGCCAAGCCCGTGCGAATCGGCGTCAACTGGGGCTCGCTGGATCAGGCGGTCCTGGCCGAGCTGATGGACGCCAACGCGAAACAGGCGGAACCGCGCGAGGCTCGTCTGGTCATGATCGAGGCGATGGTGGAGAGCGCCATCCGATCCGCCGAGCTGGCGGAGGCGACCGGCCTGGCGCACGATCGAATCATCTTATCGGCCAAGGTGTCGGGCGTACGGGACCTCGTCGAGGTCTACCGGCGGCTCGCCGCTCGCGGCGACTACGCCCTCCACCTGGGCTTGACCGAGGCGGGGATGGGCATGAAGGGGATCGTGGCTTCGTCCGCCGGCCTCTCGCTGCTTCTCGCCGAAGGAATCGGCGACACGATCCGCGTGTCGATCACGCCTGAACCCGGCGGCGACCGGACCGAGGAAGTCGCAGTCGCTCAGCAGGTCCTGCAGTCGCTGGGCATTCGGTCGTTCCTGCCGCAGGTCACGTCCTGCCCGGGTTGCGGACGGACCACCAGCACCTACTTCCAGGAGCTTGCTCGCGACGTGCAGACGTACCTGCGCGACCAGATGCCCGCATGGCGCGAGAAGCATCCCGGCGTTGAGGAGCTGCGCGTCGCCGTGATGGGCTGCGTCGTGAACGGACCCGGCGAGTCGAAACACGCCGACATCGGCATCAGCCTGCCGGGCACTTTCGAAGACCCGGTGGCTCCGGTATTCATCGACGGTGCCCTGGACCGCACTCTGCGCGGCGACCATATCGTCGACGAGTTCAAGGTGATTCTGGAGAACTATGTGGAGCGGCGGTTCCCGTCCCATCCGTAGCTGATCTGGGACTCAGGTCTCCGTACCGTCGGGCGGCCGGAACTCGAACACGACCGTCAGCCGGCCCCGCGGCCGCATGGCCCTGGATAGCCCGGCAGTCAGAGGCGGCCATCGCCAGAAGAGCCCCGGTCTGAACGTTTGAGACCGCCGCACCCAGCCATAGCGGGCGGCAATCCGGGTAGCCGTGTCGGCGAGCGCCTCGGTTTCCGGCCGCGATCCAACGTAGCTGAGCGTGTGCGTTTGGCCCGGAGTCTCTCGGCGGTCGTACCAGAGCAACTGATGACTGCCGGAGTGCCGAAGGGACAGCATGCAGCGATGGCCTTCGGAGTCGGTGGTCTCGCACCGATTCCAGAGGTGCCCTCCGTCGTGCGAGGGTGGGTGCAGGCATGAGAACCCCTCCTCGTTCGTGGCTGAGCAGCGGAGGAACTTTCCAAGATCGAATTGAGAAAAGGCCATGGGTCAATCTCATTTGTCAGCGCCCAGGAGTGGCCGCGGGCACTCGGTGAGAGGTGAGCCGCAACCGGTGTGTCCCAGGCGCAGTCGAGACGATTCTAGCCACTCGGAAGTGCGAGCGGTCAAAAGAGAAGTTGGGCGGCACAAGGTAGGATTGGCGGACCAGCCGGCCCCGGTCAGTCGAGGAGGAACAGCGTGCCCAAAGAGGGTTTCGTCAATAGCATCACCCGGCAGTCCGAGGACTTCCCGGGGTGGTACAACGACGTCGTCCTGAAGGGCGAACTGGCCGACTACTCGCCGGTACGCGGCTGCATGATCATCCGGCCGTACGGCTACGCGATCTGGGAGTCGATGCAGCGGGAGCTGGACGCCTATATCAAGGCGACCGGGCACGACAACGTCTACTTCCCTCTGTTCGTGCCGAAGTCGCTGCTGGAGAAGGAAGCCGAGCACGTCGAGGGCTTCAATCCGCAGGTCGCCTGGGTCACCCACGCCGGCGGAAAGCCGCTCGATGAATGGCTCGCGATCCGCCCTACCAGCGAGGCGATCATCGCCGACAGCGTGAAGGATTGGATCCAGTCCTACCGCGACCTGCCGCTCAAGATGAACATCTGGAACAACGTCGTTCGGTGGGAGTTGCGGACGCGGCTCTTCCTGCGCACGACGGAGTTCCTGTGGCAGGAGGCTCACACCTTCCATGCCACCAAGCAAGAGGCCGAGGAAGAGGTCGCGACCGGCCTCGAAGGCTACCGGCAGGTGTCCGAGGAATGGCTGGCCATCCCGGTCATCGAGGGCCGCAAGACGGACAGCGAGAAGTTCCCCGGCGCGGACTTCACCTGGTGCATCGAAGCGATGATGCGCGACAAGAAGGCCCTCCAGGCCGGCACGAGCCACATGCTCGGCCAGAACTTTGCGCGCGCCGCCGACATCGAGTTCCTGGACACGGACAACGTCCGCAAGCATCCATTCGGCACGTCGTGGGGCTTCTCGACCCGAATGGTCGGGGCCACGATCATGGCCCACGGCGACGACTCCGGCCTGGTTCTACCGCCCAACGTGGCACCGGTTCAGGTCGTGATCGTGCCGATCTTCCGCAAGGACGAGGAGAAGGCCGCAGTCGCCGAGGCGATCGACAAGTTCCAGGCGGCCCTGGCCGAAACGCCCGAAGGCAAGGCCGTCCGGGTCAAGGTCGACTGGCGCGACGACTCTCCGGGTTTCAAGTACAACCACTGGGAGCTGCGCGGCGTACCGTTCCGGCTGGAGATCGGGCCGCGAGACGTGGCCGCGGGCCAGGGCATGCTCGTCAAGCGCGTGGATCGCTCCAAGGAGCCGGTGCCGCTCATGCAGCTGGCAGCCGAGCTTCCCGCTCGACTCCGCACCTACCAGGCCGAGCTACTCCAGCGTGCCCGCGACTTCCAGGCCGAGAACACTCACAAGGTGGACACGTACCAGGAGCTCAAGGACGGCATGGAGGCCGAAGGCGGCTTCTACATGGCCCCGTGGTGCGGCGATGCCAAATGCGAGAAGCAGGTCAACGAGGAGACGGGGATCACCATCCGGTGCATCCCGTTCGACTCGCCGGCCGAGGCGGGCAAGTGCATCGTCTGCGACGGGCCGTCTGAGCGGCGCGTGCTCTTCGCTCGAGCTTACTAGCGGCGCCGAGTTGCCGGGAGACTGACGTCGGCGCGCCGGCCATGTGGGAGACTTCGCTTCAACTACCCGAGTCGAGGAGCGACTTTCAGCTTGGATCGAGCATCGCGGTTCATGCGTCCGGTCTCTCTCGTTGCCCTGACCGGGCTCCTGCTCTCGCCGGGCCTGTGGCTCGGACCGGGGCTCGACAGTGCCGTCTACACCCTTGCCGGCGTAGTCATCCGCGAAGGCCGGATGCCATACCTGGATCTCTTCGACCATAAACCGCCCGGCCTGTACATCCTCAACGCCGCCGGACAGATGGTCCTGCCCTGGCTCGATCCATGGGTAGTCAGCTGGCTTCTGACTTTCGGTTTCGCGGCCGCGACGGTGCTGGTGGTGGACCTGTTGCTGAGGCGGCGGATGTCGGCATCGGCATCCTTCGCGATGACGGGGCTCTGCCTGATCGGGATCGCCTGTCACGCCATCGCGTACGGCGGCGGGCTCACCGAATCGTTCGCGATCCTGCCGTTGGTCGCGGCGCTATGGGCGGTCTCCACGCTCTCTCCGGGGTGGCGGACCTCCGCGGAGGTTGGTGTGCTGGCGAGCATCGCCTGCCTTTTCTCGGTGCATGCAGTGCCGGTCGCCGCGGTCCTCGGATTGGCGTCGATCGCGCGGGCCAGGCCGGCGGAGATGGCCAGGCGAGCGACGGCCGGAGTCGTCGCCGCGGCGGCAATTCCCGCGGCCGTCCTCATCTGGCTCGCCGCTCGCGGTGCTCTCGGCGACGCCATCGACCAGATCGCCGTTTACAACATCTCCTACCGCGCCTCCAGTTCTGGCTTCGGCTACGTTCTTCTGGCCGCCTGCCTGATCCTCGGTTGCCTGGCCGTCCCCGTCGGTATCGCCGTGGTCAGGATGGTTCGCGAGCCCAGGTCGTTCGACAGGTTGCGCTGGATCTGTGTTGCCTGGGTCGTGGTCGAGACGGCGACACTGGCTTATGAAAACCGGCTCTTCCTTCACTATTTGATCTTGCTTGTGCCGCCATTGGTCGTTCTCGCGGGACCGGGCTTCGAGTGGCTCGTTGACACGATGAGGTCGCCTCGCCGCGGATCGAGGAATCTGGCCATCCTGCTGTCGGCCCTCACCGCCGGAATTCTCGCCGTGTCCGGAGCGGCCGTGGTGGGGCTGACCGCGGTGACGATGAGCGGTGCCGGAACGGAGCAGGCCGTGACGGACGCCACTTCGGCCTGGCTCGATGCCCATACGCCCGCGTCGGCACGGGTCTTCCTGTGGGGCAACGACACATACATCTACCTGGTTGCGAACCGGCCGTCATACGACAGTCACGTCTACCAGCTCCCGATGGTTACCGCCGGGTACTGGACTCCGGACAAGACGGCCGCGATTCTGGCGGCTTGGACCGCGGCGCCGCCCGATGCGATCGTCGAAACGCCGGCTACGGTCCCGATGTTCCGGCCTCAGCCGGATCCACCGACTCTGCCGAACTACGACACCCTCGCGCCGCTGCGTGCCTTCGTCCGGGCCAACTATCGCCTCGAGGCCACCTTTGGATCCGGCGGCGACATCGAGGACATCTACGTCCTCATCCCGACCGGCTGAGATCGATCGGCTGAGACCGACTTGACTCCGTGACCCGGCCGGGTGAGACTCCCAGTGCGTCCACAGTGTCCGTTGCGTCCGCCAATGCCGTACCAACTCCTCTGGAGGGTCCATGACGTCGCCCCAGGATCCAAACCAGCCCGTCGAACCGGGCGCCTCTGCCCCCGGTGACGCCGCACCGCAAGGTTGGGGCCAGCCGCCCCAGGCGTCGACTCCTTGGGGCGCACCGCCTCCCGACGCCAGCCAGCCCGGCTGGGCAGCACCACCTCCTCCCGCGCAGCCCGGATGGGGCGCACCGCCGCCCGCCGCGCAGCCCGGATGGGGCCAGCCGCCCGCCGCACCGCAAGGTTGGGGCCAGCCGCCAGCCGGTGGCCAGCCCGGTTGGGGCCAGCCGCAGCCCGGTTGGGGCCAGCCGCCCCAGAAGAAGGGGCACGGCTGCCTCATCGCGTTCCTGATCGTGCTCGCCGTGATCGTTGTGGGCGCAGGCAGTTGCACCGTCCTCGCCCTGCCCTACATTCAAACGATCGTGAAGCTCCAGCAGGATCTGGGCACCAGGGATTCGAGCATCTCGTTCAACAACACCAACGGGAACATGACGTGGGTCATCCACCTCTCGCCCGGAAACGACAGCCAGGCCGATGCCGCCATCATCGCCTGCACCATCGTTCGGCCGGATCTGCGGGGGACGCAGTTCTCCAATTCAGATTTCGAGCTGATCGATAGCGATGGGTTCCTCGTCGCAGACAACAACACGGTCTGCCCATAAGGCCGGCGGTCGAGACGGCCATTCCAGCGCAGTTTGATCCAGCGGCCGGCACACGCCGGCCGCTGGATCTTGCGGAGGCGGGTTCCGCGGCGCTCTCACGAAGGCGGGTCGCTTGGATCGGCATAGGGTGCCGTGTATACTTCCTGCAATCTACCGGCCGCTCGTGACGTGGGTGACCCCCACGTCTTTTGTTGAGCGGATGGTGGCGGACCGGCGTACGAGTCGACGGGACGCGTGGTCCAGCTGCGATCGCAGTGGATGGCGATCCAGCACATAGAGAACGGGAGGCGCGAAGTGGGTCGAGATTTCGTTGGCGCCCTCCTGCAGCTAAATGCCGAGAAGGGCGTCTCGCGAGAGCAACTGATCAGGACCGTTGAAGAGGCGATCCAGTCTGCTTACAGGCGATCCCCCGGCGACGAAGACATCCACGTCCAAATCGATGCCGAGTCGGGCAAGGTGCGCGTATTTCGCGCCCGGCTGGTGGTGGAGGAGATCGACGACGCCGCCACTCAACTGACTCTCGCCGAGGGACAGGCGATCCAGCCCGAAGCTGAGGTCGGCGATCTCATCGAAACAGAGCAGCTGGACCAGGAAGCCTTCGGCCGGATCCACGCCCAGACCGCCAAGCAGGTTGTGCTGCAGCGCCTCCACGAGGCCGAGCGCAACGTCGTCTTCGACGAATACGCCAGCCGCGAAGGCGAGCTGATAACGGGCACGGTCTCGCGCATCGAGCCCCGGGCCATTGTCCTGGACGTCGGCAAGGCGGAAGCGATCCTCGCCACCACAGAGCAGTCGCCCCTGGAGCACTACCGCATCGGACAGAACGTGAAGGCCTACGTTCTGGAAGTCAGACGCAGTGCCAAGGGCCCGCAGATATACGTCAGCCGCACTCACAAAGGTTTCCTGCGACGGCTAATGGAGCTCGAGGTTCCGGAGGTCCACGCCGGGACGGTAGAGGTCAAGGCGATCGCGCGCGAGGCCGGCAGCCGATCCAAGGTGGCCGTGGCTTCGCGCCAGCAGGGTCTGGACCCGGTCGGGGCAACCGTCGGCCAGCGCGGCGCCCGCGTCCAGGCGGTCGTGGCGGAACTCAGCGGCGAGAAGATCGACGTCATCGAATGGTCCGAGGATGCCGCGACATTCGTGGCCAAGGCGTTGAGCCCAGCCCAGGTCATCGAAGTCCGGATCGACGAAGAGCACCGCATCGCCAACGTCGTCGTGCCCGAGCGGATGCTGTCGCTGGCGATCGGCCGCGAGGGCCAGAACGCACGTCTGGCCGCCAAACTCACAGGCTGGCGCATCGACATACGCAGCGACGTTTCAGTTGCCGAGGCCGCGAAGGTTGAGGCAGAAACTGCCGAGGAGTCCCTGGCGGCGGAATCCGAAGGCATGGCCGCCGGCGACATCACGCCGGCCGTCGAAGCCGTCGTCGCCGAGGACGCCGAGAACCAGGTCACCGCCGAGTCGGTGGAGGTCGGCGCAGAGGCGCCGGCTAAGGCGGTATCCGAGTCGGCCGAGGCGCCCGAAACGCCGGCCAAGCCGAAGCGGCGAAAGGCCGCCAAATCAACCGAGCCAGCCGAAGCCGGGGAGGTTTCCCCGTAGGCCGGGGAGCGCCTCCACGGAGGTTTCCGACACGGTCTTGCGTCGCCTGTAGGACGGCGCAGCAGAAGCGCGAGCTACTGCGGATCGTGCGGACGCCGGACGGTCGGATCGTGATCGACCCGACCGGCAGGATGCCGGGCCGCGGGGCCTACGTATGCAACAAGGAAGAGTGCCGATCCGCGGCACTCGACAAAGGATCGCTCCAGCGAGCGCTGGAAGTGCCGATCCCGGCCGAACTCCGGGCCGAGCTGACAGGGGAGGCGAATAAGATCGATGTAGGAGGTAATCGTGGCCAAGAGTAGGAGCGGCACCCGGGGCCGTCGTGGACCTCGCAAGCCGCCGCGCCGCGATCCCAGCCAGATGGGTGGCGCCTCACAATCGGGCGGTGCGGGCGAGCGTTCGGCAATCGAGTTGCCATCGACCATCACGGTCAAGGACCTGTCGGATCTTCTCGGGGTAAACCCGGCCGACATCATCCGCGAGCTGATCAAGAGCGGCATCTTCGCCACGATCAATCAGGGCATAGATCGGGAGACTGCCTCCCTCGTGGCCGAGGAACTCGGCTATGAGGTCGCCGAGGCGGCGCCGGTCGGCGTCGCCGCGCCCAACGCAGACGGCACCCCGAGTGACGCCGCCCCAGTAGGCGCCGCCACCAAAGAGCAGCTCTTCGAAGAAGACGATCCCTCGCTCATGTTGCCCCGCGCCCCGATCGTGACCGTGATGGGCCACGTCGACCACGGGAAGACGTCGCTGCTCGACGCCATCCGCACCACGAAGGTTGCGGCCGGCGAGCGCGGCGGGATCACGCAGCATATCGGCGCGAGCGAGGTCGTCATGAAGGACGGCCGCCGCGTCGTCTTCCTGGACACCCCGGGCCACGAGGCGTTCNNCAAGGTCACCGACATCGCCGTGGTGGTCGTTGCGGCAGACGATGGTGTCATGCCCCAGACCCTCGAAGCGATCGACCATGCGCGCGCCGCGAAGGTGCCGATCGTCATCGCCCTCAACAAGATCGACAAGCCGGACGCGAATCCGGACCGCGTCAAGAACGGTCTGGCGGAAGCCGGCGTCGTGGTTGAGGAGTACGGCGGCGACGTGCCGATGGTCGCGGTCTCCGCGAAGGCGCGTCTCGGCCTGGACGAACTCCTCGAAATGATCATGCTCTCGGCGGACCTGCTCGAGCTGAAGGCGAACCCGAAGAGGGCGGCCGTCGGCACCATCGTGGAAGCGGAGCTGGACAAGGGCCGCGGTCCGGTTGCAACGGCTCTGGTCTCGACCGGAACCCTGCGGGTCGGCGACGTCATCGTCGTCGGCGAGACGTATGGCAAGGTCCGCGCTCTCGAGAACGAACTCGGCAAGCGCATCACCAAGGCCGGCCCTTCGACTCCGGCCGTTGTGCTCGGACTCTCAGACGTGCCGCAGGCCGGCGACATCCTGCGGGTGGTTGCCGACGAGAAGACCGCTCGCGCCATCGTCGAGGAGCGCAAGACGGCATCCTCTGCCCGCAACGAGGGCACCGGCAAGGCCACTCTCGAGGACCTGTACGCGCAGATCCAGGCCGGTCAGACCAAGGAACTGCGGATCATCCTCAAGACGGACGTGTCCGGTTCGTTGGGCGCTATCACTCACGCCCTGCAGCAGCTGTCCACCGACGAAATGCGGATCAACGTCCTCCATGAGGCCGCGGGCGACGTCACGGACAACGACATCATGCTGGCCGCCGCCTCCAACGCGATCGTCGTCGCCTTCAGCACGAAGGTGACCGACACGGCCCGGCGCGCAGCCGAGGCCGAAAAGGTCGACGTTCGCACGTACGACATCATCTACAAGCTCACCGATGACATCTCCGCGGCTCTCCGTGGACTTCTCGAGCCGGTAGAGGTGGAGACCATCGAAGGTCGAGCCGAGGTCCGGAAGCTCTTCAAGGTCGGCAAGGTGGCCGTCATCGCCGGCTGCTACGTCACCGACGGCCGCATCGTCCGGGGCGGAAACGCTCGCGTCTGGCGGGGCGGCAAGGTCATCAACACGGACAGGATCGAAGGCCTGCGCCGCCTCAAGGACGACGTCCGCGAAGTGGCCACGAACTTCGAATGCGGCATCAGCCTGGCCGGGACCAACGACCTGATCGAAGGCGACGTGATCGAGTGCTTCACCCAGCAGATGGTGAGTCGGGCGGCCAGTTGAGCGAGCGAGCGTCGATCGAGCGAGCTCGATGACACAGCGCACGGATCGGATCGACGAACTGCTTCGTCAAGAGATCAGTAAGGCGCTGGAGCGCGAGGTGACGGACCCGCGGATTGGGTTCGTCACGGTTACCGATGTCGAGACGGCACCGGATCTCTCCCGGGCCAAGGTCTGGGTCAGCATCATCGGTTCGGACGAAGAGCAGAAGACCACTCTGAACGCGCTTCGCAGCGCCATGCCGTTCATCCGCCACAGTCTCAACACGAAGATTCGGATTCGCCGCATTCCGGAGCTGGATGTGCGGCTGGACGAGTCGGTGCAGCGGGGTTCGCGCGTGCTGCAGATCATCAACGACCTCAACGCCGGTATCGATCCCGAGGCGGAAGCCGGCAAGGGAGAATCGCTGCCGACGCCCGTGGCGCGCCTGCATCTCGAAGGCGACACCGCAGACGAGCTGCCCCTCATCCCACCGCCCGGCGAGTCATCGGGCAAGCCCAGACCTCGGTCGACGCGCACATTCGACCGCGACGGCGGCGGCAAGGGCGCCCACGGCAAGGGCACATATTCCGGAAAGCCCGCAGCGCGCCGGAGGCCCAAGTGAGCGAAACGGCGCCGCGCGTCGATCTGTCGGGCTATGCCGCGGCGGTTCCGGATGAGGTCGTGCGGCTTCTGACTTCGGGTCGCCGCGTCCTCACCATCTGCCACGAGAATCCGGAGGCGGACGCGCTCGGTTCGGCGCTTGCCATCGCGATGCTGGTAGAGGCGAGTGGGGGAGTGGCAACTCCCGTATGCGCGGATCCGATGCCGGAGATGTACAAGTTCCTGCCCGGCATGGACCGCTTTCGCACCGCGCCGGACGACACGATGGACTACGACCTTCTCGTCGTCGGCGACTGCGGCGAGCTGGAGCGGATCGGCCCCGTGCTGGAGTCGCACCGCGAGCTATTCGGCCGCGTGCCGATCCTGGACATAGACCACCACCTCTCCAACCCGCGCTTTGGCGCGGTGGATTGGGTCGACGCCACTAGCTCCGCCACGTGCGAAATGGTCACGTTGCTGGCGTGGCGCATGGGCGCGCCGCTCACGGCGGGCAACGGCATGATGGCCGCTGCGCTGGCGGGCGGCGTGATCATGGATACGGGCACTTTCCAGCACCCTAACGTGACGCCGCGGACGCTGATGGTCACGGCCGCGCTCAGGGAAGCCGGCGCCGATTTGAGCGAGATCGCACGGCGGTTGTATCGATCCAAGCCCAACACGCAGCTGAAGCTGTTCGGGCTCGTTCTGGCGCGGATGGCGTCCGACCTGGGTGGCCGGCTCGTTTGGTCCACCCTGGAGCTGGCCGATCTGGCGGCGAGCGGCGCGGGCTCGGCCGAGTCCGAGGGGCTGATCGATCTGATTTCGCAGTCGGAAACGTCCGAGGCCGCGATTCTCTTCAAGGAAGTGGCCGGCAACGGCTCCACTCGGATCAGCGTCAGGACGCGCGACGGCGGTGTGGACGCAACCGTGTTGACCGGCACTTTCGGCGGCGGCGGGCACGCCCGTGCTGCCGGAGCCACGCTGGAACTTCCGCTCGACGAGGCCCGACCGGTCGTTCTGGCTCGGGCGCGCGAGCTTGTCGCAGCGGTCGAGCGCTAGCGTGGCGGACTTCGGCCCCGGAATGGATGGGATCCTGGTCGTCGGCAAGGAACCCGGTTTCACCTCGCACGATGTGGTCGCGCTGGTCCGGCGGCTGACGGGAACCCGCCGCGCCGGACACGGCGGAACTCTCGATCCNNCGACGACAAGGCCTACCGCGCGACGGTCTGCTTTGGCGCGACCTCCGAGACGGACGACCGCGATGGCGAGCTGGTTGCCGGGACGGGTCCCGTTCCGACGCGCTCGGACGTTGAAGTGGCCCTGGCGCCGTTCCGCGGCCCAATCCAGCAGGTTCCGCCCGACTACAGCGCCCTCAAAGTTGCCGGCCGGCGGGCCTACGATCTCGCCCGCCAGGGGACTCCGGCGGAACTCGCTCCGCGGGCGGTCATCATCAAGCGCCTGGAGCTGGTCGAGTGGGACGACGCTGACACCGCGCGGCCGACCGCCGTGCTGGAAGTGGAATGCGGCGCCGGCACGTACATCAGATCCCTTGCCCGCGATCTCGGGGAGCGGCTAGGCTGCGGCGCCTACCTCGGTGCGCTCGTCCGCACCGCCAGCGGCCCGTTCCAACTGCCGTCTTCCCACTCTCTCGACGAGATTCGCGCCGCGGCAGAAGTGGGGCCGAAGGCGCTGGCGAAGCTCCTGCTCCCGATCGACGCCGGCCTCGATGCAATCCCGGGCGTGGCGTTGACCGCGGCTGAGGTCATCGCGGTAGCTCGCGGGCAGCAGGTCAAGCCGACAGTGCGGCCGGAGTTGCAATCCGGCGTGCGCGTCCGTTTCCTGGCCGAGGATGGGTCGCTGGTTGGCTTCGGGTCGTGGAAGGCCGGCAAGCTCGTGCCGGAGAAGATTCTCGTTGGCGCGCCACCGTCGGCCGCTGCCACGGCAAGGGCCGCGGACGCCGCGGACGCTGTGGTGGGCGACGCCTCGAGCGCGCCCGCCGCCGCGCCCGTGCCGGGGCCAACCAGGACCACGGAACCCAAGCTGCGGATCGTCGACCCGCGCAACCGCATGGTCGTCGTGCCCGGCATCGGCGCGCTCCAGCCGGAGCTGGGGCGCCTCTATCTGGCGGTGGGCGTCTTCGACGGCTTGCACCGCGGGCATCTATATCTGCTTCGCGAGCTGTGTCGGGCCGCCCGCCGGGCCGGGGCGCGGCCGGCCGTGATCACCTTCGACGCCCATCCCGAGGAACTGATCGAAGGCCTCGCGCCGCCGCTCCTGTGCGATCCGGACGAACGCCTCGTCCGCCTCCAGGCTGCGGGCATCGAGGTCACGGTCGTCCAGCACTTCGACCACGCCTTGCGCATCACTCCATACGACGCCTTCGTGGCAGCCATTCGCGAGCGCGTAGACGTGGCGGGTTTCGTGATGACTCCGGATGCCGCTTTCGGCTTCGAGCGTGGCGGGACTCCCGAGACTCTCACCGCCCTCGGCGAGAAGGAAGGCTTCGCCGTGGTGGTCGTGCCTTCGTTCCAATCGAACGGCCAGCAGGTCCGCAGCTCCGAGATCCGCCGCCGCATCTCCGACGGAGACCTTGCCGGCGCCCGCTCGCTGCTCGGCCGAGATCACGGGTTCACCGGCATGCTTGGCACCCCGGATGCTTCCGGCGCCGCGCCGCTCGTATTCGACCTGCCGGTCTCACTGCCGCCAGATGGACGGTATCCCGCGATCGTCGGCCCCGCGTGGAAGCTGGGGAGGCGGCCAGTTCCGGCGTCGGTAGCCGCCACCGCGGTCGTCGCGGAGGGGCGAGTTGCTGTGGAGATCGCCGCAGAGGCAGCGGCTATGGGCCACGTGCGTGTGGTGCTGCTCAGGCCCAGCGAGGGTTCTGAGGCGAGCCGCTAGGGGCGCCGGCGGCCAAACCTGCGCGAGTTCGTTCTTCGCGCGTCAGGCGGTTAGCGACCCGCGGTCACGGCCGAAATCATTGACCGATCACTCTGACAGAGTGATGATTGCAAAGTGAGCCGACTGATCACTTCCGACAATGCCCTTCGCGCCCTCTTGCTGCTCGCAGACGATGCCGACGGCAAGCGCGCCTCGGAGGTGGCCAGCTCCCTGGGTATTTCGTACACGGGTGCGGTCAAGGCCCTTGGCATCCTGTCCGCAGACGGACTGGCGACACGATCGGAGCGAAGCTGGAAACTCGTCGACTCGCCCCGAACGCAAGCTTTCTTGAGCCTGGCTCCGATCCTGCTTCCCGTCGGCGATGCCGGACGGGTCCGGGATGGTTCGACGAAGACACCACGAGCCGGAGCGTTAGTTCGCAGTGTCCTGGCATCGCGAACGGTCAGCGACGGCGCGCGACGATGGCTGCCTGAAATGACCGATCGAGTCGTCGGAAGGTTCGATCCCGAGAGGGTGGTTCTATTCGGCTCGCAGGCGCGCGGCGACGCGACCTCCGACTCGGATGTCGACATCCTTGTCGTGATGTCAGACGGCTCGGACGTCAGGCGCACGACCACCCAGATTTACGAGGAGCTCAGCGATCTTCCGGTCGCCAAGGATGTGGTGGTCGCAACCTGCATAGACGTTGCCACGTTCGGTCGCCTGGTTGGCTCGATCTTGAAGCCCGCGCTCGAAGAGGGGATCTCCATCTATGAGCGCACCTGACCCTGTCGACGTCCTGGTTGCGCAGTGGCTCAGATTCGCGCACGCGGATCTGAACGCCGGGCGAACGCTCTCAGACCATCGAGCGACAAACTCGCCCGACACCGCCTGCTTCCACGCTCAGCAGGCGGCCGAGAAGGCGATCAAGGCCATTCTCGTCAAGGCGCAAGTCAACTCCGCGAGATCACACGACCTGAGTAGCCTGATGAACCTCGTCCCCACCCGGTTCTCGAACACACGGGATCTGCCGAGTCTGGCCGTGCTCATTCCCTACGCGGTGGCGATCCGGTGTCCGATCGTCCACGCCGGCAACCCCATCCTTCTGGAGTCCGGGCCCACATGGGAAGAGGCCGACAGCGCCCTGGCGCTTGCCGAGCGGACCATCCGGGCTGTCGAGGCCGATCTGCCTTAGGCCGCTTGGCGGGCAGACGACGGACTACGACCTCGCCGACAGACTCAACTCGATAACCGCACCTGACGGCAGCATCGTCAGCTTCAGCATCGATGCCCTGGGTCGTCACGCTACCCAGACCGTGGGCTCGTCTCCAACAAGCACCTACTCGTATCTGGGCGCCAGCGACTCGATCACCACGATCG
>PMIE01000096.1 GCA_003156975.1 Chloroflexota bacterium | reverse complement strand
CGCCGGCTGCCCCAAAATCCGGTATCCTGTCGGTCGCTCCGCTGGCGCGTGGCCCAACGGTAAGGCACCTGACTCTGGATCAGGGGATTCTAGGTTCGAATCCTAGCGCGCCAGCCAACATCTACGTCCATCGGGCCCCCGGAGGCGACTCCGAGGGCCTTTTGATGCGCACGCGGCATGGTCGGCAGCCTGATCCGGGAGGGCTGGGCGAGCCCCGGCCCCTGCCCAACTCAGCCCGGGCGCGGGGGCGCGTCCGGCGCCCGTGACTCCACGGCCCCGGCCACCACGTGGCGGCCGGGGGCCCCCGGCGACTCGACTTGTGTTGTATTGACGCTCCCTGGTGCGACGGGAAAATGAGACCGCCCGGAAATGGGCAGACCGTCATGGAGGACCTGAAGAAGATGAAACGACCAGGAAGAGCGGCGCTGGTGACAGCACTAACCCTGCTTGTATCTTTGACTGCGGTGTCTCCGACATTCGCTGCCGGCGGAACCAATACGGCAGTTTCACCTGCCGCTGCAGCCAGTTACGGGACGGGTTCCCAGTTCGTCAGCACCGCCATCTGGTGGACCGGCTTCATGCGTGATCAGATTGCTTGGAGCAACCCGGTTTCAGGACCGTGGTGCGGCCAATTCGTTTCACAGATGGCACATAACGCCAACGTCCGCCCCTCGGCTATAAGTCAATCTGCCGGAGACGCGAACGAACAGCACCTCTTCCCGGGCAGTAGCTGGCACTTCAAGCGAACCGGGCAGGATGCCTACCTGCGTAGAGGCACAGCAGGCTTTGCTCCTGCCGTTGGAGATTTGGTGTTCATCTCCAAGCAGACCGGGGACGTCATTTCTCATGTCGGAATCGTCCAGGGCTGGGACGGTACCCGTATGTACACGGTCGAAGGCAACCCTCCTGAGTACGGCTACCAGAACGCCAATACGTCAGTCGTGACGAGACGGATGTATACGTACAACACCACCCACGGCTACCTCGTCCTTGCCGGTCAGACCAAACTGGGCAACGTGTCGATGAGTCCAGGCAACTTCCCGGCAAGCCAGGGCACCCCCAGCACGTGGACCAACACGATTCGTGTGATTGATGTCATCACTCCGAATTGGTGATCGTCGGTACAGCTTGGTTTGCGTTGGCGACTGAGGTCGCACGCGCAGCAACTGGAAGCCGCTGAGCTTCAGTTCGGCACTGAGATGAATGGCCGAGCCTCCGGAGTATCTTCGGAGGCTCGACCCATCTACGCCCGTCATGCTCGGCAGCAACTCCACCGGCCCAGCCGGACACTCCCGACCCGGGCCTCGGCCGCTCCACGATTGACGCTGACCACTGCCGCCCGTTAGCGTGTGCGGGCAATTCCAGCGAACGCCAGACGAACGACAGAGGAGCGGCCACTTGACTGCCCAGGGCGGCGATACCGGCGAGAAGCCCGGCGCGGACGCGAGCGCGAGGCGCATCGACTCGTGGGTGACCTTTCGGCCGGAGCTGAAGGTCCTCGACTGCACGATCCGCGACGGCGGCCTGATGAACGAGCACCGCTTCGAGGACTCCTTCGTGCGCCGCGTCTACGACACGTGCGTCGCCGCCGGCGTTGACGTCATGGAGCTGGGCTACAAGGCCGACAAGAAGATCTTCGCGGCCGACAGCGCCGGTCCCTGGAAGTTCTGCACCGAAGACGACATGCGCCGGGTCGTCGGTGACAATGCGGTAGCCGCGGGCGCGGCAGCCGGGAGCGGCATCAAGCTCTCCGTCATGGCGGATGCCGAGCGCACGGACTACCACACGGACATCCTGCCGAAGGATCAGAGCGTCGTTTCTGTAGTCCGCGTCGCCTCCTACGTGCATCAGGTACCGACCGCTCTCGACATGATCAAGGACGCCCACGACAAGGGTTACCAGGTCACGTTCAACCTGATGGCTCTCTCGACCGTTCAGGAGCGCGATCTCCTCGACGCCCTCGAGGTTATCTGCGCCAGCCCGGTCGATGTCATCTACGTCGTGGACAGCTTTGGCTCGTTCTACTCCGAGCAGGTCCGCGACCTGACCGGCAAGTTCGTGAAGATGGCCCACGCAGCCGGCAAGGAAGTGGGCATGCACGCCCACAACAACCAGCAGCTCGCCTACGCGAACACCATCGAGGCGATGCTCGCCGGCGCGACCTGGCTGGACACCACGATGAACGGCCTCGGCCGCGGCGCCGGCAACTGCCCCACGGAGCTGATGCTCGGCTTCCTCAAGAACCCGAAGTTCCATCTTCGGCCCGTGCTCGAATGCGTGCAGGATCTGCTCCTGCCGTTGAGCAAGGAGATCGACTGGGGCTACTCGATCCCGTACATGCTGACCGGCCAGCTCAACATCCACCCGCGCATGGCCATTGAAGTACGCGACAGCGACACGCCCGACGCCTACGTGCAGTTCTACGACAAGCTGACCGAGGGGACTGACTGAGGTCGGGCGAACGGCTGCCGGCCACCTGGCCTCCAACCTCCGCCCGCCCGGATCCCTCGGTAGTCAAGACCGGGTCTTATCAGCCCCGGTCTTGGCTACACTGGGAACCTGACAACACGACGACGATGCCATGTTTCGATAGAGGTGGACCATGTTGCTACGTCGAAACGCTCTGATTCTCCTGCCGTTGCTCGTTGTCGCCTGCGGTTCTACCAGTTCATTCACTCCAGGGGGCTCCTTGGCTCCCGCCTCAGTCAATCATCCGCTTGACGTGCAAGTGAAATTGGACTCTGCGCATTCTGCCAGCCAGTCCATCACCCCTGATGGGGGCACTCTCCAGGCCGCGGCCCAAGACGGTACTCGCTACACCCTGACGATCCCCAAGGGCGCGTTGCTGGAAGACCTGACGATCGGCATGACGCCGGTCAGTGGGATCGACGGCCTCCCCTTGAGCGGCAAGTCGCTGGCCGCAGTGCAACTCGCGCCGGAAGGCTTGAACCTGCTGGAACCGGCAACGCTCGTCATCGTGCCCGAGACGCCGATCCCGGCCAAGGAGCTGGTCAGTTTCGCCTACCAGGCCGATGGCAAGAGACTGCATCTCTTCCCGCTCAGCGGCAATCCTGCGCAAACCACGTTCCAGATCCAGCATTTCAGCGGCTACGGTGCGGGGCAGGGGGATTCGGGCGGTATTCAGCAGTATCCGCCGGGCTCCTCAGAATCAAGCGCCGATTCACAGGCCACCGACATCTTCAAGGATTCGTGGCTCAATCGCGGCGGCGAGGTCACCGATGCGGATACGGCCAAGCTCTGCAATATTCTGATCGATTGGTACAAGGGGTCCGTCATCGGTGATCTCAATGCCGCCGAAACGGACACCTCCAAGCTTTACGCCGCCGGTGGCCAATTCTTGCGCTGGGAGAAGGAAGCCAGCCGGTTCTGTGAGTCCAACGCCACCGTGCAGGGCGAGGTCGAAGCGGGCAAGAAATCGTTGGCGAAGGGGCTACAACATGCCTACCATGAGGCAGCCCCCAAGTGCGAGCTCAAGCTGGCGTATCAGTGGAGTAGGTGGGCCGAGTTGCTCTCGCTGCTCACGTACGCCCCCGATCTCGCGTGGGATCCCAACGTGAAAGCAGATATCAAGAAGTGCCAGGTGTTTGAGCTGGAGGTTGGGGGCAGTATCACCTTCAAGGGGACTCCGATAACCTTCACCATTCAGAAGGGAACCATCCCCTTGACGCGAACTGGTGACTCGACCTTCGAGGGTTCGATCGAGCTGCCAGGCACATACGAGGGACAGAAGAACTGCGACTATTCCGGCGCCAATGTCAAGTGGAACATCAAGGTGCGAGCAGACAACTCAGACGAATTGGTCCATCAGGGTTCGATATTTGATACTGATGTCACCATGACGTTGTCGTACGCCGGCAAGGCGAAATGCGGTGATATTTCGAGGGCGGTTTCAGGATCATATCCAATACCTGTAAGTCCCTTCCAGCTTCCCGCCCAGGACGGCGCCCATCATGATTGGACATCACCGGGGTTCCAGGAGGGAGCGGTCGTCTTCACTATCAAGGATCCGAAGGGCTACTTGGAACAAATCGGAAAGGCCAACTGGGGCGGGAAGTAGGCCGACTCCCTGTCGCGCAGTCGGAAAGGCTCGAAAGGTTCGCGCCGAAAGGCTTCAGTTCCGCTAGCAGCCGGCGCCGACGGCGCTTGCCGGTTCGTCGGTGTCGATGGCCTACGATCGCTTGGAGTGGTTCACGCCCTTGAGGATCGCCAGGTTCAGGACCACGAACCGGACAAACTGGATGACCTTGTTGTTCATGCGGGAGCGATCCCGCTGCGTGAATTCCATCTCGCCTCCGTGAGTTGCCGCGCGACGTCGCGACGCCGTCGGGTGACCCGGGCCTTGGCCTATTCCGGGATGAGCCGCCAGCCGAAGCGGCCCTGAAGCTTGTACATGAACGTGGTGTGGAGCATCCGCTTCATCCAGGCTCCCGCCAGGCCCATCTCCATGTGGGTCACGAACAGGTCGCGACCTTCTTCGTTGGGATAGCGGCGGAAGTCCGGTACCACCGGGTAGATCATGATCGTGGCCGCGGCGCCGTCCCAGAGCGAGTCGCCCATCGACGCGATACAAGCCGCGTACATCTCGGTCATCCGCTCGCCGTGGGACATCGTGCCCTTCTTGACCAGTTCGGCGACGTTGAGGGCCACGATCCGGCCGATAATGCCCGACACCATTCCGGTTCGCGGCGCCGCGGCCGTGATGGCCAGCCCGTTGGGAGTCGTGTGCGGCACGGAGATGGGACCGGGGGGCGCGAAGGCGATCCCCGCGGCGAAGATCTCCGGGTACCTGGGACTGCGGTAGGTCTCCGGCCAGGCCTCCGGCGTCTTGATTAGCTCGTCGTACGGCAGACCGTACTTCGCGTCGACCTTGACCAGGCCGTTGGGCGCCAGCAACTCGGACGAGATGTCCGCCCCGTCGCGGTCGAGGACCTTCATCGGCTGGCCGAGGAAGCGCGGGATCAGCATCGCGAAGTCGAACGGCGTCTCGCCCTTCGCGCCCTCGAAGTTCTCCCAGCGGATGACGCCCGGCTCGACCGAGGTGACGCCCGTCTGGACCTGCCAGCGGATGCCGTACTCGTGCATCGCGGCTTCTATGAACTCACGGCTCGAGAGGAGGGTGCCCTTGTGCTTGACATGGACTCCCCGGACGCCGAAGTCACCGACGGCCTGCTCGTTCGAAAGCCACAGCAGGTCCGCCTTGTCGCGAAGGCCGCGCTTCTTGAGGTCCTTGTGAATGTTGCTGATGTATTCGAAGGCGGCGCCCTGGCAGGTGGCGCCGGGATGGCCGGTGCCGATGACGAACCGGCGGGTCTCGCCCTTTTCCATCCGCGCGATCTCTTCGAGGTAGCGGCCGCGGGCGTGTTCGGCGTGCGGGCCGGTGCAGATCGACTCGGTGTAGCCGTTCTCGGGGCCCAGGCCGGGCGTGCCTTCGAAGTCGAGTTTGGGACCGGTCGCGACGATCAGGTAGTCGTAGTCGAGGCGGCGGTCCGCCTCCGCCCCGCTGTCGGGCTCGACCAGGACGTAGCGCTCGTCGGGATGGATCTCGGTCGCTTTGCCGACGATGAGCCGGATGTTGAACTTCCTGTATACCGGCGCCAGCGGGAACTGCGTCTTGCGGAGCGGCATGTGCCCCACGCCCACCCAGACCCAGGAGGGGATGAACGAGAACTTGTCGGTGCGATTGACGACGGTGATCTGGTGATGCTTGCCGAGCCGGTGCCCCAGGTGCAGTGCGGCTGTATGGCCGGCAAAACCCGCGCCGAGGATGGCGATCCTGGCCACTCGTTCCATCTCCTGTCTGGGACGCTCCCGCGCGATTGTCTTTGGGCCCCGCCGCGCCTACCCCGCGCGACGATTTCCTGGGCGGGCCCGACCGGGGACGTCTTGACACGGATTGGAACGCCGCCGCAAACGATGGGCATCATAGTGCCCGGGTGATTATGGGGCGGCGCTCGCGGACGACCCTACCGCCTGAACCATCAGGGATTGCCAGGTCCGCGCCGCGGGCCGGCTTCACCGGACTCGGCGACACTCTGGGGGGACGAGCCTTCGCGACCGACACGCGCAGCCCGATCACGGGTCAGCCACTCGTCCCTTACCATCGCTTCGCAGATCGGGCAGATGCCGTGGGTGAGGTCGCTCCGCTCGTGCGTGGCGACGTACTGCTCGAGCGGGATCCAGTCCCCGGCGTCGCAAATCTGCCCGCACCAGGCGCAAACCGACAGCAGACGGCGCAGTCTGCTCAGCTCGGCCTGACCCTGGCGTGCCGATGCCATGTGGATGATGAGCAGCCCTGACGTGGCCGCCATGAACGTCACGAAGTCGACGGCCAGGGCCCAGGCCGGAGTGGGATCCGATGGCTCGTCGAAGGTCAGTCCAACCTGGTGGGCGAACACGACCAGGATGCCCAGCCCGATGGCGAGGAGCGTCACGGCAACCGGGGCGGGCGTGCGAACAGCCTCGGAGTCGTCGGACTCCTGGCCTGCGAGAACGAAGGCCGTGACCGGGAGCAGCACGAGCCAGTACGGCTGCTGGGCCTGAAGTTCGCGTGTCGTCAGGGACGACGCGACGAGGAAGATGCCGACCGTCGTGATGAGCGACCAGGCCAGCGCGCCGAGCGGTGCGCCGACTCGGATCATCGCGAGTTGCGCGGCGATGGACAGGGCAAACAGGCCCAGGAGAATCGACCCAAGGACGCTGCCACCAATGACGTCGACTCCGAGGCTCGGTACGGACACGGCGAGCGCGAGGAGACACGCCCCGACGAGGAGCCGCGCCACGAACACGGGTCGGCGGTTCGTCGGCGGCACGCGATGAAGTGCGTCGATCGCGGCGAGCGCTATGTTCCCCCGCACAGGAGCTGCGGCCACCCCCGGATGTCCTGTCATCGGGACTCTTTCTGCGGTACCGTCGCGCAACTTGTCCTCGCTCGATCGGCACCAATGCGTGTGCTGGCATCGGCCGGAATGTGTCTCCGTTGGACCCGGTTGCCGCCGCGAACGATGACGGCATGATAGGCAGCCTGCCGCGCCGAAGATTGGTGCGTTGTCACTACCGGCGACGGAGTGTCGCCGCGAACGCAGGGCGCTCCAGCCAGGAAGACGAAACGATTGGCCTTCGGCCGAAAGGGACGGCAGGCTGCCGATGGACGGCCTGCCTGCGCGCCAGTCTCAATCTCCGGGGGGCGCATGGAGCCCAGGCGCCGGGACCTCAGGGAGCGGCAACTCTCCGACGATGGCCAACTTCACCGCCCCGTGGCGCAGCAGGCGAGCCGACGGTCAAGCCACCGAAGGCGATCGGCGGGGCAGTTTGCTCGCGCGTTCAGTCCGTCGGCCATCACGGAGAGGTCGCTGATCCGGACCTTGACCTCGCGGCCGCCGTAGGTCGCATGGAAGTGGGGCTCCGGGTGGTCGTCGTAGTACATGTATATGAACTTACGAGGTTGCCCAAGCCCACGTACCGGTGGCGTAGGCCGCGACCCCTTCCGCCAAGCAGCCCTGAGCGGAGGAGACGCGCCACCGACTCGCCAGTGACGCGCCACCCAGAGAGTTCGGAGCCAACCGGTCATGCGACCGCGTCGGCCCAAGCTCTCATTTCTGGAAGTAGCCGGCCCACACGCCGATGGCGCTCGTGTCCTGATGGATCGCGGCTGAGCCAGTGAGCGTGATGGACTTGCCCAGGACAGGGCCCGAGATCTGCGCAGCACCGGAGAGCACGACCTGCGCGGCCGGGGCGTAAACACTGAAGCATCCACCGCCACTACCCGAGATCACGACCCCGTCGTTGCCCGCATAGCTCGTCGAGATCTGCAGGTTGGCGGCGTTGTTCGCGTATACGACCGCGTCGCCAACAGCCGGCGTGAGTGACCACGTGTAGTGATGGCCCCCGTAGTCGTACAGGCTGGAGGCGTAGGTGTCGATCTCATCGGCGGCGCCTACGACGCCCTCTTGAGTCCAGAGCCACCTGACGAATTGGGCTCGTAGCGCGGACCGCGACCACCCGCACGGCGAGTGTAGCCAGTCTCTATGACGTAGATGGGCCCGGCGGGTACGGTCTCGGGCCCGAGGTAGTCGTCGGCATAGTGGAGTCGGATGACGATGCCGAAGAAGCGGCTGAGTTCGGGCATGGACCCAGCCTGGAGATCGGCTCTTCACACTCGCTTGCTTGTGGCGCCGCCCGCCGAGTTGGGCGTGATAAGGCGCGGATAGGCCGCCCTCGCTAGCCGCAGCCGTCGAAAGCCTGCTGCAGCGCCATCACCACGCGGTTCGCGCGCCGGTCTGTGCCGCGCTCGTCACTTGGCGAGCAGCTTCGCCTTTTGGGTGGCGAACTCGGCATCGGTCAGGATCCCCCTGTCCCTCAGGGTGGCGAGCTTTGTCAGCTCGTCGGCCACGTCCGGCTCCGCGGCTGTGGCCTTCGAATCCCTCATTCGGGCCGTCATCGCCTGTATGTCTGCCAGAGTCGCGTCGATATCGTCGCTCCCTCGCGAGCTGGCGCTTGGGGACCGGCGCACTCTCTCGCCGTACTGCTGGTTGTATGCGACGGGATCGATCGTCACGCGCTTACGGTTGTGCCTGGCGACTCGAACCGGAATCGTCTCCCCCTCGGTGAGACTGGCGCATATGTACAGCATCGTCTTGTATGGCGCCCAACCGGGGACGGTAACTTCGAGGCCGTACTTCCACACGTACGGCGCATTCCAGGCGAACTCGCCTTCCTGCACCACCGTATTGGTCTCTTGGGCCGACAGGACGAGCGCGGTACCGGGCACGCCATTCCGGGCGAGGCGCTTGTCGCCGCCGCGGATCACCGCCATCGAAAGGTACATCGCGTACCCGAAGGCCGCCCAGGTCAAGACCTGCTCGGCAACGAGCCCCGGCACACCGAAGATCATCGCCGGGAGCATCAGGATCATGCCGGCAACGAAGATAACCCAGCACCACATTGACATCTGCCACGCGTTCATCTCAGATCTCCTCCCGGCGTACTAACCGCAAAAAGATGCTCTGAGCGAGGCGCGCCCCGCACGCAATTCGCTTCGACGATGTTAGCAAACGCCGTGGCTCTGCCGCCCGACCTTGACGGCTTCGTGACACTCGCAGCGAACCAACTCCCGTCCGGCGGAGTCCATAGGCCAGAGGAGTCACCAACTGAGCGGAGTCGACTGATGAGCGCACAAGGCAGCACACCGCGGTACCTGGGCGGCGCATTTCTGGGCGTAGTCCTCACGAGCCTGGTCAGCGGTGTGGCCACGGACCAGGCTTTGGGAACGGGGAACGTGTCCACGATTCTCGGTCATGTGGCCGGCAACGCCGACGCGATGCACGTCGGCATCCTGGCCGGCATGGTCAACGCGGTCGGCATCCTGATCCTGGCGGCGCTTCTGTTCGCGGTCCTTCAGGGCCAGGGCAGGACGATGGCGACCGCGGCCCTTGCCTGTTGGGTGGGCGAGGCGTTCTTCTATGCCCTCAACCAGGTGGCGTCTTCCGGGCTCATCCGGTTGGGCACCGATTTCGTGCACGCGGGATCGCCGGACGGCTCCTTCTACCAGACGCTGGGCGGTTTCCTCTACAACGACGTCTACAAGCTCGGCGGCGTCATCCTGATGTTCTTCTATTGCGCAGGCGGCCTGCTCTGGTACTACCTGTTCTTCAAGTCGCGGTACGTGCCGAGGTGGCTGCCCCTGTACGGGTTGGCCGTCGCGGCGGCGGGGCTCGTTGGCGCGAGCGTGGAGCTGCTCGGCAACAATCTGGGGATGCTGCCGTTCATCGCAATCCTGCCGTTCGAGCTCATCATCGGCTTCCTGCTGGTGCTCCGGGGCGTGTCGGAGCCGTCCGCTTCGGCTGCTTGACCGTGAGACATGTCCGGCCGAGTGTTCGGCGGGCCGGCGGTCGGGCTACGTCGTCGGCGCCGTGATGGTCACTCCCGACAACGCGTCGATCCGGATGTCCAGCGTCACGGTCTCGTGGGTCGCAGTGCCGAGGATCGTCTGATCGAACGAGGCCTGGATGCTGACTCCGGCCGGGGAGCCGTCGCCGGCGGCCCAGAAGGAGAGGCTCTCGAGGGTGAGGTTCTGCATGGACGATCCGGCGCTGATGCCGAACGCGGACGGGTCCACGCCGGCCACGTTCGGAACCATGAGGTGATGGAGCAGGCTGCCGAACTTGCTCTCCAGACCTGCGTCGACGATCAAGATGCCGCTGCTCACGAAGCTCTGGAGCGTCCGGCCTGAGGCCGCCGACTTGCTCCAGCCGCCGCCGTTGGTGCGGGAGTAGGAGGTGTCACCGACGACGATGCTGTCGTAGTTGATGGTGCTGCCCAGGATGACCGCGCTGATCGAGGCGTCGCTGTCGCCGGCCTTCACCTTGAAGGCTCCCGTGACCGGGCCGGATCTGGAGCCGATGATCAGACGCGCGACGACCGTACCGTCCACGGTGCCCTGGGCCTGGAAGTCGGGGCTTGCGACGATGAACTTGAAGGCGTCCAGCGCGGACATCGGCGTCGGCGTCGGCGTCGGGGTGGGGGAGGGCGTGGGCGTGGGGGTCGGTGTCGCGGTCGGCGCGGCCGTCGCTGCCGCCGTCGGGAACGGCCACCATGGAGTGTTGCAGGCCGCCACGGATCCGATCAGCAGAAGGACGGCGGCTCCTCGCGCGAAACGGCGAGCCCACAAGATCGATGACATGTTCCCAGCATGACAGGGTCGTCCAGAGGCCGGTGCCGCTTGCGCCAGAGTGGCTAGACTCATCCGCAACTCGGCGCGATCTGCTCGCAGGCGGACCGCTCGTTCCGCGCCGTCGCTCGCGGCGCCGTGCTTGCGGAGGTAGCGTAACGTGCAGTCGGACGCTCCAGGCGCACTCGATGCGAGTCTCGCCGAACTGATCGACCGCCTCCCCAAGGTCGAGCTGCACGTCCACCTCGAGGGCACGCTGGAGCCGGACCTGGCCTTCCGTCTCGCCGCGAAGAACGGGGTCGCGCTGCCGTTCCGTTCCGTCGCGGAGATCCGCGCCGCGTACGAATTCAGCGACCTGCAGTCGTTCCTCGACGTCTACTACGCGGCTTGCGCCGTGCTGGTCACCCGCGAGGACTTCCGCGACCTGACCGTCGCGTATCTGGCGCACGCAAACGCCGACCGGGTCCGTCACGTCGAGCCGTTCTTCGACCCTCAGACCCACACGGAGCGCGGCATTCCGATCGGCGACGTGATCGGCGGCATCGTCGACGGGCTCGCCCAGGGCGAGCGCGAGTACGGCATCACGAGCGGCCTGATCCTCTCGTTCCTGCGGCACCTTCCCGTCGACTCGGCCGACGCGACGCTCGCCGCCGCGGAGCCGCGGCTGGATCGGATCGTCGCGGTCGGACTCGACTCGAGCGAGATCGGCTTCCCGCCCGAACCGTTCGCGGGCACGTTCGCCCGGGCGCGGGCGCTGGGCCTGCGAGCGGTCGCGCACGCTGGCGAGGAGGGCGACGCGTCGACGGTCGTGCGCACGCTCGACTCGCTGGGTGTCTCGCGGATCGACCACGGCGTCCGCTCCGCCGAGGATCCGGCGGTGATGCGGCGCCTCGTTGAGTCCGGCATCACGCTGACTGCCTGCCCGAATTCAAACGTCAGGCTCCGCGTCTTCCCGACGATGGACCGCTCGACCATCGGGACACTGCTGAAGGCCGGGGTGGCGGTCACGATCAACTCGGACGATCCCGCCTATTTCGGCGGCTACATCTCCGACAACTACCGCGCGATCACTGCGGCGCTGCGTCTTGGTGCCGCGGATCTCGGCCGGCTCGCGGCCAATGCCATCGAGGGTTCGTTCGCGTCGGGGCCGCGCAAGCAGGAGTTGCGCGAGGAGCTGTCGCAGGCTACCGCGGGCTGACGATAGGTTCTCAGCGCGCCCCGCCGCTGCGCCGCGCCAGCCACTCCCTCCAGATCGTCTCGCCCGGGCCGGCGGTCAGATCGTCGCCGTAGCGAACGAGGGGGAGCCTGAGCAGATTCGGATCGGCGCGGACTCGGGCCAGGAGAGTGCCGCGGTCTCGGGCCAGGTCGGCCGGCTCGGCTCCGGTCGCCGCGGCTCCGCAAAGTGCGGCCACCCCGAGCCTATCGAGTAGCAGTCGCAGCTCCGCAGCCTCCAGCGGCTTCTTGCGTAGATCCACGAAACGAACCACGATCCGCCGCTCGCGAAAGAAGCGCACCGCCGCGCGCGTAGCGGCCGAGTCCTCGAGGCCGAGGACGTCGATCTTGGGCATCTTCTTTGTGGGCGTTTTGCCGAGCGGAGCCGGCATGGGCGAGCCTCGGTGCGGGAGCGAGCGTGCAGGTCGGTCGGGGGAAGCCAACTTCCTCGCACCGGCCACATCGTCGACTTGCGATCGGTCGCAGATTTAGGGGTGGCGGAGGTGAAGAGTGTGGCAGATGACGTCGTCGACGAGGCAGTGGAAGTCGGGTTTCCGCTTCGCCTGAGCGAGTCGTTTCCCTGCATGCTGCTCTTCGGTCGGGCTGGCCGGGTCCTCATGGTCTGTGGACGAAGGGACTTGTACGCGCCGACCTTCCGCTTCTTCGCTCCGTACTTCGCGACGTCGAGCTGCTGCCGAGGGCTTGACCTCCGATCGACGTGTCCCGATGAGGAGGCACCGGATGCATCGGCGCCGCCCTCCGACCGATACCCAACCTGGCGAACCTATCGAGCTCGCGACAGGGTGGGAGGTTCAGGCAATGCGGCGGAGTCTGGCGGCGGTAGTAGTCGTGGCGAGTCTGATCGGCCTTGCGCCTGCGGGCGCTCTTGCGGCGAGCCCGCCCGCGATCCCTCCGGCCGGGGCCGAACCGGCGCGGACCGTTCAGCCACCCGATCTGAGCATGACCTTCCTCTCCTCAACGGTGAGGGTCGGCTCGAGTGTCTCGCTGGGGTTCGTCATCGAGAATCCGATGGACAACTCCATTGCGCTCACGGGCGTTGGATTCACGCTCGGCCTGCCCGACGGCTTGCGTGTCATGAGCAGCACGGCCACGGTCTGCACCGGCATCCGCACGACCACCAAACCCTCCGGCATATCGCTGAGCGGTGCCACGATCGCCGTCGGATCGCGCTGCAAGTTCTCGGTCTCGGTAACCGGGTGGACCCCGGGCACGAAGACAGCCACGGTAGCCAACGTCGTGTCGAACGAGACCGCACCCGGCAGCAGCGCCTCGGCGGTGATCAACGTCTGGACGCCGCCGACGATCGAGCTCTCCTTCAATCACGCGTCGATGGCGCTCGGGGATTCGGTCTGGCTTCTGACGACCGTCGATAATCCGCCACAGAACCACGTCGCGATCTCCGACATCGAACTCACATACACGCTGCCTGCGGGGCTGCGGGTGGTGGGTACGCCGCCGAGTCCATGTTCAGGCCACCTGGCTTTGACGGCCACGGGATTCAACGTGACCGACGCAAGCGTCCCCATCGACACCAGTTGTGCCTATCAAGTCACGGTTGAGTCGTCTGCCTCCGGAACTCTGACGGCTTCGGTGGTTGGGACCCTCGGCGGCGGCGGGTTCAGCGGCAACTCGGCCACTGCCAGGATCGTGGTGGTTCCACCACCCACCCCGCCCACCCCGACGCCGAGGCCACGCCCCGCGGCAGTCCCGACGGCACCGGGCCCGTCGCCATCGGCCGCGGAGGAGGGAATCTCGTCGGCCGGGTCCGAGGAGTCGTCCGCGCCATCGGCGCCTGCTGAGTCGACAACGGCAACGGACGCGGCCGCCCCGGCCGCGGCGCCGGCGGCGGCCGGAGCAACCGGGACAACAGTCGCCGGCGGGCTCCCGGCCGGGTCCATGGGCGCCGCCCAGAGCGGCCCGGAGCTTGCCCCGGCAACTTTCGCGGTTGCGGTCGCAGCTTTGTTCGGGTTGATTGCGCTGGCATTCTTGGTGGTGTTGCTCAGGCGACGACGGGCGCGCAGGCCGAAATTGGGTGCGGCCGGGTAAGATCGAGGCATTGCACCCACGCATGGAGGCCCGATGACGCCGCCTGAGATCCGATCCTGGCTGATAGACATGGACGGCGTCCTCGTCCACGACGACAACGCCATCCCCGGCGCAGACCGGTTCCTGGCCCGACTGGAAGAGCTGGGCATGGGCTTCATGGTCATGACCAACAACTCCACCTACACCCCGCGCGATCTCGCGGCGCGGCTGTTGTCGAGCGGGCTTCGAGTGCCGGAGGATGCGATTTGGACCTCGGCGCTGGCAACGGCCCGATTCCTGCGAAAGCAGCGGCCCAACGGATCGGCCTTCGTCATCGGCGAGTCCGGGCTGACCACGGCTCTCCACGACGCCGGTTACGTGCTGACGGAACGCGATCCGGACTACGTCGTGATCGGCGAGACTCGGACGTACAGTTTCGAGCGCGTAACTCGCGCCATAAGGTTGGTCGCGTCCGGCGCTCGCTTCATCGCCACGAATCCAGATCCGACGGGACCCACGCCCGATGGGCCGGTTCCGGCGACGGGAGCGATCGCAGCGCTGATCAGCCGCGCCACGGGCGTCGAACCCTATTTCGTCGGCAAGCCGAATCCACTGATGGTGCGGAGCGCGCTC
This sequence comes from Chloroflexota bacterium, assembly GCA_003156975.1. Taxonomy (GTDB): domain Bacteria; phylum Chloroflexota; class Limnocylindria; order Limnocylindrales; family CSP1-4; genus Fen-1039. The sequence continues at coordinate 17,014 of PMIE01000096.1, read as the reverse complement.
AACGCTCTCGATGCGCACTCGGAGACCGCGGCGGTCATCGGCGATCGGATGGACACCGACATCAAGTCCGGCCTCGAGGCCGGCATGCACACCGTCCTGGTGCTGACCGGCTCCACGGCGCGCGAGCAAGTCGACCGCTTCCCGTTCCGGCCCTCGCAGATCGTCGAGTCCATCGCGGATTTGATCGACGACCTTCACTAGGCCGCGCGACCGCAAGTGTCGACCCTTGACATCGACCTGTACTCATTCGCGGACCTACGCCGGGTCGGTGCGCTGGCCGACGTGGGCCGGGCATTCGATGCCGAGCCGTCGCTTCGACCTGACCTGATCGACATCCGCGAGCCGCTTCGGAACAGGATTGCCAGCGCCGAAGGGTATTTCTCCAACTCGGGAATGCACGTGGGGACGGCCGACTACCTGTTCCAGCGCAGGCAGACGCCGCACCTGAGTGGCGCGCTTTCGGCGCCGTCGTATCGAGACGAAGAGCTTCGAGAATCGCCGCATCGGCTGTATGCCTTCACCGACGATCAGGATGCGCAGTGGCTCGCCGACGCCGCGAATCTGGAGGCCCTGGCCCGGCTCTTCGTCCGCCTGGCCGGCGCCTTCGATGCGTCGTACGGCTACGTAGCCGACGCTCGGATGGCGCGCCAGCAGCGCGGCGAATTCTCACGAGCCCGCCAGCGGCGCCAGTACGCTCCCGCTCCGCCGGACGAATCCAGCGACCGCCACTCGGTCCGCGACGTCTACTGGCTCAACTACTTCGGCCCGGCCTATGTCGAAATGTGGGGCGAGCGCAGCGCCGGCCTGGGCATTCGGCAGGAACCCACGACCAACGGCGGCATCGTCATCTGGGCCACCGAGACACCCTTCGCCTTCGTCGACGAGATCGGCTCATTCATGGACTACCCGTGGAAACGGCCCTTCTACGATGCCCTGGGGCTGGAGACCTTCGTCAACGCGCGGACTTCGTCGTGGGACAGGCGCGTTCCGAGCCGTGAGGATCATCTGCGCCACGCCCGATGAAGTCGCGTTGGGCACCGCTCAGTCCGCCGCCGCGGCCGCGGCCCGGAACTCCTCGCTGTAGTGATGGTGCTTCCTCCCCATGCTGGACTCCTTCTCGCGGACGCTGCCGCGATCTTAGGTGTCCACGGAAACGGGGTAGGGCCACGTCGGCAAGTGACACGCTAGCTGTCACAGGCGCGGCCCAGACTCTATGCATGACTGATGTGCTGGCAATCGCAGATGGCAACGGCGCGGCGCCGGCGGGGCGGCCCCATCCGCAGGAGATGGCGGAGCATGTGGCCGCGGGCGGGTCGCCGTTCGACTATGTCGAGCCGCCGGACTGGTTCAGTTTCAGCAGCCTCGATACCTTTGAGCGGTGCCCGCGGCAGTACGCGCTGCGGTATCTGTGCCGGTTGCAGGCGGAGCAGCCACGGCCTGCGGCGGACTTCGGCTCCGCGGCGCACGCGGCGTTTGAGACGTTCACGCGCCGGCGGCGTGAGGGGCTGGCCCGCAATGAAGAGCCGCCGGATCGGGCGGACCTGGAACGCTTCTTCGAGGCGGCATGGGCCGGCAGTCCGCTTGCCGCCGAGCCGGATGCGGAGAGCTGGCGGGCCCGGGCGGTGCCGATGCTGGATCGCTTCTGGGAGGCCGAGTCGGCCGATAGAAGCCAGACGGTCGGCGAAGAACTCCGATTCCGGCTCCGCCTTGAGCTGGACCCGAAGAGCCGGGTCGTGGTCGGCGGCTTCATCGACCGGATAGACCGTTTGCCATCCGGTGGCGTTGAACTGATCGACTACAAGACCGGCGGTGCCTGGGATCCGGTAGATGTGGAATCGAGTCTGCAACTCTCCATCTACGCTCTCGGCTGCCGCGACGCACTGGAGCTCGGCCGACCGGAGCGAGTGACCTTGAACTTCGTCGAGCACGGCATGCGGTATAGCGCCGAACGATCGAATGGGGCGCTGGACAACGTTCGAGATGGCCTGGCGATGCGCGCCCGTGAGATTCGCGGCAGCGATTTCATGCCGACGCCGGGACCGCGTGCCTGCGGCTGGTGTGACTTCGCCGCGATCTGCTCGGCGAGGGAGCGCGAGGTGGCCTGAGGTTTGCCCGGCGTGCTGGCGGCGGCCTGCGTCCAGAGAGCAATATGGACGAGACAAATCGCAACGGGGCGCTGACATGCCACTCACCGGGGAACACGAACCGAGCACATCCGTACGGTCGCGCGAGCAGACCCAACTCTTCGAGACGACCAACGGCGAGCAGGGCGGCGATCTTGGCGGCCGTCGGATCATAGTTCTGACTTCGGTTGGGGCCAAGACCGGCAAGCTCCGCAAGACTCCGCTGATGCGCGTCGAGCACGAGGGCACTTACGCGGTCGTCGCGTCGCTCGGCGGCGCCCCCAGGAATCCGGTCTGGTACTACAACCTCAAGGCCAACCCGCACGTCGAGCTGCAGGATCGCGCGACCAAACGAGACTACCTGGCGCGCGAGGTGTCGGGCGGCGAGAAGGCGCTCTGGTGGGCGCGCGCAGTCGAGGCGTGGCCTGACTACGCGGACTACCAGAAGAAGACAGAACGCCAGATCCCGGTCTTTGTCCTGGAGCCGATGGAGTAGGGGATGGCCCCTGCCGCAACTAGCGGCGGAAGCCGCGAGGGTTTAGGAAGAGCGGGATTGCGGCGATCCACATGCTCGGGTAGGTGCCAAGGTAGAGAGCCGGAGTTCCCCAACCGACGGCGATCGGCACGACCCAGGCCCGGTTCGTTCGTGCGCCCCAAACGAGAACCGCCAGCGACATAGGCAGCCTCAGAATGAAGGGGATCGGCTCCAGGACGATCGGAGATGGAACGTTAGCGTTCTTGATCATCCAGGCGACCCATTCGCCCCACTGGCTGGGAACGAAGACGAATGAGACGGCCGAGACCGCCGCTGCGGCCGCGAGGGAGAGGGCGAACGGTCGCCATTCGCGCCTGAGGAGATACCAGCCCAGACCGATACCCGAGACCACTTTGGTCAGAAGACCGGGCAGCCACCCGAGCACATTGCCGCGCAGAGCCACAACCAGGCCGGCGGCGATGAAGAGTTGGACGTTGCCGTTGAGGGCGTGGCCCAGAACGTCGCCGAACTCGTAGGGCAGGCCCAAGACAAGGGCCACGATCCCCATGGCCACGAAGAGCCACGTCCAGCGTCCCAGCATGTATGCGAGCGCCGCCCACAACAAGGTCGTCCAGCAGACGATGAATACCTGCCAGCCGATGGGGTGGAGGAGCGTGGTGATCTGGGCCAGAGGTGGCGGGTAGATATAGGTCCCGTCCGGGCCCCAGTTCGCCGGATAGAGGCTGCCGAGGTTCGCAGTCCAGAGGCTCCAGGCATCTTGTGGGTTCGGGAACCGACCGACGGCCTGAAAGATCCCGCACACGAAACCGAACGCGATGACCGTCGCACGATCTATTGCCGAGTAGGCGGGCGGTATGTAGATGCGCCGAATGCGGGCCGGGACTACCCGCACGGCTGCCCGATGGGCGAACCCGGACGTGGCCAACAACCTGGCCCGAACCAGGGTGCTAAGACGCCCCGCTCGCGCTCCGGGGAGCCGCTCGAGGTCGGGTTCCTGGGGGCGCACGACATCTGTCATGGCTTTGCGGATGACCCTCTCCATCTCAACCCGATCCAGGTCGACCGAGGGCCAACTGGCCCGCCGGCGAGCCTAGCAGACCCGCCGCGGCGCTCGCAACAGGACCTCAGGCTGGCGGTAGCGCCGGGATCTGCCGGCCGGATGGAAGCCAATCGCCGCGGGCGCGGCCCAATCGGTCAGGCCGCCTTCTCGCGCGACCGCGATCGCCAATTTGACGGCAGGCAACACTTACTGCCTCAAAACGCCCCAGCAGGCAGAATTAGGAGATCTGGACGGCGGCACATTACTGAAGTGCTGTCGGAGGGGGAGTACGATCGGCTAAACTGGCTGGTACCAGCTCCTGGGTAGCATGGAGGCTCCAGCAATCGTGCCACGGTCCGCAGTAGCAATTGTCTTGCCGCGAGCCGAGTTCGTTGCCGTGCAGGAGCATCTCAACGAAGCCGGCTACGAGGCAATCGCGGTCGAGAACGCAGACGAGCTGGAGCAACTCCTGGTCGGGCGGACGGACGTCAACGTTGCCATCCTGGACGGCGAGACGGATTTCGACCGGACGCTGGAGATGTACGCCATCCTCCACGAGGACGGCCGAAACATCCCGGCCCTGATGCTCATGCCGCCGCGAGCCCTGGGTCGAATGGGCCTGGGCGGAAACAGCGACGTCAAGGATGAGTACTTCTCCAGGCCCTACTCGGCCGAATCGCTTCGCTGGCGGATAGAGGCGATGCTGATTCGGGTGGAGAGCGTGCCCGCCGATTCGATTCCGGAAGGTGGCCTGGTCGGGAGGATGAACGCATCGGGCGGTCTGGAACGACCAGAAGGCTCGGAAGGCGCGGATGCTGGAGCGATTCCGGTCGTCGCGTCTGCGGATTTGGAGCATGCCGCCGGTGTTAGCGATCAGGGCGAGAAGCGCGGCAAGATCGTCATCGTCTTCAATCCCAAGGGCGGAGTCGGAAAGACCACGATTTCCATCAACCTTGGTGCCGCGCTGCAGATCCGCAAGGGTCAGCGAGTCCTGTTGGTCGACTGCGACACGATCACAGGCCACATCGCCTCGTCACTCGGGCTGCAGCGGCCGCGGACGCTCGCGAAAGCCTGGCGTGAAGACGCTACCAACGGCGCCTACGAATCGATTGCCCAGATTGCGACAGTCCACAGCAGCGGCATCAGCGTTCTGGTCATGGCCGAGTCACCGCTCCACACGGAAATCCTGGATCCAAGGCGAGTGGCCGACGCGATCATTGCCGCCCGTGACTCGTACGACTGGGTCATCCTGGACATGCATCCGGACTACGGGCCGCTGAACCAGGCTCTGTTCGAGCAGGCGGACAGGATCCTCGTGCCGGTCACACCGGATGTTCCGTGCATCCGAGCGGCAGTCCAATTCCGCGAAGTGGCCGTGGAACTCGATATTCGCGACCGGCTGACGATCGTGATCAACCGGGCCAACAGCGGCGTTGCCGCCTCGGACGTGGAGCGTGTCGTGGCAATCCCTGCCGTAGCCCGCGTCCGATCGGCAGGCATGTTGTTCGTTCGGGCTGCCGACGAGGGCAAGTCGGCCGTGGAGCGATTCCCAACTGCCAAGGTCGTCGGCGACATCGACAATCTGGCGGACCGGCTCCTGAGCGGGACGGGTAGCAACGCCAGACCCGGTTTCTCTTCGCGGAACCGCATCGCAGGCTCGTTCCGAGGTCTCTTCGATCGTCTGACGACTCAGGTTTCCTGAACCGAGGTCGGGCGGGTCGAAGCAGGGCGGCGAGCCGAGGCGGATTGGTCCCGAACTACCTGGTGCGACCAGAAACCGATTCGAGTCGCTGGACGAGGCGCAGCAACTCCGCCGCCTCGCTCTTCTTCAGCTCACCGGTCTGTAACGCGATGAGGAGGAGCCGTCTTCGTTCCAGATCGTCCGCATCAAGGAGCATCTCAACGAGCGCCGACTGCACCTCGCTGCGCTCGTCTTGGCTCTTGGGCGATTTGCGATTGAAGACCACGGGCTGATCCTCCGGGACGTGACCCCCCGGTCGACAGGCCTCGGGAGCAGCCTGTTTCAGTAATCATCGGTTGGACCGTCCGTTCGCAGCCTTCCCCGATTGTACGGGTGGTACCCCGGCGAAAGGACCACCGCAAGGTTCCCGCCTGCAAGCGCACAGTAGCAAATTGCTTCCCATGGTGCTCTTGTGGCGTCTGGTGGACTGAAGGGGAGCTTTTGATACGACCCAGACTTGGCCGGCGTACTCTCCTTGAAAGAAGTTGAGGTCGCAATCATGTCAACCACACCACGTCTGAGTCCGCTCAATGTCATCAGCTACGAACCGGGTGTCTGCAACATCGGCCCCGAGGAGATTGCCCGGCGACGGAAGTCGGGCCATATCGGGCTGGTCGTGTCCGTGGCTGTGCTCGCCGTCTTGCTCGCGGTAGGCGCCCCGGCCTGGTCGCGGCTGGTACTTGTTGTGACCGCCGGCGGATCGGCCTCCGGCTACCTCCAGGCCTGGCTCCATTTCTGCGCTGGGTTCGGCTCGGCCGGCATCTACAACCTGGGACCGTTGGGCACGGTCCAGCGGGTCGCAGAGGCAGGCGCCCGCCGCCGCGACCGTATGAGGTCCCTGCAGATAGGGCTGGCCAGCCTCGCCATCGGCCTCGTAGTCGGCATCGGGGCCGCTCTGCTACCGATTCGCTGAGATCCGGCGATCGGGCGCGGCCCGGTCTCGCGCTTCAGCTGGCCGCCCGCTGCCGGTCAATCGGGACGACATCGGCAGGTCCGGGCCGCAGGTGAAGTTCCAGGCGGTTCCGGCCGTTCTCCTTTGCCACGTACAGGGCCTCGTCGGAGTCGTGAAGGGCGGCGTCGACGTCGGTGCAGTTGGCTTGCGATAGCTCCGTCGCCCCCGCGCTGGCGGTCACAACCCCGTATGGCGGGTTGTCGGGATGAGCCATTCCGGCTGCCTGGATGGCGGTCAGGTAGCGCTGTCCAACCGCGTACAGAGACGACTCGTCGCAGTCGTGCAGAAGGACCAGGAACTCCTCGCCGCCGTAGCGATATACGCCATCGCCGACGCGGCTGGTCTTGCGCATGACTTCGGCGACTCCCCGAAGAGCGGCGTCGCCGGCGAGATGGCCGCAGGTATCGTTCAACCTCTTGAACCTGTCGAGGTCCATGAGAAGCAACCCGGCCGTGCCGCCCGTACGCTCGATTCGAGCGGCCAGCGATGCCAGGTCCTCGTTGAGTCGTAGCCGGTTGCCGAGGCCGGTGAGGGCGTCCATGCGGGCAATCGTCTCGAGCTCCTCGTTGAGGTGAAGCAGCTCGTCCTGTTGAACCACCAGGGTCTCCTGCTGCATGAACAGGAACTCGTCCTGGCGCCGGAGGTCGAGTTCGTGCTCCTTCATGCGGCCATATAGACCACGGACGGCCAGAACCTGGCCGTTGATCTGGTAGCGGCGGCTGAGCTGGACGGCGTTGGCACCGAGACTCAGCGCATTGGCGATGGCGCCGGCGATCAGCATGGAGATGGCACGGCCCAGATCCGCCCCAGAGGCGCACAGACAGAGGACGATTCCCAGGAAGAGGCCGTCGGCCAGGACCAGCCACGTCAGATGGGCCTTGCGTTCGAGCGGCACGAAGATCGCAAACGCGAGGGGAATGAGTGCGACTGTGCCGAGGGCAACAGCCCCGCTTTGGGGTAGGAGCAAGATCGAGACGGCGGTCGACAGCAGCGGGACAAGCCCGACCGCCATGCCGAGCGGAATGGCGTATCGCCGGCCTCTCCTGCGGACGGCCCAGGCGGTCGCCAAAGTAGTCAAAGCCAGCGGCAGCATCAAGGCGATCAGGACGGGCGCGACGGTGGGCGCCCCAAATGCGCCTGCGATCGCGGCAGCAGCGACCGCGGCACTAACGATGAGTGCTGATTGGAAGACGCTGTTCTGGAGTTCCCGGCGGTACACCGCGCGAAGGCGACGATCCTTGAGAGCGGTGGTGGCGTCCGGTTTCTTCGTCGCCCGTGTCGACACGGCAGGCTCCGTGACAAGGTATGCCTAACCGCCCGAGGTATCGGCCGTTTGGCACGGCAACTTCAGGTTGGGGACGTGTTCGGATGCCCATTCGGCCGTGGAAAGACCCCGGCAGTCGCCTGCTCGGGTGTGCTCAACTCCGCCGGGACCGGGTGGGTGGTTCGGCGGCGAGCGGCACGCCTAACAGAACCCTCGGACGGGCTGAGGAGGTCGGTCAGGCGACTTCGACTGCGGTCGGGCCTACTGCTGAGTAGCCCGTCTCGATGTCGATAGCCACGCGTCCCGTCGACTGACGGCCGGATTCCCGGTAGAGCCGCAGCAGGCTTTCCTCTGCGGCCCGAAGCCTGGCATTCGCCTCCCACTCGGGGAGGTCCGGCTCGGCAGCCTCACGCGCTTCCATGGCTTCGACGATCGCGCGCAGCACCCCATCTATCGCGGTTGGCTCAGACACGGGACGTTCCTTCCACGGGGTAGCGGTTCATGCGAGCAGATCTCGGAAGAACACCACGATACTCCGCGCCGTGTTGCGATTCCAGTGGGGAAATGGATTGAAGTCGCAATGAAACGGTGTCTCGGGCAGGGACGATGTGCGTATTCGGGCCGTCTCCCCGAGCCGGCATCATCTCGAGCCCGAGAGTCCGTCCGCGGGGTGGCGAGTCGCGTCGGGTGGGTTTGCTGTGGAACCTGCCGCCGATACCACCTCGGTCGTCCGCTCCAGGAACCAGCGCGCCGTGCCCCTCGCCGCGATACCTAGAAATGCCCTGTCGAGCACCGCCCCGATGTCGCCTCCGGGCGGGGCGTAGAAGCCCTCGAGGCGAACCTGCGTGCGTGTCAGTACCAGATGCCCGGAGAAGACCGGAAAGAGGGGTGCAAGCGACGAGGACTGCCAGCCGATCTCGATTTCGAAGGAGTCGGCCGTCTGGTGAGCGCCGCCCAGATCGACGTACGCGGCCTTCTTGAAGACGAGGCTGGGAGCGTGCTCGCGGATCGGCAGGCTCAGGTCTGTCAAGAAGCGGTGGTAGCCGGAGCGCGCTGCCGGGACCGGCGTACCCAGCCATGTAGCCGCGTGTTCCGCAATGAGCGGCACGGCCAGAACCAGGTCTATTGCTGCGGGCTGTACGAGCCGCAGTGGCGTGGCATGAGAGGGGACGCTCGTCATCGAGCGAGGTTATGCCCCGTGGATCCAAATGGATATCGGCCTTGGTCTCCTGCCGGGGTGACCAATGGCCCGACACCACCTACCCCGCCCACCTACCCCTACGGGTCGTCCGAAAGGGAGCGGCTCTGGCCTTCATCATCGACGAGTACGATCGGTCGATCCGGGCGCTCGCAAGGGTGACCGGTCGATCGGAGCTGCCGGTGCCGAGCCGCTGGTAGGCCGCTCGATCAGGCTTCGGCGCCCATACATCGATCCGCTGTCGCATATCCAGGTACGCTTCCTGGCGCGACTGCGCTCGCTGCCGGCCGATCACCCGGATCGCGAGCGCTTCCGCCGCCTCGTGCAGCTCACCGTTAACGGCGTAGCGGCCGGCCTACAGAACACCGGCTAGACCCGGCCAGGAGGAACGCGATGCCAGCGCCAAGACGGAGCGTCTCGAAACCGACCACTGCGCCCGGCTCGGCGATGGGGTCGGGCTCGGCGGCTGGGTCTAGCTCGGCGGCGTCGGCCGGGGCTTCGGCGCCCGGGCTCGTCGAGGACCCGGACCAGCTGCCGCCGCTGCCTGCCGACGACCCGGCTCTGTTCGGTCTGAGCCTCGAGGGGCTTGCGTCGCACTGGGCCCGGTCCATGTCCGCGGCCCCAATCGGGGCGGAGGCGATGACCGGCGCGGATCGCAGGGCCCAGGCGATGGGCGTGCCGAGCACTCGGCTAATGGAAAACGCGGGTTGCGCGGTCGCCGCGGCGGTGAAGGCTCTGGCGGTCAAGACGGGCCGCTGGGGCAGCGGCCCGATCCTGATCCTGAGCGGTCCGGGCAACAACGGCGGCGACGGCTTCGTGGCCGCTCGATATCTCTCGCGCCAGGGCGCTCGGGTGGTTGCGGTTCTGGCAGGGACGGAGGGGCGTCCGACGGGCAAGGACGCCGCTCGCAACTGGGATCGCCTCCAGTCGGAAGAGAACGTCGAGAGGATTCACACGCCGGTTTCGCGAGACGTTCTGATCCTGGGACAGGGCGTGGAGAAGGCCGCCGTGGTCGTAGACGCGCTGCTGGGCACGGGAGTGGAGGGTCCGCTGCGCGATCCGATCCGCAGCGCCGTGGAACTGGTCGGGCGGGCCCGTACGGCCGGCGTCCCGATCCTGGCGGTGGACACGCCAACAGCCGTTGACCTGACGAGCGGCGATCTCTCCGATCCGGTTGTCCGGGCACACGTGACCGTCACTTTCCACCGCCCCAAATCCGGGCTCCTGGCCAAGCGCGGAGCGGCCGTGGCAGGCCGCGTGCTCGTAGCGCCGATCGGCATCCCGCAGGACGCGGATCGGGGCTGAGCGGGTCGGAAGGGCGGGGCAGGCCCGGCGCGCGGTTGGTGCCGCTGTGCCGGGGCCAGGGCTGAGCGCCCGGGCCATATTCGCCGGCACGGCGCTACTGCGTTTCAAACTGCACGTGGCGGACCCGGTTCGTTTGCCCGTTCACCGCTCGGCGGCTACGCTTCGGACGTTGACCCCAGACGTCCGTAGCGCGAGGCCGCCACTCCTATGGCCGCAGGCTCCAGCCCCGACTTCGACCTGATCGTTCTTGGCGCCGGCACGGGCGGATACACCGCCGCCTTCCGGGCCGCCCAACTCGGAATGCGTGTCGCACTCGTCGATCAAGGCAAGATCGGCGGCACCTGCCTGCACGTCGGTTGCATCCCGACCAAGGCTCTTCTGGAATCGGCCGAGTTCTTCGCCCGCCTCAAGAAGGCCAAGGAGTTCGGGATCCTGCTGGAAGGGCAGCCCGGTTTCGACTTCGAGGCCATCGCCAAGCGCCGCGACCAGATCGTGAAGCGAATGTGGACGGGCCTGAAGAGCCTGGTGGACAAGAACAAGGTGACATGGATCGGCGGACGTGCTCGATTCGATGGGCCCACGACAATTCGGGTCTCCCTCAACGGAGACGATGGGACTCCCGGCGCGGGCGGTGAGCGCGCGATCACGGCAAAGGACGTGATCATTGCCACTGGTAGCCGCGTCAAGAGTCTGCCGGGTCTCGTGCCAGACGGCCGGCGGATAATCACCTCGGACGACGTGACCACGAAGGCCGACCTGCCCAAGTCCATCGCCATTATCGGTGCCGGCGCGGTCGGATCTGAGTTCGCCTCGCTATTCCACGACCTCGGTGTGGCCGTAACGCTGCTCGAGTACCTGCCGGGCATCATGCCGCTCGAGGACCGCGACGTCAGCGCGACCGTAGAGCGCAGCTTCACTCGACGCGGGATCAAGGTGGTCACGAAGGCGCGCTTCGACGCGGCCGCGGTCAAGGTGACGGACGACGCCGTCACGCTCACCGTCGGGCCGGACGGAGGCGCGGCCGAAGAACTGCGGATCGAGCAGCTGCTCGTTGCCACAGGGCGCGCGCCAAACACCGAGGACCTGGGCCTCGACAAGACGAAGGTCGAACTCGAGCGAGGGTTCGTCAAGGTGGACGGCCGGATGCACACGGCTCAGCCGCACGTCTACGCCATCGGCGATGTGATCGGCGGGCTGATGCTGGCTCACGTAGCGGCGCACGAAGGGATCGTGGCCGTCCACGAGATCGCCGGCGAGGGGCCCGATGCGATCGACTACGACCACCAGCCTCGCGCTACATACACGCATCCTCAGGTGGCCTCGATCGGCCTGACCGAGCAGCAGTGCATAGAGCGTGGCATCGCCATCAAGAAGGGCGTGTTCAACTTCGCCGCGGACGCAAAGGCCGTGATCGTCGGCGAGACCGAAGGCTTCGCCAAAGTGATCGCCGACGCGGAGACGGATGAGGTTCTGGGCGTACATCTGGTTGGACCCGGTGTAACCGACCTGATCGCCGAGGCGGCCCTAGGCATGACGCTCGAGGTCACGGCCTGGGAGATCGGCGCGGCCACGCATCCACACCCGACACTCGCAGAAGTGATAGGCGAGGCGGCGATGGCGGTGGCGGGGCGGCAGATCAACTCGTAGCCCGGAGTACGGCGCGGCCGCCAACCGCGGCAGACGGGTCTACTCTGCCGCGCTCCAGAAACGGCAGCCGTCGCGCATGTCCTCGCACATGGCCCCGACCGGCGCCCGCAGGGTGTGCCAGGCGATCGTCGCGTCGCCGAGGCAACCGGACAGGTGAATGGCGAATGGCAGCACGAGGTAGCCTCCGAAGGGAAGCATGCAGACGGGGATGCCGAGCGGGGCGATGATCGCGAGGGGCGCCAGAGCTACGAGCAGGTACTGCCCGCGGCTGAAACGATGGCCCGGGGTCGTGGTGTAGAGGCCGGCCAGGACCCCGCCGATCTTGAGGATTCCATACTCGGGTCTCGCCCCGAAAGCGCGGGCGACGATGCCGTGGACACCCTCGTGAACCACTCCGAGCGCAAGCGTGAGAATCGTGGCCAATCCCAGGTACAGCAGGAGCTCGACTGGGTGGATCGTGCCCGATGCCTGTCCGGAACCGCCGGTAGCGGCGCGGAAGTAGATGCCTGCGCCGATTGCCGTGATAGGCAAGGCGAGGATCGTCCAGACCCACACGGTCAGGCTGGAAGGCTTGTATTCGGAGATAACTCCGGCTGGCAGCGCAGACGTCTGGGGTTGCTCCGCCATGTCTCCGCCTTTTCTTTGCGCGGCTCGTCCGATGCGGCCGTCGATGGCTAGATTAGTCGACGGGTGCCGGTCCAGTTTGGTCGAGAAGGTGGGGAGGTATCCCGACGACTTCGGCCGCGCTCATCTTCGCCGGGGGTGATGCTGGTAGTCGGATACGCCTCTCGAAGGGCGAATCGCGGTTGGGGGGACGCATTCTCGGGGACCGTCCCCTCGTGGTGTGGCGGGCCGGATCGATTTCGTTGCGGCGGCCCGCCGCCTATGATCACCCCGGATGAAGATGAGCAGGCGATTGGGTCGGCGCGGCACCGGCTGTGGCTGTGGCAGTGGCTGTGGCTGTGGCGGTGGCGGCGGCGCCGCCCGCGACTCCTGCGGCCGACGGGTACGTCGTATGCGCCGATTGCATCGACGGTTGACCCCGCGGCCGCGAGATGAGCCACACTACGGGCAGCGGACGTGCCCGGGCGCCGCGGCCGAGCCGCAATCGATCAGGAGGAGCAATCAGTGGCCAAGGTGACGATGCCCCAACTCGGCGAGAGCGTAGCCGAGGGGACGATCGGGAAGTGGCTCAAGCAGCCGGGCGACGCCGTGGCGAAGGACGAGGCCCTCCTCGAGGTCATCACTGACAAGGTCAACGCCGAGGTGCCGTCGCCGTTCGAGGGGATCCTGCGCAAGATTCTGGTCGAAGAGGGGCAGACGGTTCCGTACAACGCCGAGATTGCGGAAATAGAGGAAGGGGCAAGTGCCGGGGCCGCGGCTGGGTCGGGCGCTGCGGCCAAGGCAAGCGCCGGGGCCACTCCCCGTGGAGCGGCCACTCCGCCGCTCCCCGTTGCCGAGCCCGCAATACTTCCCGTGATGGCAGTCGGCGACGCCGACGCGCGCATGACACCTGCCGTTCGCCACCTGATGCGCGAACACGGCCTGTCCCCGGAGCAGATCGCCGGGACGGGGCACGGGGGACGGATCACGCGGGAGGACGTGCTCGGGTTCGTCGAGCGGGCACGCGGCGGGGGAGTGGCCACGGGGCGTGGAGCTGCCGCTGCCGCCGCGGCTGACGTTCCGTCAGCTGGGCCCGCCCTCCTTCTGTCGGCCCAGTCGGCACCTGTGCTCGGCGTCGCGAGCCATTCGCCGGGCCTGGCACCGGCCGCCCCTTCGAGTTTGTCTCCATCCGTCGTTTGGGAACCCGGCCAGGACGAAGTCATGGTTCCGCACACCCAGATGCGCCGCGGCATCGCCGCCCAGATGACCCGCGCGGCGCAGATCCCCGTGGCACACAGCACGTTCGAAGCCGACATGACGGCCGTCGTGAAGCTCCGTAGCCAGCTGGCGGACGCCTACAAGGCCCGCGAGGGAGTCGGGTTGAGCTTCCTGCCGTTCGTCGTCAAGGCCGTTGTGGAGGCCCTCCACGGCCACCCCAACCTCAACGCTCATTACGTCGAGGAGGGTTTGCTGCGGAAGCGCCGCATCAACATCGGCATCGCCATCGCGGTTGACAACGGCTTGATCGTGCCCGTGATCCACGACGCGGATCGGCTGTCGATCAACGGCATCAATCGGGCCATCCAGGATCTTGCGGCGCGGGCCCGGACCAACAAGCTGCGTCTCGACGATCTCCAGGGTGGCACCTTCACAGTGGACAACACCGGCTGGTTCGGGTCGATCCTGACCGTGCCGATCATCAACCCGCCCGAAGTCTGCATCCTCACAACTGAGGCGGTCGTGAAGCGGCCCGTCGTTCGCGAGACGCCGGATGGCGACGTGTTGACCATCAGGTCGATGATGAATCTCGTTGCCGGGTACGATCACCGAGCTACCGACGGCGCCCAGGTGGGGCGATTCGTCCGGGACGTGATTTGCTGGCTCGAGGCGGTCGGACCCGACTCGGCGATCTACTAAGCGATCAGTCAGGCGAGGATTCGAACCCGAATGTCCGACTCTCCCGAAGCCCGCGCCGGCGCACACGCGCTTCCCCCGACGCTTACCGTGGGCGGCGGGACGTGCGAGGCGGCTGCCGACGGGTCCACGGCGTCGCGCCGCCACCCTGAGTGGATCAAGGCCCGAATCCCATCGGGCGAGACCTATCAGGAAGTGCGCCGGCTGTTCCACGGGCTGACGCTCAACACTGTTTGTGAAGAAGCGCACTGCCCGAACATGGGCGAGTGCTGGGACCAGCGGACCGCCACGATCATGATCCTCGGCGACACGTGCACGAGGGCTTGCGGCTTCTGCGCAGTGAAGACCGGCAAGCCCCCCGTCCACGATCTCGACGAGCCGCGCCGGGTCGCAGAGGGGATCCGGGGCCTGGGCCTGGAGCATGTCGTGGTTACGAGCGTGGCCCGCGACGACCTCGCCGACGGCGGAGCCGGCATCTTCGCCGAGACGATCCGCCGGCTGCGCGTCGCTTGTCCCGGAATGGGCGTCGAGGTCCTGATCCCGGACTTCGACGGTGAGGAAGGGCCGCTTCGGACGGTGATGGCTGCCGGACCCGACATCCTGAATCACAATGTCGAGACGGTCGAGCGGCTGCAGAAGCCGATCCGAAAGCGGGCTCGATACGATCGATCGCTCGAGGTTCTCCTGCGGGCGAAGGCATACGCGCTCGAATTCGGCGGGCCGGCCGGAGCGGCGGCAACCCACACCAAGTCTTCGATCATGGTAGGGCTGGGAGAGACTCGGCCGGAGCTTCACCAGACCTTCCTGGACCTGCGCGCCGTCGACTGCGACATCCTGACCCTCGGCCAATACTTGCGGCCGTCGGCGGAGCACCTGCCGGTCGAGCGCTACTACCACCCCGACGAGTTTGCCGAGATGCGTGAGGAGGCGCTCGCGCTGGGCTTCAAGCACGTCGAGTCCGGGCCGCTCGTGCGGTCCAGCTACCACGCCCGGGACCAGGTGCCTGATGCCGAGGCGCGCCGGGCGGCGCGGGCGGCCGCGGCGGATCCGGGCGCCGGGTCCACGGCTGGAGCGGGCGACGTCGACGGAGGCGCGCTCCGAGGCGGCCCTACGGTCGACTCAGACGGTCGGGTCACATACCGAGACCGCTGATCGGGCGGGGGAGGGGAGCATGTCTTCGGCGGCTCACGCCGAACCACCGGCCGATCGCTCACTCGATTCAGCCGTTCGTCAGTCGGCCGGGTGTGACTGGCTCGACCGCATGCCGAAGGGCCGCCCAGCGTAAGCCGCCGATAACGGCCAGTTGATCCTGTCGGGCCATGCTTGAGCGATGAACGATGTCGAGGTTGGGTCGGCCATTCGGGCGGTTCGGATACGTCGTGGCCTTCGACAGCGGGATGTGGCAGATACGGCTGGTGTCAGCCAGGGTTTGGTGTCGCTGATCGAGCACGGACGGCTCGAAGAGACGTCGTTGAAACTCATCAGGCGGGTGGGCGCAGCGGTGGGCGTGTCGCTGCCGGTCGCCCCTCGCTGGCGTGGCGCGGACCTGCCGAGACTCCTGGACGAGCGGCACAGGTCTATGGTCCGTGAGGTCATTGCTCGGCTCACGAAGCTTGGCTGGGTGACGGTTCCGGAGCACACGTTCAGCGTTCGGGGTGAGCGCGGTTCCATCGACGTCTTTGCGTGGCTTCCGTCCGCTCGCGCCGTGCTGGTGGTTGAAGTCAAGACGCAAGTCGTCGACCTGCAAGACCTGCTGTCCGCACACGACCGCAAGCGCAGACTCGCTTCAGCCATCGGACACGATCTCGGATGGAGTCCGTTGCACGTCGGCGCGCTTTTGGTGATGCCGGATGAGACCCAGACGCGAAACGCCGTGGCCAGACACGGTCCGGTGTTCGACGCCGCTTACCCCTCACGAGGGAAGCTGGTCAGTGTGTGGCTCAGATGCCCGGAGAGCGATATCCGCGGGATCTGGTTCCTACTCAACATCACCGCCGGTGATGCAAAGCGTCGTCCGGGCGGCGTCTTCAGGGTCCGGCCCAAGCGAGATCACGAACCTGAGCTCAAACCACGATTGGGCGAAGCTGCGAAGTCCAGTGTGGCGGTGGAGATCGGGCGCGGTGGCCAGAGCCCCTCCGCCCAGCATCACCCCAGGTGAAGATGAGGGCGGGATTGGCGATATCAGGCCCGCCGAGATCCAGACGATTCGCGCTCAGACTCAAGAGCGGCGGAGGCCGGGCATTGCCCTTGAGCGGCCGGAATGATTGGCCGTCAGCCTGGTGTCGTCACGGGCGGCAATTAGGGGAAGAATCGGGCGGTTGGTGGCGTAGCGCCGCCACGGACGGCAATGAGGGGGAATCCAGGGGCTCACCCCCGCTGCCCCGTCGCCCCGCCCCCGCCCGACATACAGGAACAGAATCGCCGGCGCGGCGTGAACCGGCCGGCGACCCGAAGCGATTCTGAGCTACAGGATCTTCGAGAGGAAGGCCTTCGTTCGGTCCTGCGTCGGAGAGCTGAACACTTGATCGGGCGTGCCCTCTTCGACAACTACGCCTTCGTCCATCATGACGACGCGGTTGGCCACTTCGCGGGCGAAGCCCATCTCGTGGCTGCCCACGATCATGGTCATGCCTTCGCGGGCCAGCTCCTTCATGACCTCCAGAACCTCGCCGATCATCTCGGGGTCCAGCGCTGATGTCGGTTCGTCGAAGAGCATCAGGGCCGGCTTCATG
>PMIE01000033.1 GCA_003156975.1 Chloroflexota bacterium | reverse complement strand
AGATCACGGCGATCAACCTGACCCCTCGCTGA
Source organism: Chloroflexota bacterium (assembly GCA_003156975.1). Classification (GTDB taxonomy): domain Bacteria; phylum Chloroflexota; class Limnocylindria; order Limnocylindrales; family CSP1-4; genus Fen-1039. Next base: position 3,383 of record PMIE01000033.1, on the reverse strand, counting down.
GCCCGGCGAGCGCCTAGGTGGCGGCCGGAGTGGGCGTCGCGGGGGCGGGAGACGGCGTGAAGTATCCGGCCGGCGGAATCTTCAACCTCTGGCCGACTTCGATGTGATCGGGGTTGCCCTGCAGTACCGGGTTGGCGGCGAGAATATCCGCCGGGTCGAGGTTGTACTTGAGAGCGATCTTGGCCAGGTAGTCACCGGACTTGACGATATAGATCAGCATCGTCACCGTTCCGCTCGGGGCGGCGGACGGGGACGCACCGGTTACTTGACTCGCACCCGATCCGACCGGGGCGAATGACCCGAAGCTGGGGGCCGCGCCGCCGCTCTTCCCGCCGAAAACGAGCGGAAAAGCGACGAGGGCCACCATGATCGCGGCCACAAATACGGCTATGACCAGCAGCGGCTGATTGGCGCGATTGTCGTCGCGGCTGCGCAATCTCGGGAACGTCTCCAGCCGGGGCGGGTTCTCCCATCCCGGGTGAGTGGGGCCGCGACGAGCCATCGCCACTGCCGGGGCCCCCAACGACGACGGCGGCAGCGGAGCTGCCGGGGTGGCGGCGCGCTTCGTTTCGGCGTCGTAGCTCCACAGCCCGGCGCTCGAGTCGCCGGTGCGCTTGCTCGCGGCGTTGGTTGCGGCGGCCTCAACGGGAGTCGGCCGCGGCCGGGTCGCGAGGAAAGCGGGTCCGCCGTCGGCGATCGGGACTTCGCCGGCATCGGGGACGGGGGTAACCGCGGCGGCCGCAGTTGCGGCCTTGACCGCGGCCGCTTCCTGACGAGCCCAGTCGAGGAAGATCGGGCAAGCTGCGAATCCTGCCGAGAGGCAGTACCGCTCCTGGTGCGGGAATGCACGAGGCTCCGGCTCCGGCGCCGCGAAACAGCGGTGCTGGAAGTCGGGAACGTCGGATCGATGGTCTCGGTCGTCCTCGAACGCCACGAAGGGGCAGGCGCTCGGGATGTCATCGAACGAGTTGGTTGGCTCCTCAATCACGAGCAGATGATACCCGCGCGGGTCGCAGTTACGCCAATCCGACCGAAACTCACCAAGCGGGCCGATTTCGATGGTTCGGCGCACTCGCCGGACGGCGCGCCCACAATCCTCGTGCTGGCGTCCCAGAGGAGGGTCTCTATGGCCCGCACAACCGGCTCTCGCGCACAGACCAGGAACTACCCGGCAACTCGCCTGGCAGTGGCGATGTGGCTCACCATCGTGACCGCGGCAGCCTGCAGCCCGGCGATGCCGACCTCGTCTACCACCCCATCGCTCTCGTCGAGCGACTTCGCCCAGGTCGCGACGCCTGCGACGGCCACGCCCTCAACCGCGATTTCCGCCGCGCCATCGCCGACGCCCTCGCGGCCGTCGGCCGCCCCGTCACCGCGACGCTCGTCGGCGCCTCTCGCCCCAGTAGCCATCAGCCTCACGAACCTCGGCAAGGGCTACTCCAGTCCCATCGGTCTCAGCAGCACCGCCGGCGACAGCCGACTGTTCGTCATCGAGCAGACGGGACAGATCGTGACTGGAAACGACGGCAAGCCCGGAACCGTCTTCCTCGACATCGCCCAGAGGATTTCATGTTGCGGAGAGCGCGGACTTCTGGGACTCGCCTTCCATCCCGACTACGCCGCCAACGGTCGATTCTTCGTCCGATACACGACGCCGGCCGGGGATGTGCGCGTGTCCGAGTTCCATGTTTCCTCCGACCCGAAGAGGGCTGATCCAGCTTCCGAGAAGGTCATCATCACCATCCCACACCCGGACTTCGGCAACCACAACGGCGGCCGGATCGAGTTCGGGGCGGACGGCTACCTGTATATCGGCACTGGTGACGGCGGAAGCGGAGGAGATCCGAACGGCCACGGCCAGGCCCTCAACACGCTCCTCGGCAAGATGCTCCGTATCGATGTCGACCACCCCTCCGGCAACCTCGCCTACTCCATTCCGAGCACCAACCCGTTCGCGAGTCAGGCCGGCGCACGAGGCGAGATATGGGCATACGGCCTTCGAAACCCCTACACGTTCAGCTTCGACGCCGAAACACACGATCTGTGGATCGCCGACGTCGGCCAGGACGCCTGGGAAGAGGTGGATCGAGCCACGGCCGTGAGTGACGGCGGTGGCCGGGGCGCCAACTACGGCTGGAACGCGATGGAAGGCAACCACTGCTACAAGCCGGCAAGCGGCTGCAGCACGTCAGGATTGACGCCGCCCCTGGCCGAGTACGCGCATGGCAGCAACGACTCGATCGGCTGCGCCATCATCGGCGGCTATGTCTATCGCGGCAGCGCCCACCCGGAATTGACGGGGCGATACTTCTTCGGCGACTACTGTTCGGGACGCATCTGGGACGTCGACGCCACGGGCGCGGCCGGGCAGTCGATCCAGCAGCTTCTCGTGAGCGGGCTCCAGATTACCGGCTGGGGACAGGGAGCCGACGGCGAGTTGTACCTCACCGCCGGCAACGGGAACCTCTACCGACTGGACTGAGAGCAACGCGGACGATGCCGCGGTGACTACTAGATACCGGCCTGGTCCAGGGCCGACTGAACGGACTGCAAGTAGCCCTGGCTGGTGTACGTGGCACCGGAGATCGTGTTCACCTTCGCGCTCTGCGCCTGAAGCACTTCGCTGCGAAGCTGCGGGCCCGCGTAGGAGCTGATCTGCTGGGTGTGTCCGCGGCCGCTGGGAAGTTGCAGTGACTGCACGTCGGTGATCTTGCCGCCCTGGACCGTGACCTGGACCTGAACGGTTCCATAGGGCGTTTGGATCGCGGACCCGGTGAACTGGCCGCTACCGTTGGCCTTGGTGCCGGTCGTCGCCTGGGCGGCACCGGCCTGCTGGACACCGGCCGAGACGGGCTGGACACCGGCGGTCTGAACCGCCGTTCCGTTGCCTGCGGCTCCGGTGTTGGCGCCGTTCGAGGCGGAGGTCGCGACGGCGTCGGGTGTCTTGAACGTCAGCAGCAGAATGAGCCCGGCCGTTGTGAGCAGAACTGCGAAGATCGGTCTCTTGGACATGATTCGTTCCTCCGGTGTCAGAACGCGAAGCGTTCGTAGTGGATCTGCTTGTCTGGGATCCTGAGCGAGCGCAGAGCGCTCAGGACACGGGTCATCATCCCGCTCGGGCCACAGATGTAGATGTCCCTGTCGGAGATATCGGGCACCAGGCGCCGCAGCGACCGCGGCTCCAGGGGATCGGCCGGCATCTCGCGCGAACCGCGCCGTCCGACCAGGTAGTGAACCGTCGCGCCCCGCAAGCTGGCCAGCTCGTCGAGTTCGCGCTTGAAGATGACTTCGTCCGGATCGCTGGCTCGATAGACCAGCGTCAGATGTCCTCGAGATGCGGGCAGCTCTTCGAGAAGTGCCCGCAGCGGCGTGATGCCGATGCC
>PMIE01000045.1 GCA_003156975.1 Chloroflexota bacterium | reverse complement strand
CGCTCCTGGCGCTTGAACCACTGCCGGATCTTCTCGCGGGCGTGACTCGTGCGAGCGATGTTCATCCAGTCGCGGGACGGACCGTGCTCGCTCTTGGTCGTGACGATCTCGACGATGTCGCCATTCTTCAGCCTGTAGTCCAGCGGAACCAGGCGGTTGTTGATCTTCGCGCCGATACATCGGTGACCGATGTCCGTGTGGATGCGATACGCGAAGTCGAGGGGCGTCGCGCCGGCAGGCAGGTCCTTGACTTCGCCCTTGGGCGTGAAGACGAAGACCTGATCCTGGAAAACGTCGAGCTTGACCCCCTCGACGAACTCCGTGGCGTCGGAGACGTCGCGCTGCCAGTCCATGACCTGGCGCAGCCACGCCAGCTTGGCGTCGTACTCGCGATCGGCCCGCGACCCTTCCTTGTATCGCCAGTGAGCCGCGATGCCCACTTCCGACACAGCGTGCATCGCCTGAGTCCGAATCTGGATCTCGAGAGGCTGCCCGTCGAGCGCGATGACCGCGGTGTGGAGGCTCTGGTAGAGGTTCGGCTTGGGTACGGCGATGTAGTCGTCGAACTGGTTGGGGATCGGGCGCCACATCGAGTGGACGACTCCGAGCGCCGCGTAGCAGTCCTTGATCTCTTCCACCAGGACTCGGATGGCGTAGACGTCGTATATCTCGCCGATCTCGGCGCCCTTGCGCTGCATCTTCTTCCAGATGCTGTAGAGATGCTTCGGTCGTCCGGAGAGCTCCGCCACGATGCCGGCCGCCGCCAGTTGCGGGCGGAGAGCCTCGATGGCGCGCTGGACGAAGGCCTCGCGGCCCTTCCGTCTCGTATCGAGCATGCGGGCCAGCTCGCGGTAGGCGTCCGGCTCGAGAGTCTTGAAGGCCAGGTCTTCCAGTTCCCACTTGACGCTCCAGATGCCCAGGCGCTCGGCCAGCGGAGCGTAGATCTCGAGAGTCTGGCGGGCGATGCGGGTCCGCTTGTCGGGCGGCAGGGCGTGGAGCGTGCGCATGTTGTGGAGCCGGTCGCCCAGTTTGATCAAGACGACCCGAATGTCGTCGGCCATGGCCAGGAACATCTTCCGGATGTTCTCGGCCTGCTGCTCCTCGTGGCTGTGGGTGCTGAACTTCGACAGCTTGGTGACGCCGTCGACGAGCTGAGCCACTTCGGCGCCGAACCGCTCCTCCAGGTCCGCCAGAGTGAAGTCGGAGTCCTCGGGAACGTCGTGCAGAATGGCCGCGGTGACTGCCACCGGGTCGATGCCGATGTCGGCGAGGATCTGGGCGGCGGCCAGAGGATGGGTGATGTACGGCTCGCCCGTCACGCGGGTTTGCCCGTGGTGCGCGATCTCCGCCAGCTCAAAGGCCTGCCTGAGCGGATCGAGATCAGCCTGCGGGTAGTGCTTGGCTACGGCGTCGCGAACGTGGCGGAACCTGGACTCCGGCGACGGCAATACCGCCAGGCCGAGACGCAGCCGATCCGCCAGCGGTAGACGCGCGGATCGAGGTTTCGGCTTCTGCTCGCCGGTCTCAGCTGACGGCGCGGGGGGTTCAATCGACATCGGAATCAGTCTACCAGCCGATCCCGGCGTCGCTTCCGGGACCTGGCGCGGCTAAAGACCCAGAAGCGATTGCAGGTCCATTGTCCCGACCAGGGTGACGGTGCTGGATCCCACGGCCACTGACTTCAGACGAATCGGATTGCCGTTTCCCGCAGCGATCAGGGTCAAGGCGACCGGCTTTGGCGCGGCGATGACCACCTGAAGTGCCCCGTTCGTCACGATGAGATGACCCACGATTGGCTTGCCGCCGACTGTGACGGTGACCTTGTCCGGAGCCGCGAAGGTCACAGCCGTTGCGGTCACCTTCTGCGCCTTCAACTGAGCCACGATCAGGGTCTTCAATTCGGCATTGGAGCATGTGAGCGTGGTGGTCGCAGCGGCCCCCGCCCCATCGACGGTCGCGGTATCGGCAGTGAGTGGGCTGCTGCCGATGGCGGCCGGCACAACGACCCCGGTCATCGTGCCGTGGATCGTGCCGATCTTGCGATCGATCAGCTCCACATTCCCCAGCGTCATGTCGATCGTTGCCGCGTGCAGGTCCCCGACGCTGACCTTGGTGGACGTGAGCCTGACCCTGTCGGCGTGGCCCAACAGGATTCGGGGCGGGAGGTCGGCCGAAACCTCCACCTTCGTGCTCGTTCCCGTGAAGCCGGCCGCGTTCAGGGCGTTGGTGGCGAGCCAACTCGCTGCAAACGGCAGGCCGAACCACAGCAGCGCGAATATCACGGCCACCGCGATCACAAGCTGGATCAGGCAGGATCGCATGGTCAGTCGTCTCCCGGGCGCTTCGTGGCGCTGCTTGCCGATTCATAGCCAAGGCGTCCGAGACCGCGTACCGCCTCTGATCTTTCGTCCCAGGGCACCGGCCCGTCGGCCATGATTATGGTCTGCTCGTGGCCCTTGCCCGCCAGAAGAACAACATCGCCCGGCTTGGCGCTCCGGAGCGCGGCGTCGATCGCGGCGCACCGATCCCGGATGCACAGCACATCCACGCCGACACGCTTCCCCGCCGCTGCCGCTCCTGCTGCGATCTCGTCCAGGATCTTCCGGCCGTCCTCACCCCGGGGATCTTCGTCCGCGACGATGACCAGACGGCAGCGTTCGCCGGCGATGCGGCCCATCATCGGACGCTTCTGGACGTCTCGCTCCCCGGCCGATCCAAAGACAGCGATCAGACCGCCGCCACCTGCCGCCGCCATCGGCCCCAGCACGTCGAGAACCGTCTGCAACGACGCCGGCGAATGAGCGTAGTCCACGATCACGGCGAATGGCTGCCCGCAATCGACCCGCTCCATCCTTCCCGGAACACCCTCGACCGCAGCCAGGCCGGCCCTGACCAGATCCTTGTCCAGCTCAAGAACCTCGCCCAGCGCGACGGCCGCCAGAGCGTTGTAGATGTTGAATCTGCCGGCGAGAAGCAACTCCACCGGGCCCGTCCAACGGGGAGTGGCGACGTCGATGCGCATCGAGCGCGGGCCCTCATCCACGGCGGTGGCACGCACGTCGGCCGTGCTCGCGACGCCGTACGTCACGACTCGAGCGCCGCCTTGCCGGGCCGCATCGATGAAGAGCGCAGCCGCCGGATCGTCGGCGTTGACGATCGCGACTCGAGGCCACTGCCGGGCGAGGCGCTTCGGCGCCGCGTCGCCGCCCAGACCCCGGAAGAGGCCGAGCTTGGCGTCGCGATAGGCCTCGAATGTGCCGTGCAGTTCGAGATGCTCGTGAGTGAGGTTGGTGAAGATGGCAACGTCGTAGGCGATCTCGGAGACCCGATGGAGCGCCAGACCGTGAGAGGTGGTCTCGACGACCGCGGCCGTGTTGCCGCCGGAGACCATCGCCCGCAACAGCCGCTGAAGCTGCGGGGCTTCCGGCGTCGTGACGTGCTCCGGATTGGCCATGCGGTGCGGCCCGATCTTTACTGCCGCCGTGGTGATCAATCCTGTGGAGATGCCGGCAGCATCAAGGACGGCCGTGACCAGGAAAGAGGTAGTGGTCTTGCCGTCCGTGCCGGTGATGCCGACTATGCCCAACTCGCGGCTCGGGTCGCCGTACCACCACGCCGCGATGGTGGCCAGGGCGCGCCGCGCGTCGTCGACGACGATCTGAGGGAGCGCAGCATCGGCTATCGGCCTCTCTACGACCGCAGCTGCGGCCCCGAGAGAGGCGGCCGCGGCAACGAACTCATGTCCATCCACGCGGCCGCCGGGCACTGCCACGAAGACCGACGACGGGACGACGTGTCGCGAGTCGAAGCTCAGGCCGCGGATCGGCAACGCGCCAATGCTCGGATCGCGGCCGGGCTTCCCCGACTCCGCGGCCTGCATCGGCCGAACCGTTCGCAGCCGACCCGTCGCCTCGAGCCGCTCGATCAGCTCGCCCAGGCGGCGCGGCGCGGTCGGCTCGGCAGCCGCAAGTAGCTCTTGCAGGGAGTCCCCAGCCCGATCGCCGCCCGCCGGGTCGGTCACTCGGCCGCTTCTTCAGACGGGGCATGCGGCCGCCCGCGGACCTTGCGAATGCCGTGGCGCCAGGCGCCGATTCGATCCTGCGCCAACTGAGCGCCGTCGAAGGCCATCCGGCCGGCCGGATCCAGAACGAGATCCCACGCCCCGACGTACTTGATCTCGCGCCCACCGAACCCGGCCTTGAAGTGCTCGATCCCTTCGTGGGAAATGCCCCACATGTCGTAGCTTGCGGCGCCCTGTTCCTTGGACGTGCGCATTGCCTCCCACTTGAGCAGGTAGTTGGCGCGGCAGTCGGCCCCGGCTTCGGTCATGCCGCCGTAGGGCTCGATGACGCGGTCGCCGACTCGCAGGAGGAAGAGCGTCGCCAGTCCAACTCCGTCCGGCCCCTCGGCCATCAGCAGACGTGCCATGCCCAGCCTCGCGAATGCCTGCCAGACGCCAAGGTACGACTCGTAGGTCCGGATGACAAAACCGGCCCTCCTGGCCGTCTCCTGGTAGATCGAGTAGAACTCGGGCAGCCGCTCGACGGTCGCCTCGACGACCCTGACCTCGCCCTTCCGCGCCTTGTTCACATACTGTCGCCACTTCTTCCGAAGCTCCCCCCACATAACCGCTTCGTCCGGCCGCAAGTCCACCTGGCGCGTGCGGGGCGGCTGGATCGGCGTGCCGGGACGCCAGTCGCAGCGCCGGAGCGCGTGGCGAAACTGCCCGTCGACGTCCGCTGGCCCATTCAACTCGATCTCCGGCTCGATGCGGAC
>PMIE01000103.1 GCA_003156975.1 Chloroflexota bacterium | reverse complement strand
TGAGGAGCGTCTTCGCCGCCGGATGACCCTCAGGCAAGTGGCTGAGGTTTCCGGCGTCGGCCTGACCACCATTCACGACATCGAGGCCGGCCGTGTTGGGTCGCTCGAGACGTATATCCGACTGGCCGATGCCCTGAGACTTCGGNNGAGCCGTCGAGCAGGCGCACGGTGGACCCGGTCCACGCCGCAATGGGAGAGGCGCAGGCCTCCCATCTCCGTGCGCTGGGCTACCAGGTCGGAATCGACGAGCCGTTCCAGCACTTCCAGTTCGCGGGACGCGCGGATGTGGTGGCCTGGTCGAGCGAACGACGGGCGCTTCTCCATATCGAGAACAAGACGCGCTTCCCAGACTTGCAGGATTGCTTCGGCCGCTTCAATGCGAAGCGCAGCTATCTCGGCGCGGAGCTCTCGGCGCGCGTCGGCCTGCCCACGTGGCGCAGCGAAACGCACGTCATTGCGGCGCTCTGGTCAGCCGGGGCGCTGCACTCGATACGAATGCACGAGGCGAGCTTCGCCAGCGTCTGTCCGGACCCGACGGGCGCCTTCGATGCGTGGTGGCGCCAAGATCCACCGACGACCGGCCGTCACTCAATCCTCGTCCTGTTCGACCCGGCCGAAGGCCGTCGCCGCGACCGCCGGCGGTGGTTGACGTTGTCCGACCTTGCCGGTGCCCGGCCCAGGTATCGCGACTACGCAGATGCCGTCGACACGCTGCGACTCGGCAGCAGATGACTGAAGGGCGGCGCACTCGACGGACCTGCGGCGCTGGCCCCGCCACTCAGCCACTCAGCGGATCTGCGGCGCTTCCGGCAGCAGATCGATCAGGGGCTTGTGCGCCGTCATGGGCATGTCGGCGACGTTCGCCGCGGCCTTCAGGCGGGCGTCGATCTGCGCCAGGAGGAGCGTCACGTCGATCCCTGCTCCCTGCGAAATGGCGGGATTGAGCCGCAGCGACGTTTCCAGGTAGGCGCGGGCTCCCGTCAGATTTCGCGTCACGCCTATGGGATTGCCGCGAACCGCGTGGACGTAGCCGGCCGCGAGTTTGATCAGGCCCTGGTACAAGGACCGTTCCGCGGCATCCGAAGTGCCCATCCAGGCCGGCTCCAGGAGTTCGTGCGCCTCGAAGAAGTCACCGCGCCCGTACGCCAGGATGCCGGCTTCCAGGGCAGCCCGACGGAGATCGGGCGGGATCGGGCGATAGGCCTTGCCTCGGACGCGATCGGCCCGCTCGCTGCGTGGCTCTGGGGCGCCGTGCCCGTTCGTTAGCAGAGATCCTCAATACGGCGCCTGGCCTCGAAGCCTTCGGAGGTTTCGTGCCACCACTCCACCTGTTTCTCGCCGAGGCGCCAGCACAGCCATATGGGTCTGCCCGAGACCAGGGCCGGGAAGTCCACGAGCCCGGTGGCGATCTCACGGAGTTGAATTCCCCAGCCGTCCAGTTGGAGAGCCCCGGCTTGCATCTGATCGACGAGCCCCTGCATCCGCATTCTGAGCCGCTGGGTTTCCGCGTCTGCCTCGGCTCGAGCCGAGTTGCCGGTCGCCGCGGTCGTTGCGGCCGCGCCACCGGTCGCCGCGGCCCCGCCGCCCGCCAGCAATGGCGCATTCAGCTCGACGATGCGGTCCCGTACGGCAACGATCTCGTCGCGTTGGGCCTGGAGGCGCAGCAGTATTTCGCGAATCTCGGGCAGTTTCGCGTTGGCTCCGTCGATGTCGTAGAAGTCGGGCACGCAAGCATGTTAGCCAACTCGCCGCGAAAGGCCATCGAGCGGCCAAAACGGCTCGTGGCCCGCGACTGATGCGCGGCACTGGAAAATGGGGTTTCCATCCTCGCGGCCCCGGACGGAGGCGGTCAGGCTAAGGGCGAAAGAAGGTCCCCATGGAACTCCTACTGATCATCATCATTCTCATCCTCCTGTTTGGCGGCGGGTTCAGCTTGTACCGGCGCTAGTGGTTGGACCCCTATCGGGGCGTCTGTCTACCCTCATTCCTCAAGCCCGGCGAAACCGCGTCCCGACATCGGGGACGCGGTTTCGTGATTCCGCCGCCGCTCGTTGGCCGGCCGATTGGGCGCCGGCGCCACGGTGCCGGGCGACTTCGTTTAGGGCCTGGCTGACGGCACCGAAGTGGCGGCGGACGTGCCCGCTGACGGAACTGCCGACTCGGCCGCTGTTGGCGCAGGCGTCGCGGCCGGCGGCGTTCCGCATGGGCTGTACTGATGCAGCAATGACGACGTGCACGCCTGGTACGAATAGTCGCCCGAGTTCTGCTGTCCCGGCCCGAAGAACGGATACGCGGCAATGATCGAGATCACCAGGTAGGCAGCCAGGATCGCGAGCGGGTTGACGCGTCGCCGCAGCAGCCACCATGTCAACAGGACAAGGCCGAGCGCCAGGGCGCCCGGGAAGAGCGGATCGATGATGGCCGCCTGCAAGTTCATCTTCGCGCCGGCGATCGACACCGTTGGCGCCAGGTTCACCACCACGAAAGTCGCCGCCAGCGCGCCGAGGACCATATTGCCAAGCACGCCTGCGCCGACCAGGACTCGGTCGATCGCGCCGGACTTCAGGATCTCGGTGACGAACGACCGGCCACGGGCGTAGCCCTGCATCCAGGTCGTGTACCCGATCGCAACGATCACGATTGAGATGAGCGCCATGTAGATGATCGCGCCCAATGGATTGCCGGTGGCGCCCGAGATTGTCGGCACGGCCGTGCCACTCGCCGTCCCGCCGGCGATGCCGATGCCGATCGCCAGCAGAATCGGCGTGATGGTGCTCTGGCTCATCGTGTCGCCGATGCCGGCCATCGGCCCCATCAGGCCGGACTTGACCGAGTTGATCGCGTCGTCGTCGATGGGGGCGCCGTTGGCTCGCTGCTCCTCCATGGCGATGACCGTGCCGTGGACCACGTTGCCGAAATTGGGCTCGGTGTTGAAGAAGACGAGGTGGCGCTTGAGCGCGGCGCGGATTTCGTCCTCGGTGGTATAGAGGCGCTTGATGATCGGCGTCATCGCGTGGGCGAAGCCGGTCCCCTGCAGGCGCTCGTAGTTGTAGTTGGCATGGGCGAAGAAGCTCCACAGCGCCCACGACTTGATGATGTCGCCGCGAGTGAGGCTGACCTTTGCTTGGGCGCCGACAACAACGGTCGAAGCGGCAGCCGCCGCCACGGGCTCCTCGATTGTTTCGACCCTGGCCGGCACGTCGCGACGGACGAAGTTGAGGTGGAGGTATGCGAGGCATAGGCCGATTGCGGCGACGACCACGAGCGAGATGGATCCGTGCGTCGCCGTCATCAGGATGAATCCGATGAAGAAGTAGGGGATCGCCGAGCCGCGGAAGATGAACCGCATGTTCATCGCGATGCCGAGTGCCGGGAGAACGCCGCCGGCGATCACGAGCCCGTTGACCGTCCATAGGGGCAGGCGATTGAGGGCGTCCTGGACGTATGCGGGGCCGTTCAATGCGAAGAGGAAGACCGGTACGAAGCTCACGACGAGCAGGAACGCCTGACCGGGGAGCCAGTTCATCAGGGCCACGCCGGCGATGTCGGCCTTGTCGGCCCTGGCGTCGGCCCAGTGGGCGAAGACCGAGTCGACGGCCATTCGCCCGTAGAAGATGAGCGTTCCAAGCAGCCCCAGACCCAGCGCTATGCTAACTGCCGCAGCTGGATCGAGATGGCCGGCCAGGGCCACGGTCACGCCCACCCAGCCGGCGAAGCCGGGATCGATTGGCAGGCTGCCGCCGGCCGAAAGGAATCCCAGGAACGGCACGTTGATCGCCGCGCCGATAAGTGTGCCTTCTGCCGGCTGGCCCAAGATCAAACCCACGAAGAACCCCGCGACGAGCGGGCGATACAAAGTGAAGAACGCGAGCCCGAAGAGCCAGGGGCTGTTTGCCAGGTAGTAGCCGAAGGCGATAAGCGCGGCCTGCCAGACGCTGACCGAGATCCTGGGCGCCTCCAAGGCGCCGGCGGCGCCTGGAGCGGCCGCCAGAGTCGTGGCGGGCATGAGCGCCGCAATCAGCAGCACCAGCGTGAGGCAGCCACCGAAGGCCGCGAACTTCCTGAACATCCTGCTCCTCTCCTCGCCGCCGACGCGGTCCTCGCCGCCGACGCGGCTCACTCTCCCGAAACCACTGAGGCGAAGGAAATCGGCCGATCATCGACGACGATCTGGATCTCCACCCGCGTGCCAAGTCGCTCGATCTCCCGCAGCTCCCGAATCTCGCCGGGGCTTACGGAGATCGTCTTGTGAATACGCTTTCGGCCGGGGCCGGCACCCATGCCGCCCAGGTCCACGACCTCGATCGGGACGCCCGCCTGACGCAGCCCCAGGATGGTCCGTGGCGAGCGAGCCAGAACGATGACCGGCTCCGGCTTGGCGGCCAGCTCGATGCAGCGCGCGGCGCCCGCGGCAACGTCGTAGACCTCCACCGGCACGCCCTGGGGAGCGGCGAGTGTCAGCACTTCCCGCAAGAACTCGTCTCGGGCCGTGGCGTCGTCCACGATCACGATCCGTCGACCACCGATGGCTCGCAGCCAGCCGGCCACGACCTGGCCGTGGATCAGGCGGTCGTCGATGCGGACGAGTCGAAGGCTCATTGGAATCCGGCCGGGTCAGGAGGCGCGTCGGGCGCGGTGGCGCTCCGTCTCGACGATGCCGGTCCGCCCTGCCTCCAGCAGCCGTTCGACGAGATCGTCGTCGAGATCTCCGTTGGCGAGGGCCGCTTCGACGGTCATCGCCAGGTTGGCTCCGGAGATGCACACGATGCGCGGCGATCTGCGGGAGATGGCCGAGGCCACGTTGAAGGGCGTGCCGCCGAGGAGGTCACACAGAACCAGAACCCTTCGCCCGTCCTGGCCGATGGCGCTTCGCAGCGCATCGGCGTAGCCGTCAGGCGAATCGTCCGGGCCAATGCTCGCGGCTGTGATGTCCGCGAGGGGACCGCAAATCATCTCGGCCGTGTCTAGCAGGGCAGCCGGGAGCGCTCCGTGTCCGGCGATGACGATCCGAAACGCTCGCACGCAATCTNNGACTGCCTGGCGGTATGGTCGCGTCTGCGGGCGATCGTGTCAAGAAAGGAACGGAACGTGCCTGACGAGGTCTCAGGGGACGGCACGATAGATCCGGCCGACGGGGCCGAGACCGCCGCCGCAGCCGGGGCCAGCGCGTCCGGGGCCGCCGCCGCCGCCGCCGCAGCAGCCGGAGCCGCCGCCGCAGCCGAGGCCAGTG
>PMIE01000062.1 GCA_003156975.1 Chloroflexota bacterium | reverse complement strand
TGGTGAAGGTCACGGCCAGGATCTGCCACGGCTTCACGCCGCGCACTCCGACGAGATATGCCACTCGGTGAGCGAGGACTCGGGTCTTGCCGCTCCCCGCTCCTGCGAGGATCAGTACCGGGCCTTCGGTCGTGGTGATTGCGCGCTGCTGTTCGGGATTCAGCCGGGACAGGATTCGCGCTGCCAGGGCATCGGCAGCGGCCTGGCGCTCGGCCAGGGCCACGGGCTCGGGCTCAAACGGAGACGGCTCGAAGGCCTCGAGACGCGGCCCGTCGAAGGCCTCCGACGGAGCTTCGTCGGGCAGAGGCGCGAACTCGGTCGCGAACGCCGGCTCGTCCGAGGAGGGGGCCGGCTCTTCCGGCAACGGTGTCGGCTCCGTGGATGTGCGGAAATCCGTTGCAGACTCGCTTACGGCGGGAATCCGGACTTCGCCGTCGACGGCAGTGGACTCCGTCCACAGACCGGCCCCCGGATCAGAGACGCCCGGACCCCGCGCTGATTTGGCGCGCGATGACCGCCCGCCGTTAGGAATGCCACTCACCTGTGAATTGTATTGGGGCCCGATCAACCGCGGCTCGTGCGGCTCGCCGACCGGACTACGCCGACGCGCTCGCGCTCGGTACCGGCGTCATCATATTGGCCGGGTCCGGAGCCTGGATGGCCGGGACGCTATTCCAATTCGAGAACACGATGCGATAGGCTGCGACGCCGGATGCCGGATCTCCGCTGGAGAATTCCATGCGCTCAACCTGGAAGCCGCCCTGCGTGATCCACAGATTGAGCGTCCCGGCTCCAAGCTGCTGTCCGTTGCTGTTCAGCGCCTTCTTGGAAACGTCCAGCGTGATTTCCACGCTAATGTGATAGCAGGCGCCGCTGGCCTCTTGCTCGGTTCCTATGAGCTTGGGCGAGAGCGACGGGGCATTTGCGATCGTCACGAGCTGGCCCATGAACCAGGCCGGGCTGGGCATGCCCGAAAGCGCCGGATTGAGCACGCCGAGCTCCGTGTCCGAACCCGAATTGAACTTGGTCTCACCGTAGCCGCGGTAGTAGGTGTACGGGCTGATCACGATCAGCTCGCCGGACATAGTCGGGACTCCGGGCGCACCGCCGACGACGTGGGCGGTCTTGTTGACGAGGTCGATGTCGCCCTCGGCAGTGGTACCGGCCAGGGAGATCGGGCTGGTGGTGTACTCGGGAGTCGGCGTTGGAGTCGGCGAAACGGCGATCGTCGGCGCCGCGGCGACTGTCGGCGACGCGGTCGGGCTTTCGGTGGGCGACGCGGTCGGCGAGGCGCTGGGGCTCGCAGAGGCCGAGGCGGCCGGGCTTGTCGAAGCCGAGCTCTTCGCGGAGGCCGAGCTCGTGGCGGCGGCCGATCCGGACGGAATGGGCGACCCGCTCGCCGTCGAGGCGCTGGCCGAGGCGGCGACGCTGGCCGACGGCGTGTCGGTGACTTCGGGCGTCGGCGAATCGGTGGGAACGGGGGTGATAACGGGATAGCCGAACATGTGCTGGCCGTCGGCCTGGATCAGGAAATGGACGGAGCTCAGCGCGTCGAAATTCGTCTTGGCGTTGCTCAGAACCTGGCGAACGTCAGTCAAAGGCGCCGACGAACATCCGGCAACGAGCGCAGCCCCGGCCAGAATGCCGGCAGCTGTTGTGGCGAACGACTTCCGACCAAACACGCGAGTCCTCCAAAAGAGCAGCCGACCGGGCATCGAGCCCTGGATCGCCGGCATAGCACACTCCGCTGACAGCGGCCTGTGGCAGTGTAACGGCCCGGCGGCATTCGCGACCTGAAATCCGTTCACGACGAAGCCCCGAGACAAGCTCGGGGCTTCGATATCGGTTCCGGCCTGTTATTCCGGCGCAAGGAGTCGGGCCTTGCGGCCGAACGCTATGGCGTCACCGTAATGTCGGATGCCGCCGGGGCGGTGATGGTAACCGGGGTGCCGTAGTTGGTGATGGTGATCGTTATCCCAAGATTTCCGAGTGACGACGAGGCTCCCGCGATCTGGATCTTGGCCAGCTGGTAGTTGTCCTTGTAGATCCAAACGTCGGCGGTCGCGGAGTCGATCTTCATGCCGGGCACCGCGCTGGAAGCGGCGGCAGCGATCTGGCTATTGAGCTTGTCGAGCGGGACGGTGATGGAAATGTGATCGGCATCCTTATCGCCGATCTTCTCCACGCCGACGAGCTTGGCCGAGGCCCCGGCGTCGTCGAGCTGCTTTCGGATGGAGGCGATTTGATCGGCCATTCCGGCCAGCGCGGACGGACCGGCCGTCGGCACCGCGACCGGCAGGCCGCTGGTCAGGCTGCCCAAATCCGACTTGGTGTACTTCGGACCCAGCAGGCTGACCTTGTAGTACATGACCGAGTCCTTGACGATGACGTCGCCCGTGAGCGCGACGTTGCCGAGCGCCGCCATCGGAGCAACGTTCACAGCTAGGTGGGTGGCCTGGTTGGCGACGTCGATATCGCCCTCGACGGTCGTGCCGTCGAGCTTCAAGTCGCTGGTGAACATCGAGCTTGCCGTGGTGCCTGCGCTCGCGAGAGCCGCGGCCTTGATCGTGCCACTCACTTCCAGCTTGAGGTGGAATGAAGTCGTGGCCTGACCGCTGGTCAGCGCCTGCGTGATGATCGAACTCGGGTCGTTGGGGTTGACCGCAGCAGTGGAGGCGGTGGCTACGGCAGCCGGCGCGGCGGTTCCTGCCGCCGGGGCGCCCGTGACTGCTGCGCCCGCCGTGCCTGTCGCACCCGGCGCGGCGGTTGCGGCACTGCTACTGCAGGCGCTCGCTGATATGAGGATCACCCCCGCAAAAATGGCAAGGGCAGGTCTTGGCATTCGACTCACCTTGATCTCCTCGTAAATG
>PMIE01000046.1 GCA_003156975.1 Chloroflexota bacterium | reverse complement strand
AGCAGGTTGATGCCGACGATCACGTCATAGACGCCCAGCCTCAGGTCTCGAAGGATCTGGACCCGCTCGAGCGTGTCCACCTCTGAGTGGAGGTACTGAACCTTCACCCCAAGCTCGCGCAGGTAGTCGGTCAGATCCTCCGCCATCTTCTTGGTCAGCGTCGTGACGATCGACCGCTCACCCTTCTCGACTCGGCCCCGGATGAGCTCGAGCAGGTCGTCTATCTGGCCTTCCGTCGGCTTGACGGTGATGTGCGGATCGACCACGCCGGTCGGGCGAATGAGCTGCTCGACGACGCGCTGGCTTCGTTCCAGCTCGTACGGACCCGGCGTCGCACTCATGTAGACCACTTGATTCAGGCTCGCCTCGAACTCCTCGAATGTGAGCGGCCGGTTGTCCAGCGCCGACGGCAGCCTGAACCCGAAATCGACAAGGATCTCCTTGCGAGTCCTGTCGTTCTTGTACATGCCCACGACCTGTGGAATCGACATATGGCTCTCGTCGACGACGAGGAGCCAGTCCGGCGGGAAGTAGTCGAGCAGCGTCCATGGGCGCGACCCGGCTTCGCGTCCGGAAAGATGGCGGCTGTAGTTCTCGATGCCGGTGCAGTAGCCGAGCTCGCGCATCATCTCGAGATCGAACGTGGTGCGCTGGCGCAGTCGGGCACCCTCGAGCTGGCGGCCCTGGGCTTCCAGCTCGCCCACGCGAAGCTCCATCTCGTCGCCGATCGCCCCAACCGCGGCCATCAGCTTGTCCTTCGGAGTGACGAAGTGCGTGGCCGGATAGACGTTCAGATCCTTCCTGTCGGCAAGAACTTCCCCGGTCAGCGCATCCAGCTCGGTGATGCGCTCGACTTCGTCGCCGAAGAACTCGACGCGGACCAGGTGATCCTCCGCCGCCGGAATCAGCTCCAGAGTGTCGCCGCGGACACGGAAGCGGGCACGGCTCAGCGCCGCATCGTTGCGCTGGTACTGGAGATCCACGAGGTGGCGCAGCACCGCGTCGCGGCGGTATTGCCCACCGACACGCAACCGCAAGATCGTGGCGCCGTAATCCACCGGGGCGCCGAGGCCGTAGATGCAACTCACGCTGGCGACGATGATCACGTCGCGCCGCTCGAAGAGCGCCTTCGTGGCCGCGTGGCGGAGCTTGTCGATCTCGTCGTTGCGGCTCGAGTCCTTCTCGATGTACGTGTCCGACCGGGGCAGGTAGGCCTCGGGCTGGTAGTAGTCGAAGTAGCTGACGTAGTACTCGACGGCGTTGTCGGGGAAGAAGTCCCGGAACTCGGAGTAGAGCTGGGCCGCCAGAGTCTTGTTGTGGGCAAGGACCAGCGTGGGCTTCTGGTGCTGCTCGATCACTGAGGCAATCGCGAAAGTTTTGCCCGTGCCCGTAGCGCCCAGCAACGTCTGATGGCGCAGGCCCTTCGCCAGGCCTTCGCTCAGTTGTTCGATTGCGACCGGCTGATCTCCGGTTGGTTTGAAATCGGCGACGAGCCGGAAATCGGGCACCAATAACCTCGCCAGCAGGGTCTACGAGTATACCGCTGCCGGAGGCTATAGCACAGCCGTTCTACTGGTCTCGGGCTCCGCGTTGCGTGCGGCAAGTCGACCCTGGAGCGCTTACCAGGTGAACCCCATTCCCACCGCGTCCTGCAACGCCGCCACCATCTTCGACTGGGCGATGACGTGAACCTGGCCGTTCTTGTTGCCGGCGCGTGGATTGCAGGAGTGGCCGCAGGTGTCGATGTACGAGAAAGTCGGTGGATTGGCCGCGTTGTTGTACCCGACGATCGCCACGGCATGACGCGTGTGCGGCGTCGAGGCGCCGGCCTGCCAGTTCGGGAGGTCGAACGTGTCAACGCCTGCGACGACCGGCACTCCATCGCGGCCGACATCGAGCATCACGGCAACTTGAAGGTCGCGAGCAAGAGTCGGGTCGAAGATGTTGACCGTCCCGTACCAGGACTGGAACCAGCCGTTCGGGTTGCGGCCGGAAGCCTCCCAGTTGAGACCGGCCTCGATGGCGTCGAGGGACGCGCCGCGGGTCGGGTAGTACGGTGCCTTCTGATCGTCTGCCCAGACCGCAATTCCGGTCGCCTTCCACGTCGGCGGTTGAGACTTCGTCGCCATGTACATCACGAAGCCGCGGCCATGAGCGTTGAAGCCACTCATAGAGTCCGAGCCCGACCAGTATGTCCCGATCGGCTTGCCCTTCGAGTAGGCGACCAGCGGTCCCGGTGAGGGCCACTTCGCACCTTCCGCGGCGTAGGGGTCGACGAAGTAGCCGGACGTCCCGGTCACGTTCGGGTGGCCGGTGAGGCGTTGCCAGTAGTAGAGCGCCACCGTTGCGGCGCCCGGCCCGCACAGGTTCCAGTAGCTGCGATCCGTGTACTTGTTGCCCTTCTCGTCCGTGCCGCGGCCGGGCGGCTCGACTATCCAGCGGCTCCAGGAAGTGTCGAGAGTGCGTGCGGCCGGAACGAGCGCACCGGTCGCGGGCACGAGCAAAGGATCTGTTGTGGCACTGAGAATGACCGTCCTGCCGTCAACGATGGCGACGCGACCCGCCGCCTTGAGCGTCACCCAATCGACCGATTGGTCTGTGTACGGCCTGGCCGGACTCGGGTGGAACGGCTTGTCGGTCGAATGGTAGGAGGGACGCGCCGAGGCCTTATCCGGCGGAGGCGGCGTTGCGAGCATGTCGATGGGCTGGAAGCCCGATCCGGCAGGACTTGCGGGGTCGGAGGCGGGCGGTGAGGCGACGGGAACCGGGGTGCCAGCCGGCCAGAACGAACTCGATGCCGCGGTAGACGCATCCGACAAGCCCGTAGCTCCCGACATGCCGGTCGCGCCGGGCGTGCCTGAGGGATCGCCGCCGCGAGCGAGCAGCGCGAAACCGCCGATCGCGAACAGGAACGCGACGGCTCCGGCCAGGGCCGCCAAACGTCGCGTGGCAAAGGGCGCTGTCATCGACCCAATTCTACGGACCGGGCTCCCCTCGTCCACCCTACCCAACCGGCTGCCACTTCGACCACGTCGCGTCCGGCGGCCCTACCAGATGAATCCGGCGCCGGCCCGATATCTCATCGCGAGCACGAGTTGGGCCTGCGGGATCACATGGACGTCGCCGTTTCGGTTGGCGTTCACCTGGTTGCAAGCGTGGCCGCAAGTCTCGGTGTAGGTGTAGGTGGGCGGGTTGGCCGTGTTGTCGTACCCGACGATGGCGATCGAGTGGTCGAGATGCTGCGTGGCAGCGCCATGCTTCCAGTTCGGCAAGAACCACCTGTCCACAGCAGCCACC
>PMIE01000070.1 GCA_003156975.1 Chloroflexota bacterium | reverse complement strand
CCGGTGGACTCGATGACGATGTCGACGCCGAGGTCCTTCCAGGGCAGCTGGGACGGATCCTTGATCTGCAGGACCTGGACCTTCTTGCCGTTGATGACGATGGCGTCATCGGTGTGGGTGACCGTGCCGTGGAAGTTGCCGTAGGTGGAGTCGTGGGCGAAGAGGAGGGCGTTCATCGGAACGTCCACGAGGTCGTTGACCGCGACGACTTCGAGCTCGGGGGCCCGCTCGAGGATCGCCTTCAGCGACTGGCGGCCGATCCGACCGAAACCGTTGATACCGACACGAACTGCCATGTCTGTTCCTCCAGAGGATCTGTGCCGCGCTCCGGTCAACCGTTCGCGGAAAGGGGTATGGCCCGACCGCCGCGCCAGGCCGGGTCGCCGAGACGCGCGATCACGAGTGGGTAGCCACCGGCCAGGCCAACATCGGCGCCGAGTTCGGCGTGGACGATCTTGACCCGGTTGCGGGGAGTGCGGAAGGCGGTAGTGGCGACCTCGGCCCGAGCCGGCCCGAGCAGTCGTTCTCCTTGAGCATCCGAGATCGCACCGCCGACAACGATTCGGGTGGGATTCAACGCGTCGACAAAACCGACGCAGGCAACGGCAAAGGCGCGTCTGCCGCGCTCCATGATGGCCCGGCACGCCTCGTCACCCGCGTCCTCGCCCTCGGCGATGTCGCGGGCCTCTATGGCGGCGATCCCTTTCTGTGCGGCTCGCGCGGTCAGGAATAGGCTCGCGCCGTCGGCCACGGCCACCTGCGCGGTGCGGGCCATGGCAAGACCACCGAGAAATGCCTCGAGATGGCCGACACCGCCACAACCGCAGACACCCTCCATGGAGACTGGGGTGTGGCCGAGTTCGCCGGCGGTACCGTCCGGGCCGTGAAAGATGCGGCCCTCGGAGACGATGGCGCCGCCGACGCCCGTCGAGACGGTGATGTAGATGAAGTCGGCGCAGTCGCGGGCGGCTCCAAAGGCCATCTCGCCGAGAGCGGCGACGTTTGTGTCTCGATCGAGGAAGGCCGGCAGGTGGAACCGATCGCCGAGTTCATCGGCGATGGGCACGTCGAGGAAGTCGGGGCCCATGTTGGGGGTCTCCACCACAACGCCCCGCCAGGGATCGACGGGCCCGGGGCTCGAGATGCCTATGCCAAGGATGGCGCTCCTGACATCCGCGGGGACCTTGCCCATGACCTGGCGAAGAGCGGCCTCGCAGGCGTCCAGAATCGCCTTGGGGCCCTCGACCACAGGGGTGCGCCCCCTGGCCAGGGCAAGTCGAGACCCGTCGTCCAGAACGACGGCGGCGCGGATGTGCGTCCCGCCCACGTCAAGGGCAAGGACAGGTCGAGTCGACAGGGGAGATCCTCATAGCGCCGAATTTGGTGGGGATGCTCGCCAATTCTAGCAAAGCCGATTTCCACCACCGCGGGCCGGTCGGCCCGTTCGAGGCGGCTGCTCCGACCGGGGCCGGCGGGCCGGGCATCCCATCGTTGGGTGCGAACCAGTGCCGGAGGGCCCGCGGGGAGTCAAGCGGACAATGCAATTGAACTCGCAACCGCCGGAGACGACGCGACCCCCGCCAGAGGCAGGGGTCGCAATGTCATTGAGCTTGAGGCCGATCAGCCGCCGATTCGGAAGACCTTGCCACCGCAGTCGGGGCAGATGCCCTGAGTCGCCGGCTTGCCGTTCTTCATCGTGATGCGTTCGGCATTCTTGATTTCGACCTTCTTCTTGTCCTTGACGCAGTATCCCTCGGCCATTGTTAGCCTCCCAGTGACGAACGGGGTGTGCCCCCGGACATTGATGGTCGCGCCTGCTCAGGCAAGCGTACCTGATGGCGACGAATCGGAGTCCTTGTCCACGTATCGGTATCGGCCATTGACTGGCCCGATCTCAGCTTGCACCCAGCGGTTCCCGATGGGCCCGAGGAGCGCTCGGCAGTATGCGGCACGAAGGTTTGCCGCGTTCGGCAATTCCTCGTCCCTCGTACGGTAGCTGGTGCACAGTCCTGAGCACCTGACGCGAGCATAGACGGCGCCAAACTTGAGCGTCAAGCGTGGCCGACGGAGACTCACGAGGCGACATGACACGCCACGGGCTCATCCGGCCTTCTCGCGGCCGCGCCCGGATCGCCGTCGCACGAACCCAGCGAGGCTCTCGAGCGGCGGGAACGACCCCGACGCCGGGACGTGGACCGGCCGGGGACCACGACGGCCAACGGCGATTGCGGCTACGGCCAGCGCACCAAGGACCAGCCCGACAGCTGCGATCGTCAAACCGTCCGGCAGCGGGCCGCTTTGGGAGGTCCGTCGCAGCGAGGCAGTCGGAGGCCGGGGCGCCATGGAACTCGTCGTCCGCGCAGCGGCGACTGCGGCGGCCAGGTCACCATCGACTACGGCGGCAGATTCGCGTACCCCGGGCACATCGATAACCGATTCGGCATCCCCCTCGACGAGGAGGCCCCGGCCATCTTGCTGCACCATGCCCGCCACCTCGATGGCATCACCCGGCTCGAGTATCGAAAGCGCGTCTGCGATGGCTACGCCACCGAGCCTCACCTCTCCTGTGCCATCGTCAATCGTCGCGGTAGCGCTCGTTGTGTCGGTCACGAGTCCAGAGATGGTCACTCTCCGGCCCAGATAGGCAGACAGCGATCCGATGGGGACGGTGCCGTCGTCGAGCCCCGGTGAGGAGCCGAAGCCATTTGCGCCGGCGCCGGAACCGTCGGCCGATCCCGGGGCTGCCGCGGCCCCGGCCGCGGCAGGTGCCGGCCCGAGGCGGAAGTCGAGTGCCATACGCGGCAATAGCTGGAAGGACGACGTGTCCGACGTGGAGCGGCGGACGATCCCCGTGACGACCGCCAACCGCCCAACGGAGGACTTGTCCACTTTGATGGCAGCGGCCGGCTCACCAAGGACCGAGACGTCATGACCGCCGACCAGCATCTCGATGCGCCATCGAACACCGGCCCGGACGAACTGCCGCACCCGACCGCAGGCCCGAACCAACCGCCATTCGAGGGAGCTGCCGAGCGAACCGGAGACCGTTCGTGGGGCGATCGCCTGCAGATCGCCCTGCGCCACAAGGCTGGATGCCAGCACGGTCGGCCCGGTTTCCCACCTGCCCACTTTGCCGATCACATGCACCTGCATCCCCAGCGGTGGCACGTCGGTGGCATCGGCCAGGGTTACGGCCACAGCGGTGGTGCCATCGTCGACGACGATCGTGGGCTTGCCGATGTCGAGCAATCCGGCGGTCGCGGTGACGGCCGCCTCGAAGTCGACGGCGGCGCCACGTGTCTTGAGGGCCGAGGCCAGATTGCGGTCGACCGGAGAGGCGGTGGGCAGCGGCGTGGGGTTTGGAGTCCCGGACGGAACCTCACCGGCGACGATCAGATCTGTTCGGCGCCGCAACCACAATCGATAGCCATCGAGGCGGCCGGTGGCGGTGGCATGTTGCCCGACGATGCCGGCGACCAGGACAACCTCCCCCTTGGCGACATCCGAACGAGCCAGGCCCACCGGCGGATCGGCCAGGACGCGGACGGAGCTGGCGCCGTCGCCGATCGTGATCGTGATGCGGCTGCCATCTGTTTCGACCGAGGTCACGGTGCCGCCGATGGTGACGAGGCATCCCTCGGTCTTCTCGCCGATGTCGGTAAGAGCCACATGCGACGGGGCCGGCTCAGGGCCGTCCTCCCCGATGATCAGTGAGCCGAGGTTGCGGATCTCCACCTGCCCGTAGGGAGCAGCCAATGTGCCGTCGAGTTCGACGGAGGTGCCGATTCCCGGCCCGGTGGAGGTCGAGAGACGGACGAAGACTCCGCCCGATGAATCCTGAATGGCGATGAGCCCTTCGGCACCGACGAGACCCGGCGCCACTGTGACCACCCCGGCGACATGGACTCGCGCGCCGGTGGGTTTGGCTCGGGCAGCCGCTATCGACTCGAGTGCCGGGGCCGGCTCAGTCGATGGGGAAGAGGCCGTGGCTGTTGGGGTCGGGGTGGGGATAGCGGTGGCGGTGGCGGACGCGGTCGGCGCGGCGGTGGGCGTCGGGGTTGGCGCTGCGGTCGGTGGCAGCGCAGGCGCCGCCCCAGCAGTCATCCGTATCGTGGCGCGCTCTGTCCCGAAAGACAGTACCGCTCCCTCTGGCGCCACAGACACCAGCTCGCCGCCAAAGGCCTTCTCGCCCACAGCCACGACGCGGGTCCGGCCTCCGGAGCTGAGCACCGCGACCGAGGCCACCTGATCGCGTGAGACAACGCAGCCCTTGAGGGCCAGGTCTGGCGGTGCTGTGGCCGGGAGGGCCGTCAGCAACGAAATGGCAAGTGCTGGAAACATGGCCACGTTCACTTCAACACAACGACACTACACGGCCTTCGCCTGGCCAGTCAAGGGTGTTGGGAGGCAAGGGGCAGGGCCACGAACGCCGGCCACGGTCGCCGAGGACGGTACGGTCTAGGTCTCGAATCTATAGCCGATGTCGCGGATGGTCTGGATATAGCGGGGCCTTCGCGAATCCGGCTCGATCTTGCTGCGGAGCGTGGTCACGCAGCGGTCGATGCTTCTCGGCGTGACCGCTACCGCATGACCCCAGACCGCATCCAGGATCTCGTCGCGCGTCAGTGCGCACCCCCGTCGATCGATGAAATGGGCCAGCAGCCCGAACTCCTTGGTGGTCAGCTCGACCTGCTTTCCACCCCGAAACAGCTTGCGCGAGGTCAGATTCAGCTCGAAATCGTCGAACTTGACGATGGCCTTTGTGAGCTTAGTCCGCCTCAGGAACGCGTCCACTCGGGCGATCAGCTCGCCCCTGCGGAATGGCTTTGTGATGTAGTCGTCGGCGCCCAAGTTCAGCCCGAGAACGACGTCTTCCTCCTGCCCTTTGGCGGTGAGCATGA
>PMIE01000052.1 GCA_003156975.1 Chloroflexota bacterium | reverse complement strand
CAGTGGTTCAAGCGCCAGGAGCGCGACGAGAACATCACCCACGGCCGAGAGTCGTTGGAGAGGGAGCTGCGCCGGCTGGCTCGGACGAGTCTCGGGGCGGTTGGTCAGGACCGCATCCTCGAAGTCGCCCGGGTCTACAAGATGGAGACGCTCGACGACTTCTACGCCGCGGTCGGCTACGGGGCGATCGGGGCGCAGCAGGTCGTCAGCCGGCTCGGCGTGGTGGACGATGCGCAGCTGGCCCTGCCGCCGACGGCGCCGCCGCCGAGCCCGTCGCGTCAGGGCGGCGTGCGGGTCAAAGGGGTGGGAGACCTGCTCATCCGCTTTGGCAAGTGCTGCCATCCCATTCCGGGCGATCCGATCGTCGGGTTCATCACTCGTGGCAAGGGCGTGACGGTCCATCTCAAGAACTGCCAGACCGTGGTCAACGAGCGCGAGACCGCCCGCATGATCGAGGTCGAATGGGAGGGCAAGGTCCAGCAGACCTACCCCATCTCGATCCGGCTCGAGGCCTACGACCGCACCGGCCTGTTGTCCGACGTGACTCAGGTGGTGGCCGAGAACAAGGTGAACATCCTCGCCGCCAACGTCGCCGTTACGCCGGACCGGACCGCTACCGTGCGGGCCACATTGGAGGTCGCCTCCGTGGCCCAGTTGTCGCGAGTGATGAGCCGTCTGGAGCAGCTCAAGGACGTCATCTCGGTCCAGCGAGACCCCGGATAAGCGCGTCCAGTCGAGCGGTCTCCGGTCCGGTATAGTCAGCGGGTCGGTCGAGTGTCCGTCGTGAGTGCCTCGCGCGTCGCCGCGTATGGAGATTGAGGCCCGGGGGAGCCGGTCAGAAGGAGGTTCGGGTGTCTGACGAGTTCATCTACCCAGAGGGGATCAACGCGGATACGTTGAAGCAGCTGTTCGAAGAGGCCTACATGGAGGTCTCGGTCGACACGGACGGCGACCTCATCGTCAAGGACAACTACCGCTGCTACCTGCGCCCCGACCCGGACGGCCGCCTGATCTCCATCTACGCGATCTTCGGCGCCGCCGCGGATGCGGCTCAGCCGGACAAGCTGGCCTACATCAATCGCGTCAACGATCAGGTCAAGATGATCCGCGCCTCGGTTTCCGCCAACGGCAAGTTCTTCTTCGATTACTACCTGTCGGTCGAGGGCGGGATCTCGAAGCGCGCCGTCGTGATGTCCGTGCGCCGATTCTTCTCCTGCCTCGGCTCGGCCCTGCGCGAAGACACGGGGAACGTCGTCGCCTGACCTCGGCCAGCCGGTGACTGACGACGGCAAGACGTCGCCACTTGCCGGCCTGCTATCGCTAGGATGGGCTCGATGCCGCCATATCGCGCCCCCAGGGGCACAAGAGATCTGCTACCGGAAACCCGCGCCGGCCTGAGCCGCCTGGAAGAGATCGCCCGATCGCTGTCCATCCGCTACGGCTACCGTCTGATGGAGATTCCGCTCTTCGAGCAGACTGCCGTCTTCGAGCGCGGGATCGGCGAGGCCACGGACGTCGTGGAGAAGGAGCTCTTCCGCATCGCGCCGCGGACCGAGGACTCGGAGTCGTGGGCGCTCCGACCGGAGGCCACGGCCGGCATCGTTCGGGCCTTCGTCCAGCACGGCATGCATACCCGCCCGCAGCCGGTGAAGCTGACCGTCGTCGGGCCGATGTTCCGATACGATCGGCCGCAGGCCGGCCGGTACCGCCAGTTCTACCAGTGGGATGCCGAGGCGATCGGCGATCCGGGACCGGCCGTGGACGCGGAAGTCATCGAGATGGGGCGGCGCTTCTACGTCGAGGCGGGCGTGCCGGACGTCCAGGTGCTCGTCAATTCGATCGGCGACTCGGCCTGTCGGCCGGCCTACCTCGTCAAGCTGAAGGCCTATTTCGCGGCGCACGCGACCGAGCTTCCGGAGCCCGAACAGAGGCGCCTGGAACTCAATCCGCTGCGGTTGCTCGACTCGAAGGACCCGGCGATGGCCGCCCTGGTGGCCGCGGCTCCCAAGATCTCCGATTGCCTGTGCGAGGCCTGCGCGGCGCATCTCTCGTCGGTCCTCGCTCATCTGGACGCGGTCGGCGTGCCGCATCGAGTGGAGCCGACGCTGGTCCGCGGCCTGGACTACTACGCCCGGACCGCTTTCGAGTTCTATCGCCAGGGCGCCGAGGGGCAGCAACAGGCGCTGGGCGGCGGCGGGCGCTACGACGGCCTCGTCGAGCTGCTTGGTGGCCGGCCGACCCCGGCGATCGGCTTTGCGCTCGGCCTGGACCGCGTCCTTCTGGCGCTCGAGGAAGTGGCTGCCGAAGCGGTAGTCGAGGCACCGCCGCTGGCGATCGTCGCCGGCGCGGACCCGGCCGACACCGTCTCGCGGTTGCGAGTGGCGTCGCTCCTTCGCGCCGAGGGGCTATCAGTGCGCGCCGAACTGTCGGCTCGCAAGCTCGGCCGGCAGCTGGAGACCGCTTCCAAGGAACACGCCCACTTCGCGGTGATCATCGGCGACGAGCTGGCTGAGGGAAACGTGCAGCTCAAGGACCTGGAGGCGGGCACGCAGCGGCTGGTGCCGCTGGCGGACCTGGCGCGGGAGCTGGCGCGGGCGGCGAAGAGCCACCACCACGGGTAGAGGCGAGGGCGTAGGTTCGCCGGAAGGGGGCATGACATGGCTCACCGCGCGACCAACATCCTGCTACTAGGTTTCGCCGTGGCGACCGTCAGTGGTTGCTCCGACAACAGCGCTCAGGTTGCCGACCGGATTCGTTCGGCGCGATCCAGTTTGGTGATCGGTGTGGACTACACACCGGCGGACTTTCTCGATCGGGCGGTCATACAGGTCAGTATGAAAGGGGACGTGAGCCAAGTAGAAGCCCAGCAGTTTTGGTGCCAGATCGTTCTTCCTGCCGGGGGATCCGACGAACTGGTGGGCCTCTGGAGAGGCTCATCCCTGCAAGTGATCACAGTGGACGATTCCTGCCCAACATCGTCGCCGCACTGAGCCAGTCGGCCGTAGCCCGCGGTGGTCCGCGGAGCCGCCGGTAGCGCACTATCAACATGGAACCGGCGGCGGGCCGGTTGGTGGGGAGACGGGCGATGCGTGAGCGGACGAGATCACTGGCGGCACTGGCGTTGTTGGCGGTGGCGATCGCAGCGATGGGCTGTGGAGGCGGACCCAGCGCCGTCTCCTCCGGTCCGACCGCGACGCTTCCCGGTACGCCCGGCCATTTCGACGACGGCACCGTTTCGTTCGACTACCCGGCTGATTGGCGGGTTATAGCCGACGTCCATACGCCCAAGATTCCGGTCATCTACGTCCTGGCTGTGTTGGGCAACGGAACGTGGATCGAGAATTGCACGACTTCCCCAGACGGAAAGCAGAGCGAATGCGGCCCGGACACCGTTTCGTTTCCGCCGGGCGGGATCGTCGTGAAGATCTACCGCTACTGGGGCGGCCCGGCGCCGACGTGCGTCGGGGACACTCATGCCAACGCGACGGTCGGAACGCTGGCAGTTCGGAAGACCGTCACCGGGTCGATGACGTCATGGGAGCTGCGGCCGCCGGGCAACGAATTCCAGCAGCCGAACAACATCTTCATCGAGGCCCACACCGACGATCCCGGCCAGCTCGCGAAGGCCGAGGGCATCGTCGCGAGCTTTCGCTGGAACATGAGCAGTGATACCGGCGGCAACTGCCCGACTGCAAGGGCTTCGTAGTCAATCCTCGCGATCTTCGGCTCCGCGCCGGCCCCCACCACCAAGCGCCGTCCGGTACGATGCGTTGCATGACTGAGCCCACCCGACCGTCCGTATCGCCCGAAGCAGCATTCGGCCTTGCCACGCCATACCGCGACGTCACCTGCGGCGAGCTGCGCGCGGGCGACGCCGGCCGCGAGATCACGATCGCGGGCTGGGTGCATCGGCGCCGCGACTACGGCGGGCTCATCTTCATCGACCTGCGCGACCGCTACGGGCTGACCCAGGTCGTCATCAACGAGGCCGAGGCGCCCGAAGCCACTGAGGCGGCGAACCGAGTCCGCAACGAGTTCGTCTTGCAAGTCGTGGGCACAGTCGCCCGCCGACTCGCCGGCACCGAAAACGCGAAGCTGGCGACGGGCGAAGTCGAAGTTCAGGCGCGCAAGGTCACCATCCTGAGCGAGGCCGAAACGCCGCCGTTCTACATCAACGAACCCGATGCCCCAGTCGACGAGAGCCTGCGGCTGCGCTACCGCTACCTGGACATCCGGCGCCGGCCGATGGTCGAGCGGCTGATCCTGCGATCCGAGCTGGTGAAGGCCGTTCGCGATGCGCATCACCGCGCCGGGTTCGTCGAAGTTGAAACGCCCATCCTGCTGAAGTCGACGCCGGAAGGCGCACGCGACTTCATCGTCCCGAGCCGCCTGCAGCCGGGTTCGGTCTACGCGCTGCCGCAGAGCCCCCAGCAGCTCAAGCAGCTGCTCATGGTCGCGGGCATGGACCGCTACTTCCAGATCGCCCGCTGCTTCCGCGACGAGGACCTGCGCGGCGACCGCCAGCCGGAGTTCACCCAGCTGGACCTGGAGATGAGCTTCGTGACCGAAGAGCGAGTCATGGATTTCGTCGAGGCGATGATCATCGAAGTCAGCCGCGCGGTCGTGCCGGACCGGCCGATCCAGCAGCTGCCGTTCCCGCGCATCGACTACAACGACGCGATGGAGCGCTACGGCTCCGACAAACCAGACCTGCGCTTTGGCATGGAGCTGGCGGACCTCGCGCCCGGGCTGGCCGCCATCGGCGCTGCCTCCCCGGAGAGCGCCACGGGCTTCCGAGTCTTCGACGAGGCGCTCGCCGCCGGCGGCCGAGTCAAGGCGATCGCCGCGCCCGGCATGGGCGAGTCCAGTCGCTCGCAGATCGAGGAGCTGGTCGCCTTCGCGCGCCGGTTCGGAGCAAAGGGCCTGGCCCACGTTTCCGTCCAGGCGGACGGCACCGGCCATTCACCGATCGGCAAGTTCCTCGGTGAGGAGCGGGTCGCGGCGATCGTCAAGGCCACGTCCGCCGGGCCGGGCGATCTGATCCTCATCGTCGCCGACGCCAACCACGAACTGGTCGCCGACGTCCTGGGCCGCTTGCGCCAGGAGCTGGGGCTGCGCCTGGGCCTCGCCGACGAGAACGTCCTGGCGTACTGCTGGGTCATGCACTTCCCGATGTACCAGTGGGAGGCGGATCTGGGCCGCTGGCATGCCACTCACAACCCGTTCAGCGGGGTGGTGCCGGAGGACGAGGTCCTGCTCGCGACCAAGTCCGGCGACCCGTACAAGCCTTCGCACGAGGACCCCGCCGGCCGGGCACGGGCAATGCAGTACGACATCGCGCTCAACGGCTGGGAGCTTGGCGGCGGCTCGGTCCGCATCCACAAGCGAGAACTGCTCGAGACGAGCTTCGCGCTTCAGGGGTACACGCTGGAGCAGATGCACGAGCGTTTCGGCGGCATTCTCGAGGCGTTCGACTACGGCGCCCCGCCGCACGGCGGCATCGCCATGGGCATCGACCGCTGGGCCGCGCTATTCAGTCATCAGACCAACATCCGAGAAGTGATGGCTTTCCCGAAGACTCAGTCCGGCGGGGACCTGATGCTTGGATCGCCTTCCTCGCCCGACGCGGAGCAGTACTCTGAGTTGGGTCTCAAGTTCGTGGGCGTGGAGACGGCGAATGGCTGAGAAGATGGTCCGGTGCACGCGGTGCCACTACGTCTTCGACGCCGAAGAAGGCCCGTGCGTGAAGTGCGGTACCCCTTACACGCCGCCCAAGGCCGCGGCTGAAGTGTTCGATGGGATGTACTCCGAGCGGTACGCCGGCACGCCGTTCGTGCCGGTCGAGCCGGAGGTCGTCGTGGCGCCACCCAGGCGCCGAAGCAATACCACCTACTTGATTGCGGGTGGCCTGGGCCTGATGGGCGCCGCCGTCGTCATCGCCCTCCTGTTCTCCCTTGGTCTGTCCGGCGGCGCGGCCGCGACCCCAGCTGCGGTCCACGGCGTGGGCGGGGCTCCGATCGCAACCGCCACGCTCCCGCCGACGGTATCGCTGACTCTGGCGCAGCTGAACGACGTCAACTTCAGTGCCCACGTATCGCTGCAGAGTCGCATTCAGCTCAGCGCTTCTGTTGCAGCCAAGGCCCAAATCATCATCGTCAAGTACGACGGCATCGTCTCGAACGCCAATCAATGGGGCACGCTGAAAGTCAACGCCGTAGTTCAGGACTGGATCCTGGCCAATGGCCAGGGGATCGTTCGGACGCCGCCGAGCATGAAATGGACACCGGTCAGCGTCTATCCGCCCTATCGCGTCATAAGCCCCGTTTTCGGCCTGAAGACCGCAAACGATCTCGTGATGGTCGCTCAGGAGACGAAGGACGGACAGGTGCTCAATCACCTCCGGTCGACGAGCTGGTGGATCCCGGACATCAGTCGATTGGCGTTTGCCGACCTGTCGAACTTGCGCCTCCCGCCGGATGTCAACGTTCTGGACCTATGGGTCAAGCCGGATGGAACCCCGGTCAGTGCCACGTTCTCCGGTACGAACATGGCGGGCAACACCGTGCTCGTCGACGTGCAGGTTCAGTACACCTTCACGGACGTGGGGCTGAAGGAGACGATCGAGGCCCCGGGGGCCAACTGGACCCCGTCGATCGACCCGTTGGCGACCCCAACCCCTCCTGCCACTCCGTCGCCTTCGCGGGCGGCATCTCCGAGGAATTAGGCTCGGGGTCTCGGCGCGCGCGGTCGGCGGTCTAGCCGGCCGTTTCCTCCGCAGCCTCCACGTGCGCGGCCAGGTCCGCGTTCCATTCGGGCGGAGGGCTGTCTGGCTGTGGGGGTCCCTGATAGGCGGGCAATTCCGAGCGCGGCGTTGCGATGTCGAAGACGATGCCGGGATCGCCGAGCTCCAGGAGCCTGACGGGCGCGCCTTCGGCGATGAGCGCATCCACTGCCTCGGCGCCGCGCAGGCCGATCTGCGCCGCCAATCGTTCGGTGAGAGCGGCCGGCAGCAGAATCGGGAAGCCGGCCCGGCCGCCATACGCGGGACGGACGATCGTCTCCGGCGTCGCACCGTGCGCCTCCACGAGCGAAGTGACGGTCTCGGGGTCCACCCACGTATAGCGGAACGGCCACAGAAGCCCGGCGGTGGTCTCGGAAACGGCTGCCAGGGCGGCTCGCTGGCCGCTCACGAACCAGGCGATGCCGGGCGGTTCACCGCCGCCGGCGCGAGCCAGCGTGACTGGGAGGCCGGCAACGGCCTCGGCCAGAGGTCCGGTAGCCTGTCCGGCCACCGGTCCGGTGGCCTGCCCGGCCACCTGCGCGGCCACGACGACGATAGGCAGCGCCCCGCCGGACCAGGCCACGTGAGCCACGCGCCGAATCGCAGCCTCGCCGTCGGCATCGCCGAGGGCGGCGGCTTCATCGGGAACCAGGACGATGGCTGCTACGGTCATGAGTGGCCTCCTTGGGCGAGTGTAGCGTCGGCCTCGCGGCCGGGCGAGCGCCTGGTCGTGGCGTTCCAAAGGCCGTTGAACCCGGTCTGTGCGACAATCCATACATCCATGACTGATTCGCCCCGTTCCACCACGCCCTTCGAATTCGACCATCCAGGCCAGGTCCGCTCCGGCGACGACGCTACTGCCATCCGCGCCGACGTGCGAAACGTCGCGATCGTCGCCCACGTCGACCACGGCAAGACCACTCTCGTCGACGCGATGCTTCGTCAGGCCGGCGCCTTCCGCGCCAACCAGGTCGTCGTCGAGCGGGTCATGGATTCCAACGACCTGGAGCGCGAGAAGGGGATCACGATTCTCGCCAAGCAGACCGCGGTGGACTACGACGGGATCCGGCTCAACATCGTCGACACCCCCGGTCACGCCGACTTCGGCGGCGAGGTCGAGCGCAGCCTGAACATGGTGGACTCGGTCCTGCTGCTCGTGGATGCCGCCGAGGGTCCGCTGCCGCAGACGCGCTACGTCCTGCAGAAGGCGATGTCGCATCACCTGCCGGTCGTCGTGGCAATCAACAAGATCGACCGCTCGGACGCTCGCTGCGCCGAAGTGCTGGACGCCGTCTACGAACTCTTCATGGACCTGGGCGCGGACGAGAAGCAGATCGACTTCCCGGTGGTCTATACCAACGCCAAGACCGGAACCGCGACCATGGACCTGGCCACGCCCGGCACGGACCTGCGGCCGCTCTTCGGCCTTTTGATCGAGCACACGCCGGCGCCGCGATTCATCCCGGATCACCCGCTACAGCTTCTCGTGACCAATTTGTCGGCGAACGACTACGTGGGCCGAATGGCAATCGGCCGCGTCTGGAACGGCAGGATCAAGTTCGGGCAGAAGATCGTCATCGTCCGCGAGGAAGAAGAGACCGCCGACGGCACGATCGAGCCCGGTCGCACCATCTCCTTGACCGGCACGGTAACGAGCCTCACGACCGCCCACGGCATCGAGCGCGTCGACATCCAGGACGCCGGTCCCGGCGATATCGTTGCCCTGGCCGGCATTCCGGACGTCACCATCGGCGACACCATCACGGATCCCGCCGATCCGCGACCGATGCAGCGCCTGGACCTGGACGATCCGACGCTGAGCATGACCTTCGGCGCGAACACGTCGCCGCTGTCGGGCCGCGAAGGCAAATACGTCACCACTCGCCACCTTCGCAATCGGCTGGACAAGGAAGTCCTCGGCAACGTGTCGATCCAGTTCCAGCAGACGGACTCGGCGGACACGTATGAGGTCCTCGGTCGCGGCGAACTCCAGCTGGCCATCCTCATCGAGCAGATGCGACGCGAAGGCTTCGAGCTGCAGGTCAGCCGCCCCGAGGTCATCTTGAAGACCGTCGACGGCGAAACGCACGAGCCATATGAGCGCATCACGGTGGACATCCCGCCGGACTTCATCGGCCCCGTGCAGGGCGCCCTCGCCGACAGGAAGGGCCGCCTCGAGCAGATGAGCACGGACGCGGACGGCCGAGTCCGAATGGAATATGTCATCCCGGTCCGAGGCCTGATCGGCTTTCGCGGTCAGCTACTGACCGACACGCGCGGTACCGCGCTGATGCACCAGATCGGCGAGGGCTACGGTCCGTGGGCCGGCGAGGTCACGCATCGAACCACCGGCGTTCTCGTGTCGGATCGCCAGGGCACCTCGAACGGTTACGCCCTCTACAGCCTCCAGGAGCGCTCCGAACTGTTGATCGGTTCCGGCGAAGATGTCTACGAAGGCATGATCGTCGGCGAGAACTCGCGTACGGAGGACATGGACGTCAATCCATGCCGCGAGAAGAAGCTAACGAACATGCGGACGCACTCGCACGACGAAGCTATCCGTCTGACGCCGCCACGTCCCATCACCCTTGAAACCGCCATCGAGTTCATCGGTGCGGACGAGCTGGTCGAAGTGACGCCAAAGTCGATCCGCTTGCGGAAGCGCCTCCTGTCGCAGCACGATCGCCGGCGCGCTGCCGGCCGCGAGTATGACCAGCGGACCTTCGACCGCGAGTCGAAGTAGGGGAGAGTGGGCCGGCTCCGGCCGGGTGCCGCCGAGCTCGGCTCGTTCACGATCAGCGCCGCCGGGTCCGCCGGTAGGGAACGTTCGACCGGTAGTCGTACAATCTCGCCGATGCCGATCTACCTCGACCACGCCGCCACCACTCCGTTGCGGCGCGAAGCCCTCGAGGCGATGCTGCCGTATCTGACCGAGCAGTTCGGCAATGCCTCCTCGCTGCACAGCTTTGGCCGGCGCGCCCGAGCCGGGCTGGATGAAGCCCACGAGAAGGTCGCCGCTGCACTCGGCGCCACGCCGCGCGAGATCGTCTTCACATCGGGCGGGACAGAGGCGAACAACCTCGCGGTGAAGGGCGCCGCATGGGCCGGCAAGGCGCGCGGCCATCGGATCATCACCACCGCCGTCGAGCACCACTCGGTCGGTCACACCGTTCGGTACCTCGAGAAGTTCGGCTTTGAGATCGTCGAGATTCCGGTGGACCGGTACGGCCGCGTCGACCCGGAGGAGATCGAGGCGGCGATAACGCCCAAGACGATTCTCGTGAGCGTGATGCTCGCCAACAATGAGGTCGGCACGATCCAGCCGATCGCCGAAGTCGCGGCGCGGGTCCGGCGCTACAAGGGCGTGCTGCTGCACACGGACGCGGTTCAGGCGGCGCCGTATCTGCCGATCGACCTCGGCGCGCTGGACGTGGATCTGCTCACCATCGCCGCGCACAAGTTCGAGGGGCCGAAGGGCGTGGGCGCGATGTTCGTGCGGCACGGGACGAACCTGCTCGCCCAGCAGCAGGGCGGAGCCCAGGAGCGCTATCGCCGGGCCGGGACGGAGAACGTTGCGGGAGCCGTCGGCATGGCTCGGGCGTTGGAGCTGTCGGTTGCCGAGCGGCCCGAGACGGTGGCGCGGCTGGCGGAGCTGCGCACGACGCTGACGGCGGCCGTGGTCGGCGCGGCCGTGGTCGGCGCCGGCGGGGGCGCAAGTGGGGGAACCGGCGCCGGCGGGGGCGCCAGTGGGGGAACCGGCGCCGGCGGGGGCGCCAGTGGGGGAGCCGGCGCCGGCGGGGGCGCCAGTGGGGGAGCCGGCGCCGGCGGTTCGAGCGGCGGTGGCGTCGGCGGTCCCGTCGACGTTCACGAAACCGGCCACCCAATCGAGCGATTACCCGGCCTTGCTTCCTTTGTGGCGCTCGGGCTGGACGGCACCGCAGTGACGATCGCGCTCGATCTGGCGGGGGTCGCCTGCTCCACGGGGTCCGCGTGCGTCAGCGGATCGAATGAAGTCAGCCACGTTCTCACCGCGATGGGGTATCCGGAGGACGAGGCGAAGGGCGCGCTGCGCTTCTCTCTGGGCCGGAACACGACTGCCGCTGAGATCGCCGAGGCGGCCGAACTGATCGTCTCCACTCTAGCTCATCAGCGCGAGGCCGCCGCCCTGCTGGCTGCGCAGGGAGCAGAGGCTCTGGGGCGGTCGGCTGTGCACGTTTCGAGCAGGGCCGGCGGCGGTGCGGGCGTGAGTGCCACAGGCGCCGCCGGGGCCACCAGCGCCGCGAGTGCCGCGGAAGCGGGCGCGGGCGCCGCCGAGGCATCGGCCGGGTGACCGGGCACGCTCAGGTGAAGAAGCGCGTTCTCGTGGCGATGTCCGGGGGCGTCGACTCGTCGGTTGCAGCGGCGCTCGTGAAGGCCGCCGGCCATGAGGCGATCGGCGTGTGGATGCGTCTCAGCGAAGTGGCGGACAGCCACTCCGAGTTCAAGCGCAGTTGCTGCTCCCTGGATGCGGCGGAGGATGCTCGGCGTGTGGCATCGCAGCTCGACATTCCTTTCTACGTTCTGAACCTCGAGAAGGAGTTCGACGAGGGCGTTCTGCAGCCGTTCCTGCGGGCCTATCTTTCGGGGCGGACGCCGAGTCCGTGCGTGGACTGCAACTCGGTCGTGAAGTTCGGGGCGCTGCTCGGACGGGCCCGGCTTCTATATGAGTGCGATGCCGTGGCCACGGGCCACTACGCGCGGATCGCGGCTCCCGGCGAGGCCGTCGGCGCGGCTGACGGCGCGGCCGACGGCGCCGCGATGGTCGCAGCCCTCCCAACCGGCTATCGGCTCCTGCGCGGCCGCGACCCCAACAAGGACCAGAGCTACTTCCTCTACGGCCTGGGCCAGGACGAACTTGCGCACTCCAGCTTCCCGCTGGGCGGCATGAACAAACCGCAGGTTCGCGACGCGGCCCGCGCAATGGGCATGGCCACGGCCGACAAGCAGGACAGCCAGGAGATCTGNNGGCCGCCAGATCGGCGAGCACTTCGGCGCGGC
Source organism: Chloroflexota bacterium (assembly GCA_003156975.1). GTDB lineage: Bacteria > Chloroflexota > Limnocylindria > Limnocylindrales > CSP1-4 > Fen-1039. The sequence continues at coordinate 1,375 of PMIE01000052.1, read as the reverse complement.
CGGCTACACGATCGGCCAGCGAGAGGGGACCGGCGTGGCCGTCGGCGAGCCGCGCTACGTCTGGAAGATCGACCCGGGCGCGAACACGATCAAGGTCGGCCGGCGCAACGATCTGGAGACGCGACGCTTCGAAGTCGAGACGGTGCAGTTCGTCGCCGGCGAGCGCCCGGACGGCTGCCCCGGCAGCTTCCGCGCCGAAGTCCAGATCCGTCATCGGGGTCGAGTTGCGGCCGCGACCGTTCGGCCGGTCGGATCGGGCCGCTGGGAAGTCGAGGCCGACGAGCCGGTCTGGGCTGCTGCCCCCGGCCAGGCTGCGGTCTTCTATCGAGGCGAGGTCGTGCTCGGCGGCGGGCGGATCACCCGGGCTGAGGACTGACTCCTGCCTGTGGGCGCGGCCGCGCGGCGGGTCTCCCCAAGCGGTCATCTAGTCAGACTTGCACCTCACGAAGGTTGTGTAGAAGAGAAGCCCCGGTGAGGGCTGAAGCTCGCTACGTCGCGGCTGATCCGCCCAATCCTGAGCGTGGCCTCGGCCCACCGACGACCCGGCGTGACTTCACCACCCGCCCCACGGCCGCGATCGGATGACCAACTTTCACCCCGTTCAAGTTCGACCAGAAGGCGATGCCGGAAATTGGCCCACGCTCCGGATGGACGAAGAGCGACGCGAACGATCGGCCATCCAGAGGCAGGCCCGACGTGAGCAGCGTGCGGTGATCCGCGACCCTGCGCCGATTGGTTCGGGAGTGGGCGACAACCAGCCAAGTGCTGACGGATCGGGCGGACCAACCGCGCCCCGCGGCGATCCGCGATGCAAGGCGCCGCTTCCGGTCCAGCGTCCCAATCAGCTCATCCAAGTCGATGATGGCGGTCTTGAGTTCGATCACGACGAGCGCGCCGGTCGCTTCATGAAACGCGAGAAGGTCGACAATTCCTCGCTCGCCATAGATCGCGAACGACGTTTCGGCGGCCACAAGCCAGCCCGGCCGGCATGCAATCCATGCCGCTACCAACTCGCCCAACGCCGCATGCCTGGCATTGACCATGCGATCGAGGTCGCCACCGGCGGACTTGGGCATCAGATCGAGGCTGACCCCCAGCTTGCCGGCCACCCGGCGAAGAGCCCGTAGCGAGAACAGGTCAAGTTCGCCGTGCTCCAGCCGCGACACCAGCGTGGCGGAGACTCCGGCCTGCGCCGCCAGGTCGCACTGTCGCAGGCGTCGCCTGATGCGAGCCTCTCGTAGCGCAAGACCGAGTCGCAGATCGTTCATTCAGCGTGATGATGGAGAGTGACGCTCAACAGCCGCTTATGCGCCGATTGCGCCTGGGAGCGCAGGACATCGCTCGAGGCGCCATCCGGGGCGCCACCTGACTCGCC
>PMIE01000036.1 GCA_003156975.1 Chloroflexota bacterium | reverse complement strand
TGCCGCCGTGGCTGAGCAGGTCCGATCGCCACTGGGTGCCGTTGACGGGCTCACTACCGAACTCGAGAACCGAAGGCGCGGCGTACGTCCGGCCGTCGATGGAGACCAGCTGGTCGCCGACATGCAGGCCGACGGTTTCCGCCGGCGAGCCGGCCGACACGGAATCGATCGTCGGCACCGAGATGGGGTTGAATGCCCAGGCCACGACGAAGAGAAGGAACATCGCGGTGACGACGTTCATGGCCACGCCGGCCACCAGCACGACGAGCTGCTTGCGCAGAGGCGCGTTGGTGAAGGCCCGCGGATCGTCGGAGTTCTCTTCCTCGCCCTCGAGCCGCACGAAGCCGCCGATCGGGAGCCAGTTGAGCGTGTACTCGGTCTCGTGATCGTGTCCCAGGATCTTGGCCCGCGGCGGGAAGCCGAGACCGAACTCCAGGACTCGGATCTTCACGATTCTGGCGACGATGAAGTGGCCCAGCTCGTGGATAAGCACGAGCGGAACGAGAATCAGGAGCAGAAGCGGAATGGCGCCCGCCCAGAACAGCAGGCCTTCGAGACTCATCGGTATGCCTCCGCAAAACGGCGGACTTCCGTGTCCAGAGAGATGAGTTGGTCGAGGCCAGGCTCGGCCGGATCGCCCGGTCCGAAGCGCTCGACGGCGGCGCCGAGGAGGCGCGGAATGCCATTGAAGTCGAGTGTCCCTGCCAGGAACCGGGCCACCGCTACCTCATCGGCCGAGATCAGGGCCGTGCTCGCCCGTGCACCGGACAAGCCGGCTTCGCGGGCGATGCGCAGGGCCGGGAAGCGGTCTTCGTCCGGGGCTCGGAACTCCAGACGGCCGGCGGCGATCAGGTCCACGGCACTTGCGGGCGAGGCGACGCGCTGCGGATAGGTCAACGCGTACTGGATCGGAGGCCGCATGTCGGGAGTCCCCAGCTGTGCCTTGAGGGAGCCATCCACGAACTGCACAGCCGAGTGGACGACGCTTTGCGGGTGAATGACCACCGAGATGGCCTCGATGGGAACATCGTACAGCCAGCGTGCTTCGATGATCTCCAGCCCCTTATTCGCGAGCGTTGCAGAGTCGATCGTGATCTTGGCCCCCATCGTCCAGGTGGGATGGCGCAGCGCCTGTTCGGGCGTGACCGTCGCGAGGTCCGCGACAGTGGCATCGATGAACGGCCCACCTGAGGCAGTCAGCAGGAGTCGCTCGATTGCGGCGTGCTCCTCGCCCGCGAGGCACTGCCAGATGGCGGAATGCTCCGAATCGATCGGGCGAAGCCAGCCCAGCGGGCTTGCCAGCGGATGATGCGGGTCGCCTGTGGCCCCGGCGGCGCCGGCCGCCAGACGGCGCACGAGTGGCATGACCAGATGCCCACCCGCAACGAGCGTCTCCTTGTTAGCCGTGGCGACGACCTTGCCCGCCTCCAGCGCAGCGAGCACGGAGCGAAGTGCAACCAGGCCGCCGGTGGCGACGACCACGAGGTCTATGTCGTCGCGTGTCGCGAGCACTTCCAGAGCGTCCGGCCCGCCCACGAGCTCCGTCCCGGCGGGGAGATCCAGCCGCGCCGCGGCCCGGCCGTCCGCCAGCGATACCACTCGCGGCTTGAGCAGTCTCGCCTGTTCCTCGAGGATCTGGCCCTGCGACCCCGTCGCCAGAGCGACAACCCGGAACGCCTCGGGATGGCGTGCCAGCACGTCGACCGTCTGGCGGCCGATCGAGCCGCCGGATCCCAGCAAGGCTATGCGCGTTGCGCCGCCGCTCCTGGCGCCGCCGCTCTTGCCGCCGCCGCTCCTGGCGCCGCCGGCGCTGTCCCAGGCGCTGTCCCTGGCGCTGTCCCTGGCGCCGCCGGCGCCGCTCGCGCCGCTCCCAACCCGGCCGCCGCCCAGCCCGCCACTCCCCTGCCCTGCCGACCCGGTCACGCTATCGAACCACAGAGATCACGAAAATCGCGACGACAGGAGCAGCGAAGATGAATGAGTCCACGCGATCGAGTATGCCGCCGTGTCCGGGAATCAGCCCCCCGGAGTCCTTGGCGCCCGCTGCGCGCTTCAACATCGATTCGGCAAGGTCTCCGGCCTGAGCCACGGCGCCGGCGACCGGCCCCAGAACCAGGCCCATGGTTACGGGCTGTCCGAGCGCCCACATTCCGGCGACGGCCACGGCCGTGGAGGCGGCCAATCCCCCAAATAGTCCCCAGTAGCTCTTCGACGGGGAGATGTGCGCGAGGAACTTGCGCTTGCCCAGGGCAACGCCCACGCAATACGCGCCGGTATCGAACGACCAGACGAGCAGCACGGCCAGCAGGATCCAACCGCGCTGCGCCCCGAGCTGAGCGAGCGGCGCGCTCGACGGCAGTGGCGGCGCGACCTGCCCGAGGCGCACCAGCCCACCCAGCATGCCCGCGTACACCGCGACGAAGGCAGTTCCCATCCACGACGCGAAGCCAACCTTGACGTCCTTCTCGCGGAACGAGGCGACGCCGGCGGCAATCACCATGGCCGCTACCAGCAGATCTGCATAGGGGCGGTAGTGCTCGATCGAGGCCACGTCCGCGGCCACTACCAGCGCACCGGCGATCGCCATTGCGGTCACCGCCGCGTAACCGGCACCGCGCAGCAGCCGGACCGCCTCCCATGCCGCAATGGCAACGAAGACGGCGATCAGCGCCGCGAACCATGGCTCGCCGAGCGCTATGACGATGAGAAGTGGCGGCACGAAGATCGCGGCGCTGAGCGCCCGTTGACGCATGCGGCCCTCTACCGACCGAACCGGCGCTGCCGGCTGGCGTACTCGATCAGTGCCGCATCCAACGCGTCCGGCCCGAAGTCCGGCCACAGGATGGGGCTGAACAGGAACTCGGCGTAGGCGGCCTGCCAGATCAGGAAGTTGGAGAGGCGCTCGTCGCCGCCGGTGCGAATGACCATATCCGGATCCGGCTGGCCGGCGGTGTACAAGGCCCCGGCGATGGTCTCTTCGTCGATTTGGTCCGGGCGCAGACCCTGCGCGGCGAGTTTGCGTGCGGCATCCACCAATTCCGTTCGGCCGGAGTAGTTGAACGCAATGTTGAGTTGCAGGCGTTTGCCGCCGGCCGTGGCATCCAGCGCTTCCGTGATGGAGGCGGCGGTCTCCGGCGGAAGCTCTTCGGGCCGGCCGAGCAGTCGAACGCGAGCGCCCTGGGCCTTGAGTTCCTCGGTCTCGTTGCGGATGACCTTCTCGAGCAGGAAGAAGAGGCCGCTCACCTCTTCATCGGAGCGCGCCCAGTTCTCGCGGCTGAAGGCGTAGAGAGACATGACCTGAATCCCGCGCCGGACGGCGTGGCGGATGATCTCGCGGATGCCTTCGACCCCGGCAGCGTGGCCATCCATCTCAGGCTTGCCGCGCGCCTTCGCCCAGCGCCGGTTGCCGTCCATGATGATCGCCACATGGCGCGGCAACTCTTCCCGGGGCACCTCGAACGGCTCTGTTGGAGCTGCCTCCGGAGAGACGCTCACCGCCGCGTCCAGATCGATCGCCGGCGCATCCCGATGAACGAGCGCGGGCGAGTCTGTCGGGCGGGAAATCCGACCGGCCACTAGACCTCCAGGATCTCCTGCTCCTTTGCGGCCCCGACACGATCCACGTCGGCAACGTGCTTGTCGGTGATCCGCTGCAGGTGCTCCAGCTCACGGCGAGCGTCGTCGGTGCCGAGAGCGCCGTCGTGCTCTTCCTTCTTGAACTGATCTGCCGCGTCGCGCCGGAGGTTACGGATCTCGATCCGGGCCTCTTCCATGCGCTTGTGCATCTGCTTGACGAGGTCCTTGCGCCGCTCCTCGGTGAGGGGCGGGATGTTCAGCCTGATCACCGAACCGTCGACGTTGGGGACAAGACCGATGTCGCTCTTGAGGATCGCCTTCTCGATGGCCGCCAGAGTTCCGCGGTCCCACGGCGAGATGACGATCTGATGAGCCTCGGGCACGCTGATGCCGGCCAGCTGGTTGATCGCCATCGGCGAGCCGTATGCCTCGGCAACGAGGTGATCGACTATCGAAGTTGACGCACGGCCCGTCCTGATTCCCGTCAGGTCGCGCTCAAGTACCTCCACCGCCCGCGCCATCTTGTGTTCCGTGGCGGTCAACGTCTCGCTGCTCATGCGGGGCTGCCTCCAGTGATCAGGGTGCCGACGGGTTCGCCGGCAGCGACTCGGGTGATGTTCTCAGGCTCGTTGAGGTCGAAGACGATGATCGGCGTGTCGTTCTCCATGCACAGCGAAACCGCCGTGGCGTCGAGAACGCGAAGCCGCTGAGCGAGGACCTGCGAGTAGGTGAGACGGTCGTAGCGCTTCGCGTTCGGGTTCCCCACCGGATCCGAGTCGTATACGCCGTCTACCTTCGTGGCCTTGAGGATTACCTCGGCCCCGATCTCCACGGCACGCAACGCCGCTGCGGTGTCCGTCGTGAAGTACGGGTTGCCGGTGCCGGCCGCCAGGATGATGACCCGGCCCTTTTCCAGGTGGCGAACGGCGCGGCGTCGAATGTACGGCTCGGCGACCTCGTTCATACCGATGGCGCTCATCACGCGCGTCTGCACGCCGGCCTTTTCGAGAGCGTCCTGCAACGCGAGGGCGTTCATGACGGTCGCCAGCATGCCGATGTAGTCACCGGTGGCGCGATCCATCCCCTTAGCCGCGGCCGCAAGGCCACGGAAGATGTTCCCGCCACCGACGACGATGCCGATCTGAACTCCGGTCTTGTGGACCTCCGCAACTTGAGCGGCGATGAACGCGCAGAAGTTCGGATCGACACCGTACTGGCGCGTGCCGAGGAGCGCTTCCCCGGACAGCTTCAGCAGGATGCGCCGATAGCGCGGTCGTTTCGTCGTGCTGGCCGCGGTGGCCTCGCTCATTTACTCCCCCAGCTCAAACCGGACGAAGCGTCGAACCTTGATATTCTCGCCTGTCTTGGCAATGGCTTCAGTGACCAGAGCGCCGACGGTGCGGTCCTGATCGCGGAAGACCTGCTCGAGCAGAACGGCCTCGCCGAACCACTTCTTGAGCTGACCTTCGATGATCTGGCCTCGGACGGCCTCGGGCTTGCCGGCCAGAGTGTCCGAAGCAGCGAGTTCGGCCTTCTTGGCTTCGAGATCGGCCGCCGGGATCGATTCGATGGTGGTGTACAGCGGGCGCAGCCCGGCGACCTGGATCGCCAGATCGCGGACAAGCCGCTGGAACTCATCCGTGCGGGCAACGAAGTCCGTCTCGCAGTTGACTTCGATGAGCACGCCGATCCTGCCGCCGGTGTGGATGTAGCTGGAAACGAGGCCGTCGTGGGCATCGCGGTCGGCCCGCTTGGCCGCCGCAGCCTGACCTCGCTCCTTGAGAATCGCCGCTGCCTTCTCGACGTTGCCGTCCGACTCTTCGAGTGCGCGCTTGCACTCCATGATGCCTGCACCGCTCAGCTCGCGGAGGGTCTTTACGGTCTCGGCCGTGATCGTCGCCATATTGGTCTCGTTTCTCCTGTTGTCGGCGCCTGCCGGCCGGTCGGGATTGCCCGCCCGGGCTCGATCAGGCGAGTTGTAGCTGGCTCAGTGAGTGCGAGGCTTCTCTTCGCCTTCGGCATCGCGCGGATGGGACGGGACATGCAGGCCGGGCAGAAGGACTTCCTCTTCTTCGACGTCGGGCTCAAAAGTCAGAGCCGCCCCGCCTGCCAGAGCCGCAACGAGCTCCGGCGACGCGGCGTCGCTGATCTCGACCTCGGGCTGCGGCTCCGGGATCTCCGGTTCCGTGTTGGTCCGGGCGCCGCGCTCTCGCTGGCCTTCGATGCAGGCATCGGCCACGAGGGAGCACAGAAGCCGAATGGCGCGGATGGCGTCGTCGTTGGCGGGAATGATGTAGTCCAGCTCGTCCGGGTCCACGTTCGTGTCGCCGGTGCCGATGATCGGCAGCTCCAGCTTGCGGGCCTCAGTCACGGCGATTCGCTCGCGGTGCGGGTCGACGATGAAGATCATCGCCGGCAGCCGCTTCATCTTGCGGATGCCACCGAACGCGTCTCGAAGATGATCCATCTCCTCGACTAGCTTGGAGACTTCCTTCTTCGTGAGGCGCTCAAAGTCGCCACTCGCCTGACGGGCCTCGAGCTGGTCGAGGAGGGCGACGCGCTTCTTGATGGTGATGAAGTTGGTGAGCATGCCACCGAGCCAGCGGCGGTTNNTTGCGCTCCGCGAAGATGAACGGCTTCATCTTGGGATTCCAACGGCGTGTCTGGTGGCCGAAGTGGATCCCGGCCTCCAGGAGTGCCCGCATCGAAATGGACGGCATGAACAAAACCTCCTGCGGTTACTTCCTCCGCAGCGCTCCTGTCGAGAACCGGGAGCCACCTGGCTCGTCCGGCACCGCTCTCGACACGGCGGCTCTGCGTGTGATCTCCGTGCTGCCCGCCTTGCGGCGAATCAATCACGTGAGCCGTCGCAACGCGACGACCAGCGGGGAGTCTAGCACAGGGAGAAGGCGTCCCAGGGCGGTCCGCCCGGTAGCCCCTACTCCCCCAGCGCGTTCCTGTACAACCGCGCGCTGTGCCGGCCGGCGGGACCGGGCTCCACGACGGCGAGATCGACCGCTACCGGCAGCCGCGGCAGCGGCGAACCATCCGGAAGCCGACCACTCTCGAGCAGCCGGCCGACACCGATGCGTAGCTGTGCTCTCTTGCGGTGGTCGAAGGACTCCTCGGCCCCGCCGAAGCTGCGCGACGCTCGCCACCTGACCTCGACGACCACGAGACGTTCCGGCGGCCCGGGATCTACGGCGACGATGTCAAGCTCGCTGCGGCCGGCGTGGACGTTTCGCGCCAGCACTCGCCAGCCGCGCGCCGTGAGGAGTCGGGCGACCAGGCCTTCGGCGGCGTCGCCGCTCTGCTGCCGAGTCGTCCGCACGTCGGTGCTTCTCACGGCCTGCCCTTCGCGCACTCGGATCCACCCTTCCGCGGACGCTAGTCGACGGGATCCCCGATATCGAGGCCGACCAGATCGTCGGCATCCTCCGAGATTCCCGTAGCGTCCGTGGAGGCATCCTCCCACAAGGCCATTTGCCGGCGATTGCGGCACGGTGCGAATGACAGCCTGTGGATCGGGGTCAGGCCCAGGAGATCGATCCCGGCGCGATGCTCCGGCGCGGCGTAGCCCTTGTTGCCGGCAAGGTCGTAGCCGGGATACGTGGCGTCGTACTCGGCCATCAGCCGGTCGCGCGCGACCTTGGCGATCACCGACGCCGCGGCGACCGAGGCACACAGCCTGTCGGCCGAAACCAGAACCCGCTGGTGGACCCGCACTTCGGGCAGCGAGACGGCATCGAGCAGGAGCGCGTCGGGACGGATCGGCAGGCGCGCAGCCGCCAGGGTGCTGGCGAGCAGCGTTGCCTGGAGGATGTTGATCCGATCGATCAGCTCGGACCCGACAAAGGCGATCGACCAGGCGATGGCGTGCTCGCGGATCTCGACGTCGAGGCGGCGCCGGTCCTCGGGCTTCATCAGCTTGGAGTCGCGCAGGCCGCGGGGCAGCCAGTCGGGCGGGAGGATCACCGCGGCCGAGGTGACCGGCCCGGCGAGACAGCCACGGCCGACCTCATCGATCCCGGCTACGTGGCGATAGCCGCGCGACCAGAGAATCCGCTCCTCGGCGAAGTCGGGGTCGAGGCGGGCCCTGTGCCACGGCGCGATCTCGAGCCGTCCACCGACCGAACCCGGCGCAGACACAGTGAGACCCCGTCGCGCCGCCGAAGGCGACAGAACGGGGTCCCGGACCGAACCTCGGGAGCGACGGGCGTCTCGCATGCCGCTCCGGATCACTAGCTGTTGACGCGGCGCTCGCGCAGCGTGGCGGCCTTGCCGATCCGCTTGCGCAGGAAGTAGAGCTGAGCGCGACGAGCCTGGCCGTGGCGCATCACTTCGATCTTCTCGATGCGCGGGCTGTTCACCTTGAAGGTTCTCTCAACCCCGACGCCGCTGGCGATTCGGCGAACCGTGATCGAGCGCTGGATCCCGCCCTTGCGAAGGCGCATGACCGTGCCCTCGAAGACCTGAATACGCTCCCGGGTGCCTTCCACGACGCGCGCCGAAACCTTGACTGTGTCACCCGGGGCAAGCTCGGGGATGTCGGTCCGGATCTGTTCCTGGGTGATCTCTTCGAGCACGTTCACGATCTATCCCTACTCTTGCGGCGGCGCGGCGGCGCTGCGATGGCTATGTGGCCCGCAGCATCGCTGCGAATAAGGCGCATGCAAACAGGCCACCAGGGCGGCCGACGGCGAAGCTTATCACAACGCGACGGCGACGCGGCCGACGACCGGACGCGTCAGGGAGTGGCGTGGCCGCGCAGGACCACCACCTGGTCCCACTCGTCGGACCCCGACATCCTGGCAAGCGCGACGACTCCGTCTTGAGTGACGAACCCTGTGTACCACTCCCACGGGGCTGGGAAGTTGGGCTGGCTCAACTGCCTCCATCCAGGCCCCTTGATCCATGTCCAGAGTTGGTCGGGCGTTCCCAAGTTCGGGTCGCCGTCGACTATCGCCACGACCCGATTGTCATCAGCCCAGCGGCTCCAGAAGGACATGTCGTCATCCGGCGCGGGCTTCCATGATCGCCCGTCCTCCGACATCCACTGGCCAGCGTTCCCCTGCTCCACTGTCAGCCCGTAAGGCCAGGCCACTACCCAGGTGAACGGGGCTGTGTTGAGCCCGGCTTCCTGCACCGATGCCCGAGTCCAGGTCAATCCATCCGCCGACCACCACGCCGCGGGCTTGCCAAAGGTGTCGCCGATGACACCGGGAGGAGGCGCCACCAGGCCAATGCCGCCCACGGCAACGAAACCGTCGGGAACCGCGCCGACGCTGGCTATCCCCGAATCCGCAAACTCCGCCCCGGACAGATCCACGGTTCGCCATAACTCCCCAGTCGCGGAATACCACATCTCGTTCTTCTCAAGACCCCTCGATCCTATGGCGATGATCCCTTTGGGTCCTGCGGTGACACCTTCAAGAATCGTCCCGAACGGAACCTCGTCGTGCTTCGTCCAGGCCGAACCGTCAACTGAAGACCACACCTGCGCGGCAGGGCACTGGCTGTCGCACACGTCGTACGGTCCGATGGCCACAAGCCCGGCGGGACCGACCAGCAGGGCGACCCGCCCGCCGTCGAGCCCGCCCGGGAACGGAGCGCCGGCACCGCTGGCAAGCGTGGTCCAGTGCGCGAGGTCCGTCGAGTTCGCCACCACAACCCCACCGGAGTGGTCCGTGCCAACGATGTCAAGGCCGACGTATCGGCCGTTCCAGCCGACGAGCTGGTCCGGGACGTGGCCCCATGGCAGCACGGCAACAACCGGGGCATCCCACGCGAGGCCGCCCCAGGGTTGGCCGGCCGCTGGCGGCGAGGGCCGCTGGCTGGGGCTTGGGCTGAGGCCGGTCGACGGGCTATCTGCCGCCGACGCGGTCGGCGAGTGACTCGCGACTGCGGCTTGCCCGCCACGCCCAACACCGAGCGAGACCGCGATCAGGACCCCAACAACGGCGAGCGCTGCAACGGCGAGAAGCGCTCCCACCGTGCGGCTCGGTCGGGCAGCCGTTCGGGCAGCCGTTCGGGGAGATCCGACAAGTGCCTGCTCCGAGGCTTCACTCTCGGAATGATCCTGCTCGAAATCCTCAGACATCCCCCGTCCCTCCTCCGGTCTGACCCAAGCGGGCAAACGCCCCTGGTCCGTTCTCCGGCACCAATGATACGGAGGGCGCGTCGCTCTTGTGCCACTACCTGCGGGAAGCCGCCGGTTCAGGCGATGCTGCGACGACACTCCATCACGACCTCGCGCACTCGCACTGAAGGGGTGAGCCGGAGCAGCCAGCGAACGGTCTCCAGGATGTCGGACGGCTGGATCATCTCCTCCGCCGGCAGCGGCGTCTTCGACTCCGAAGCCATGCGCGTGTCGGTCCAACCGGGGCAAATGGCGGTCACCGCGATGCCGGCGTCGGCGAATTCCCGGTAGATGGACTCGCTCAGACCCACGAGCCCGAACTTGCTCGCGACGTAGCCGCCATCGCCGGCGAAGCCCACCTTGCCGGCCCTGGAAGCGACGTTGAAGACGTGGCCGCAGCCCTGGGCCTTCATCACCGGCAGGGCGGCCTTCATGAAGAGGAAGGGCGCCACGAGGTTGACCTTGAGCATCTTCTCGAATTCCGCGGCCGAAAGTTCGATGCCGCCCGCCGTATAGGCCCCTGCGTTGTTCACCAGGACGTCGACCCGGCCGTGGTGGGCGAGGATTGCGGTCATGGTCGCCTCGATCGCGTCCGGATCGGAGACATCGACCACGTGGAGTGAGTGCTGTCGATCTCCGGTCGTCGGCAACTCGCCGGCCAGCCGTTCCAGCTCCACCCGACCGCGGGCTATCAGAGCCAGTTCGTATCCGTCGTGGGCCAATCCGGCGGCAACTTCGCGCCCGATGCCGCGGCTGGCGCCGGTGACGATTGCAACCTGCTTCATTGGTCCACCTCGACTCCGACCTCGTCTTCCCGCGGGGCGGCTTCCTCTGAGCCGACTTCGGCCAGAAGACGGGCCTCTTCCTTTGACATCGGTCGGCCAGCCAGGAGCTCCGGTCGGCGAGCCGCAGTCCGGCGGAGCGCCTCCTTGAGACGCCACTTTCGGACGGCCTCGTGATGGCCGCTCGTCAGAACAGCCGGAACGGTCATGCCGTTGAACTCGGGCGGGCGGGTGTATTGCGGATACTCGAGCAGCCCGGCCGTAAACGATTCCTCCGTCGTGGACGCGGCATCGATTGCGCCCGGCAGCAGCCGCAGGATCGCATCCACGAAGACCATCGCCGGAATCTCGCCGCCGGATAGAACGTAGTCGCCGATCGATAGCTCCAGGTCCACCGTCGAGCGGATCCGCTCGTCCACGCCCTCGTAGCGCGGGCACAGGATGATCAGGTGCCGACGCCCCGAGAGATCGTGGGCCCGCGCCTGACCGAAGACCTCGCCGCCCGGGTCCGGCAGGATGACGGTGCTATCCGAACGTCGCAGGGCCGCAAGCGCCCCGGCCACGACCTCGGGGCGCAAGACCATCCCCGCTCCCCCACCGTACGTGTAGTCATCGACCGTCTTATGCCGGCCAAGGCCCCACTGGCGCAGGTCGTGGACTCGAATAGCGGCCAGGCCACGCGACTGCACGCGGCCCGGGATGCTTTCGGAAAGAGGCCCGGTGAACATGCCCGGGAAGAGCGTGAGGATTTCGATTTCCAGCGGAACGATTGGCGTGCCTGCGTCCGCCGGCGTCTCCTCGCCCATCAAGCCTTGTCAGCCGGTTCGGGCGTCGAGGCCGACTCGACTGCGCCCTCCGGTTCCTCATCGCCACGCAGCCCGAGTGCATCGCCGTCGACGACGATCTCGCCCTTGGCAGGCGCGAAGGTGCGAACGATCGACCGAACGAGTGGGACGTCCAACTCGCCGGCCGGGCCGCGCACAACCACGACCTCGGCGCCACCGGCACGGTAGACGTCGATCACCTCGCCAAGAGGGGTCCCGTCGACATCGGAGACCTTCGCCCCGATGATCTCGTGCCAGTAGAACTCGTCGCCTCCGAGCTCTTCACCCGGGGCCACGACCGCCTCGAGATACGCATCCCGAAGCGACTCCGCGGCGTTCCTGTCGGGCACCTGGGCGAATCGAAGACGCCAGCCCAGGTTATCCGGAGCCGCTTCGGTAATCGTCAGCGGAGTCTTTGTGCCTTCGCGGAAGAGGGTCCGTCCCACAGCGAAACGCTCGTCCGGCCGGTCGGTCAACGACTCGACGCGGACGGTGCCCTTCAGCCCGTGGAATCCGCGCACCTGCCCGACCACGAGCCGCTCTCCGGCGGTCACGGCCGGAGACTCAGCCGATTTCCAGGGAGACGGGCTCGCCGTCACGGGCGGAGATGACCTTGAGCAGCGTCCGGAGCGCCTTGGCGACACTCCCGTTGCGCCCGATCACCTTGCCCATGTCCTCTTCGGCCACGTGGAGCTCGATGACTGTCCCGTCGGGGCCGGTTGTGACCTCGACGACAACTGCGTCGGGGTCGTCGACCAGATTCTTGGCGACGTACTCGACCAGATCTTTGGCTGCCATTGGCGTCCTCTTGTCTGACTCGATCCATATGCTCGGCGACATGAGCCGCGGAGCAACTCTCGAAATGACGCTAACCGCCACCGGAGTTGCCGGGCAACTCCCAAAGCGACGCGGCGCGTCGCTCCGCTACTTGGCGGCTGGACTGGCCTTGCGCTCGACCTTTGGGATGATGCCGGCGTTCTGGAGCAGCCTGGAGACCGTGTCGGACGGAGAAGCGCCCTGGGCGAGCCACTTCTTCACCTTCTCCGTGTCGACAACGAACTCGACCGGTTCCGTCCGGGGGTTGTAGTGGCCGAGCGTCTCGATGGCGCGGCTGTCACGGGCGCTACGTCCATCCATAACGACGACTCGGTAGGACGGCTGCTTGGTAGCCCCGATGCGGCTGAGGCGAATGCGAACTGCCATGTGCGAGCTATTTCCTCCTGAAGAGTGGAGCGGTTCGTTGTCCGGCGAACTATTTGGCCGTGACGATCAACCGCAGAATAACCGTATTGCCATCCAACACTGAGAAGCCGACGCCACCCAGGTGATCGAAGTAGGGCTTGTAATCCTGGTTCCACTTGTCTTGAGATATGCTAAGCATTGCCTGGCCGATCTGATCTTGGAGCGCCGGAACGTTCACGTAGGCGGACTGCGCGTTGCTTTCGCCGGTGAGCGCGATGACAGCCTTGTAGTCCGACTGGGCCGCCAGAGAGGTCGACTGCGTAGTGTCGATGACGGACTTGATGAAGGCGTCTCCGGAGCCGGCCACGAGGAACTTGCCGTTGGCGGCGACGCCAATCTCCGTGCCGCCGGTCGAGATGGCAGTCGAGGACGAGTGCACCAACGTGATCTCGACGCCCTTGTACGACTCGGTTCGGCTGGTGAGGCCCATGCTGCTGCCGCCGAGGGCAATCAGGTTCGTCACCAGGGCCACCTTGGCACTGGCTGTCGCGGCGTCTGTGGTCTCGGCGACTATTCCGCCGTCGAAGGTCTGGCCCTGCTTGGTGACCACGATCGCGCCGTCGCCGAGCCAATCGAGACCGCCGACCAGTTTCAGCGCCGACTGAACGCTCGCGACCGTAGAGTTTCCGGGCATCGCCTTGTCGACCGCCGCCAGCTCGTCGGTGACGATCTTGCCGATCGAATGCACATCCTCTATCGCGACCGTGTTGCCGGGCAGATACCCGGCGAGGTCGCTCACGTGATTGGCCTGCGCCGGAGCCAAACCATCCGGGCGCGGCATCACCACGTTCACAACCATCTGGTTCGAGTCCGCACTAACCGAACCCACAATCCAGAGCGGTTCGCTCGTGGCGGAGAGGTTGAGACTCGGCAACATGGAACTGCCGGAGCCCATCATCTGAATGATCGAGTTGTATGAGTCCAGGTAGTAGCCGACTATCGCCCTCGGATCCATGTAGAACCGGGCCAGGCTGTCTCCGGACAAAGAGCCCATGGCCGTCTGGTACGAGGCGCTGTCGGCAAGGGAACCCATCGTCTTGGTATCGAGCGAGGCCTTGACGCCGTCGACAGTGCCGACGATCAGGTCCTGGTCCGTGAAGGCATAGGCTTCAGCGCTCGCGCCCGTCCCGATCGTGACCACCTTGCTGCCGGCGTAGTCCTGCGAACTCGTCGTGGTGCCGACTTTTGCGATCTCAGCCGAGATCCACGTCTGAGCTGCGGGGCGATCCTTGAGAGCAAAGATGGCGACCATTCCGGGCGCCGTGCTGGTCGAGGTGACGGCCGGGACCGCCGGGATCGGCGAGGTGACGTCCGGGACCGCAGGGATCGGCGAGGCCGTGCCACTGCGGGTCATCATGTCGGTGCCGTTGTGACCGAGGCTCGTGACCGCGACCGAGACCTCCCCTTCCATCCACGGCTTGAAGGCGGAGGTGTACTTGAAGTCCGGCGAGATAGCCCCCGTCAGCCTGTTGAGGGCCTCGTCGAGGGCCGTGTCGAATTGGCCCCGATCCTTGAACCCCGGGAAGTGACTCATGAAATCGGCCAGCTTGGCGTGCTGGTTGCCGGGCAGGTCCGTCCTGATCTCCAGGAACACGACCGTGGTCTTCGGAGCGAGACTAGCCGTGAGAGACTTCGATCCCGAAGCGCCCGAAAGGACGAAGATCCCGGCACCCGTGACCAACGCCACGCACAGCACGACCGCGCCGGCGATGCCCCAGCGCAGCTTCCGTCCGCGAGGCGCTACCGGTGCCGGATACACGCCGGGAGCCCAATTCTCACCCATGGGCACGACCTGGGCCTGCGGCTCGGGAGCCGGTTGAGGTTGCTGGCTGAAATTGCCCCCACTCGCGTTGGGATCCATGTCGCGCTCCTCCCCTACCTTGGCATGCCGGGCATTCGTCGCCCCAATCGACCGCCTGAAAACTGCTTCATCATCTTCTGAAGCTGTCCAAACTGCTTCATCAACTGATTGACATCCTGCAGCCGCGTCCCCGATCCCTTGGCTATGCGCCGGCGCCTGCCCGCATTGAGGATACTCGGCTCCTGACGCTCGGCCGGCGTCATCGATCGGATGATCGCTTCTACCCGCTTGAGGTCGCCCCGATCGACCGACTCCTGAGCCTGCTTGGCCATGCCGCCCATGCCGGGGATCATCTCCAGGATTTGGCCCATCGGGCCCATCTTCCGGACCTGCTCCATCTGATCCAGCATGTCCTCCAGGGTGAAGCTGTTCTTGCGCAGCTTCTCGGCCATCTTGGCCGCGGCCTTTTCGTCGTAGTGCTCCTGAGCCCGCTCCACCAGCGTCAGTACGTCGCCCATCCCAAGGATTCGGCCGGCCAGCCGGTCTGGGTAGAAGGGCTCGAGCGCGTCCGTCTTTTCGCCGGTGCCCATGAACTTCACGGGCAGCCCGGTGACGGCGCTGATCGAGAGGGCCGCGCCACCGCGGGCGTCACCGTCGATCTTGGTCAGAACCAGGCCGGTCACCGGCACCGCGGCGTGGAACGCCTCGGCGACGTTGACGGCCTCCTGGCCGGTCATGGCGTCGACCACCAACAGCGTCTCCGCTGCCTTCACGGCCTTCGCGAGATCCGCGATCTCCTTCATCAGCGGCGCATCGACGGTCAGGCGGCCGGCGGTATCGAGGATGATCGTGTCGCGGACCTGCTTTCGGGCGGCGGCGAAACCACCTTCGGCGATGGCGAGGACGCTCGTTCCGACTGGAGCTCGGTAGACGGGAATGTCCAGCGACTTGCCCAGCGTCTCGAGCTGGTCGGCCGCGGCAGGTCTGTATGGGTCGGCGGCGACCAGCAGCGGGCGGCGGCCCTGCTTGTGCAGGTAGCGCGCCAGCTTGGCGGCCGTAGTCGTCTTGCCCGAGCCCTGGAGACCCACGAGAACGATGACCGTCGGGTTGCCGGTCAGGTGCAGGCTCCGGTCGCCCGCGGACAGGAGAGCGACCAACTCTTCGTTGACGATCTTCACGACCTGCTGACCGGCACTCAGGCTTTCGAGGATTTCCGCGCCGGTAGCTCGTTCGCGGACGCGCCCCACGAAGTCCTTCACGACCTTGAAGTTGACGTCGGCTTCAAGAAGAGCCAGCCGCACTTCGCGCATGGCGGCATCGACGTCGGCTGCGCTGACTCGGCCGTGACCGGTCAGGGCGCCCAGCGTCTTGCGCAGCCGGTCGCTCAGGGCATCGAACATGGGCGGTTGGGAGTCTCCCTGATCCGTCCCGCCGCCCCGACAGCAGGGGCGACGTTGGGCCGCGGATTCTGGCGGCACCGAAGGCTCGCGGAGTGTACCTCATGCAGCCGAGCGCGGACCATACCGACTTCTACAGGAGCGCCGGCCGACAGTCCCGCCAGACGGTTACGCCGAGCGCAGTTCCGCGCCAAACCTGCAGACGAGTACATTTCCGACAATGCCCGCCAACAAGCACGCGCTCGCGTCCGCCGCTACCGGAGCCCCGAACCTGTCGGAGACCTTCGATCCCGCCGACAACAACCTCCACAGAACGATCGTGGAGAACCTCGCCGATGGCGTCTACCTGGTAGACCGGGATCGGAAGATTACCTATTGGAACCACGGCGCCGAGCAGATCTCCGGCTATCCCGCCGGCTCTGTGGTGGGGCTCCACTGCTTTGACAACATCCTCGGTCACGTCGACGCGCAGGGCCACGCCCTCTGCCACACGGCCTGCCCGCTCGCCCAGACCATCGCGGACGGAGAGGCGCGAGAGGCAATGGTCTGGCTCAAACACGCCGACGGCCACCGCAACCCGGTCCGAGTCCGCACCTCGCCGGTACGCGACAGCTCGGGGCAAATCATCGGCGGCGTGGAGGTCTTCTCGGACGAGACGGCGTCGATTCGGGCCCAAGCCGATGCGGCTCGCGCGCGGCACGATGCACTTACGGATGAGCTCACGGGGCTGCCGAACCGACGACTCTTCCGCGCCGCGCTGGCTGGGCGCATCGAGAACCTGAGGCGCTACGGATGGAAGTTCGGGCTGCTCATCGCCGATCTGGATCACTTCAAGGCCGTCAACGACGAATTCGGGCACGTCTTTGGAGATGCCGTCCTGGCCGGCGTGGCCTCGACTCTTCGCGGCGCTGTCCGGGCCGGTGACGTGCTGGCGCGCTGGGGCGGCGAGGAGTTCTCCATCCTGGTCGAATCGTCCGACGAGGCCGACCTGGTGGAAGCCGCCGAGCGGCTCAGGATCCTCGTAGCGAGGTCCGAAGTACATCGGGACGGCGTCACGAAGACCGTGCACGTGTCTGTGGGTGGCGCTCTGGCGCGTCTCGGTGACTCCTCCGAGACGCTCTTCGCCCGGGCCGACTCCGCCCTCTATGCCGCCAAGAGCGCCGGACGAAACAGGATCGAGATCGCGCAGCCCACCCGACGGGCACAAGAAGCCACCTGACGGGCAACAAAAGGCCCCTCCCCGGACAGCGGAGAGGGGTCTTCTATGTTCGTGGTTTGGTGAGCCCGCTCGGATTCGAACCGAGAACCTGGTGATTAAGAGTCACACGCTCTACCGTTGAGCTACGGGCCCACGGCCGGGAAGGATACAGCAACAAGCGCCAACTCGGCCAATCGCGAGCGCGCGCGCCGGGGCAACCCCTCCCGAGACCCGCATGAATCCCATTCTGGAGCGGCAGATGCTGGCGGGTCTTGCGCCTCCAACGGCCACCAATGTCGGATCTCCCCCGAATGGACTACCCCATAGGGGGACCGTCGATAGGTGCAGAAAAGGCGCCCCCAAAGACTACGATAGGCGCCTGCGATCGGAGGCTCCGACAGGAGGTCGGGGTCCGTCGCGCCCCCCGGCGGCAGCGCGTGGTTCAAAGCTTGGCAGTCGAGGATCTCCAGCTGTTCGAACGGCTGGAGGCTGGCATCGTGGTCACGGACGGGGCAGGCATCGTCGTCCGTTGGAATGCGCACGCCCGGCGATTACTCGGCCTTTCGGCGAAGGCTGCCGTCGGACAACCCCTGACGGAGCTTCTCTCCGTGATGAGCGGCGCTGACATCGCCGGCCCTGAGGTCCGCGCCGCGGCGAAGCAACCGGGCGGGTGGCACGGCCTGACGCAGCTCCGACTCGCCGCTGCCGGAGATGTCTGGGTCCGCGCTCACGTGCAGGTCATCAGACTCTCGCCGACAGATGACCGGCCGGCCCAGGTGGCGCTGCTCTGGCCGGATCCGGGGCCAATCGCCGAAGGCGGAGCCGGCGGGCCAGCCCAACTCCCCTACAGCGATCTTCTGCGGCGTTCCCCGGAAGCGCTCTTCCTGATCGGCCTCGATGCCGGCATCGTCGACGCCAGCGATGCCGGAGCAGCCCTCTTCCAGACCATGCGCGCCGAGATCATCGGCAAGTCGATTGCGTCGTACATCCCCGGTCTGACTCCGGCCTCCCTAGACGGGGCTCGCAAGGAGCTGCTTAGAGCCGGGTCGATTCTCCGCGAGGCCGTCATCAAGAGGCCTACCGGCGAGTCCAATTCGGTGGAGCTCATCATTACGCTTGCCTCCCCCATCAAGGCGGGCCTCGCCCTGGTTCGCATCCGGGACCTCACCGAAGTGCGTCAGTTCGACGCCGTCCTGCGCAGTCTCGACGACCTCGCGACGATGGCCCGGACTACCTGGGAGATGGATGCCGTCGTCGATCGCGCCATTGAGATAGCCACAGCCGTCTGCCACACCGACATTGCGATGGTCGCGGTGACGTCGAGTGGGGCCATTCGATACGCTGCCGGATCCGCAGTCTCCAAATCGGCCTGCGCACATCTGGCGGCAGTGGCATCTGGGGAACCACGATCTCCGGGGCAGCTGCCGGAGATCGATGGGCCGCTCCAGATCGATCTCGCGCAGGACTCCGTCGAACCGGCGCTGGCAGAACACCTCCGGGCCTATGGCTGCCGGAACCTCCGTGCCACGCCGCTCTGGTTTGGCGACCGGCAGGTAGGCGGCTTGTTTCTGTTCTGGATCGGACCGGCTCCCGAGGATCACGACTTCCACCAGCTGGAGATAGTGGGGCGACTTGTCGGCATCGCCATCGGGAACGTGGAACTCCGCAATGAGAGGCTCCAGGAAGCCAGGCGCAGGACCAGCCTCGAAGTGCCGGCCCGCCTGGGAGCCATCGTTGTCAACCAGATGACCGACGGAATACTCACGACCGATGCGCAACGGAACGTCACGGCGGTCAACCCGGCGGCCGAGCGCCTGTACGGTTTCCGGGCTGAAGACGCCGTTGGTCGCCCGATCGACGAGGTACTTCAGCAGACAGCACTCGACGGCAACTCGATAGGTCAGGAATGGATCGACTCCATCCGGGCAGCCGGCGACTGGCAAGGAAGAGTCGTCCACAGGCCTCTGATCGGGCCGTTCGCCGGCCGCAACATCGTGGTCGATCTGTCGATAACGATCCTTCACGACGAGTCGCAAAGGCCGGCCGGAGCGGTCGGACTCAGCCGCGAAGTCGCCGCCAGTTCGCGCCTGGACTCAGATGGGGTCGCCCTTGCCGCTGTCGCGGTGGCGGCTAGCCGTTCCCGCACCCGCCAGGAAGTGGCCAACGCGGTCCTGGAGCGATTGTGCGAGGTGACGATGGCGGACTTCGCGGTGATCGGCACGTGGGGCGGAGAAGCCAATCAGCAGATCGAGGCAAGCCGCGGACTCAGCGAGGAAGTCCTGCAAATCATCGGTATGCTCGTCATGCCCGAGCTGAGCAGCGCCCTCGATCAGGCAATTCCGATCGTGTCCATCGAGAAGATCGGCGAATGGCTCGCCGGAACCGACGCCGGGGCCACCATTGTCCGCAGCGGGATCACAACGGGATTTCTCGTTTCTCTCCGGGTCCGCGATGACGCGATCGGCTTCCTTGGTCTGGGCTCGAGGCGGGCGACATGGACGCGGCCTCGCGACGAAGTGGTCCTCCAGATGGCCTCGCAAGTCGGGAACGCCCTCGAGAATGCTCGCCTTATGGAGCGCCTCGAGTACGGCCTGAGCCAGGAGCGGCGGCTCACGGCCCAGCTAGAAACCCTCATGGGCCTGACACTATTGCCGCACGGCGATATCTCAGAGGAGACCATCGCTCAGGTTCTCCTCGACCGGATTGTGGTCGCGCTTGGCGCCGACGGGGGGTTTGTGGTCCGCGAGTCGGGCGGCCGCTTCAAGGTCGTCGCCTCGCGCAACCTGGCTGCGCAGATGCGCGAGATGGCTGAACTCCTGGCCCCCGACGCTTTCCAGTTCTGGCGCCGGCTCGAGTCCGTTGAGAACGGCGGCGCCTTCTACGACGACTTCGCCGTCGACGCAAATGCCGAGTTTGGTCCGCGGATGATGTCCGTAGCGGGCGTCTCGGCCCAGGCGGTCTTCCCCGTTCGTGAGGGCGAACGGCTCACAGGCGCCTTCCTGTGCTTCTTCTCAGGCTCCGATGAACGCCGCGCGCATGTTGACGATCGAAACGTCGAGGCCGTCGGCCGGATCATCTCGATCGCCTACGCAAATGTCCGCCTCAGTGAGGGCCTGGCCAAAGCGGCCGAACACGAGCGCCGCTTGACGGCAGAGTTGCGCGCACTCCAGGAACTCACCCTTCTGGGCGCCTCAACCGACGACATGAACCGCCTGGCCGAAGAGACCATCGAGGCCGTCGTCCTCGCGACCGGAGCGACCGGCGGCGGCTACATCCTGATCGACGCGTTGTCGGCCAGGGTTACGCCGATGGCATGGGTGGGACCGCCGAGTCCAAGCTGGCCGGACACGGACGAGATGCCCCAGACTCCATCCGACTGGCCGCCCTTCGCGCAGCTTCAGCCAGACGACGGCATCTGGCTCTCGCAGTCGGACGCGGATTCGGACGCGGATTCGGACGCGGAGTCGGACGCGGAGTCGGACGCCAGGGTGACCCGCCGCGTCCAGGCGGTCCTGCCGCTTCGTGTCGACGACAAGCTCGCCGGCGCGCTCCATCTGGAGTGGTCGGAGACGCCCCGCAGCGAGCAATACA
The DNA here is from genome assembly GCA_003156975.1 of Chloroflexota bacterium. GTDB lineage: Bacteria > Chloroflexota > Limnocylindria > Limnocylindrales > CSP1-4 > Fen-1039. The sequence continues at coordinate 8,958 of PMIE01000036.1, read as the reverse complement.
ACATTCGCTTCTTCGAGCCAATATCCCGCATCTGCAGCATCTCGCTTGCCAACTTCGGACTCCGCTCGGAGCTGCTTCACCGGGCGGCTGCCGAGCGGGCGCTCGGCCATCGTCTCGACACCCTCGACGAGTTGACCCGGATCGGCGAGGAAGCCAGTTCGTTCGAGGAGCTGGCGCATCGCACGGTCAGCCTGGTGCGCGAAGCGCTGGGCGCAGCCGGCGTCTGCTACCTGCTGATCGAGCCGGGCCATCACTTCGAAACCCGCGCCGTCGCCGGCGAGACCGGCGCTTTCCGCCAGTGGCTCAAAGGCGTGCCGGCGAAGGACGTTCCGGGAGGCAGCCTGCTCCTGTCGGGCGGAGGCAGCATCTTGGGTGAATTCGTCGCGAGCCAGGTCAACGAGCGCGTCCTGCCGATCGCCAGAGCCACGGGGTTCCGCTCATTTGGCGCGATCCCGATTCGGACGGGCGAGGAACTGGCTGGAGCCCTCCTCTGCTTCTTCGAGCAGCCGGCCGCGACGCTGCCGCTCGATGAGTCGGCCCTGGATTCGGTGGCGAGAATTGCGGGCATCGCCCTGGCCAACTACCGCCTGCGCGAAAGGCTCGTCTCATCCGAGGAGCGATACCGCACCCTGTTCGAGGAAACGCCGGATGCTCTGCTCGTCTCCGCCCTCGACGGCACAGTCCTGGACGCCAATGAGGCCGCCGTCCGCCTGTACCGCGTCAACCGCGGCGAAGTCCTGGGCCGCTACGTCGGCCAACTGATTGCGGCCGACGAGAGGGAGATGGCCCGTCGGCGTCAGATCGTATGGGCCCAGGGCGGCGGCACCTTCAGAGACCGAGGCCGCAGGCCCGATGGGACCGAGTTTCCCGTGCAAATCGAGATTCGAGTTGTTGAACTCGGCGGCCAGCGCCGTTTCCTGCACCTGGTGCGAGACCTTTCCGATCAGGAAAGCCTCCAGCGCGAGTTGCTCCAGGCGCAGAAGATGGAGGCGATCGGCCAACTGGTTTCGGGCGTAGCTCACGAGCTGAACAATCCGCTGGCGGCGATCATCGCCTTCAGCCAGTTGATTCGCAGCGACGACCGGCTGCCCGAAGACATGAAGCACGATGCCGGGCTGCTCGTCCAGGAGGCAGACCGGACCAGACGAATCGTTCAGAACCTCCTCGATTTCGCTCGCGCCCGGCCGCCGGAACGTCGGACTACCAACATCGCCGTGCTGGTCAACAGCGTTCTGGAGTTGCAGTCCTACGCGCTCAACAGCAATCAGGTTGTCGTCAAGGTCGAGATTCCCGCCTCTCTGCCCGAGGTTGATCTGGACCGGGCTCAGCTGCAGCAGGTCCTTCTCAATCTGACAATCAACGCCATTCAGGCCATGCGCGGTCGCGATCGCAGCACGCCGGCCCATCTATGGGTCAGCGCCGCGCTGGTCAAGACGGGCTCATCGTCGGGCATGACTCACGCCGAGAAGCAGCTGGACGATCCGGCGCGCGTCCGAATCTCCATTCGCGATGACGGCCCCGGAGTCCAGGAATCGGTGCGAGCCAGACTCTTCGATCCCTTCTTCACGACGAAGCAGCCCGGAGAAGGGACCGGACTCGGACTCTCCGTCTCGTTCGGAATCGTGGCTGCACACGATGGACACCTCTGGTACGAACCGGGGCCGGCAGGCGTGGGCAGCACCTTCATCATCGAATTGCCGGTTACTGCTCGGCCGGCCGACGACCAGCAGATGGCGGGCTCGGATGGAGCCGTCGCGCGACGATCGCCCCAACGGGCCAGGCCGCAGCCGAAGGAGCCCGGCGTCGGCATGACGAAACGATCGCCGGCCAGCCGACCAGCATCGCCGCAGACCGCCGGTCCGGCGGTGCCCGCTTCCGCCGCAGCGGCACTGAATGCCGCAGCGGCAGCACCGACTTCCGAGCCCGAACCAGCCGCCGGGCCCGCACCGACCACCGCGGCGCCGGCCACACCACTTCCGAGCCCCGAGACTGCGCCGGCGGCGCCGAGACCTTGCGTGCTCGCCCTTGACGACGAGCCGTCCATCCGAGCCTTCCTTCGAAAGGCGCTGAACGCGGCGGGAATGGAATGCTCGCCCTTCCAGGACGGAGCCGATGCGCTTGACGGCGTTCGCGACAACCACTTCGACGTGATGCTCATCGACCATCGCATGGCCGGCATGAGCGGCACCGAGTTCTACGAGGCGGCCGTGGACCTGCGGCCGGAGCTGACGCGGCGGGCCGTCTTCATGAGCGGCGACGTGCTCAACCCGGACCTCCGCGGCTTTGCCACCCAACGCGGGATCCGGCTTCTCGCCAAACCGTTCGACATCGACGCCGTCATCCGAGTCGTGCGCGAAGTCCTCGCCGCCGCCGACGAGGCCGAGGGCGCGTCGGCGCAATAGCGCGGCAACTTCCGCGCCGCGGCGCCGCTACTTGCCTGCGGTCGCTACTTGCCTGCGGCGTCGTCCCTGTTGGTGCCGACCATCAGGTCGAGCAGCCGATCTGCGGCCGCGTACGGGTCGAGCTCATGGGCGGCCACAGAACTGAGCAGGGCCGCGGCGATCGGCGCCGCCTCGAAGGACCTCGCCCGCTCGTGGAGCCTGTCCGACAGCGCGGTCCAGATCTGAGCCTCCGCGCGGGCCATTCTCGTGGCGTTGCCCTCGGTTCCCACGACCGCCGATCTGTGGCGGTCCAGGGCGACCAGCAGCTCGGGCACTCCTTCTCCGGTGGCGGCGATCGTGACCAGCACCTCGGGATGCTTCGGTACCGGACGGCCCGGCCGCGACTCGCGGGGAGCGTCGGCCAGCATGGCGTGGAGCTGGCCCGCCGTTCTATGCGCGCCCGGCCTATCGCCCTTGTTCACGACGATGATGTCGGCCACTTCCAGCAGACCTGCCTTGATCGCCTGGATTTCGTCGCCCATCTCCGGAGCCTCGACGACCACGGTGGTGTCGGCCGTGGCCGCAACCTCGACCTCGCTCTGGCCGGTCCCGACGGTCTCGATCAAGACGACGTCGAAGCCCGCAGCATCGAAGACGGCTGCTGCCGCCGCTGTGGCGGCCGAGAGCCCGCCGGAGTGACCGCGGGAGGCCATGGAGCGTATGAAGACCCCGTCGTCGGTGGCGTAGGACTGCATTCGGACGCGGTCGCCCAGAACGGCGCCGCCCGTGATCGGACTGGACGGGTCCACCGCAACCACCGCCACGGGGCGTCCTGCCCGGCGCAGTTCGGCGATCAGCGCCGCCACGAGCGTGCTCTTACCGGCGCCGGGTGGCCCGGTGATGCCGATCAGCTGGGCGTGGCCGGCAATCGGGTACAGGCGCCGCAGGGCGGCTTCGGCGACGGGCGTCCGGTTCTCGACGGCGGTGAGCAGCCGCGCCAGCGCTCGCCGATCGCCGGCCAGGGCGGCGTCGCAAAGCGAGCCGGCACGCTCGGCGGCAGCGGTCTCGTCAACCGTCGGGGCGTGGGTCTCGGTCACGCCGGTCGCGCTAGTCCCGCGGCCGGGCGTTGGCGCGCAGGAAGTCCGCGACCTGGGCGATCGTGGTGCCGGGTCCAAAGACGGCGGCCACGCCACTCTCCTTGAGGGCCGGCACGTCGTCATCCGGGATGATTCCGCCCGCCGTCACCAGCACGTCTTCCATGCCGCGTTCCCGCAGAAGCGAGCAGATGCGCGGCACGAGCGTCATGTGCGCGCCCGACAGAATGGACAGTCCCACGACGTCCACGTCCTCCTGGAGGGCCGCGGTCACGATCATCTCCGGGGTCTGGCGCAGACCGGTGTACACAACTTCGAAGCCCTCGTCGCGAAGACCACGCGCGAGCACCTTGGCCCCGCGATCGTGGCCGTCGAGGCCGGGCTTGGCGATGAGAACCTTGAGCGGTCGATCAGTCATGCTCGGATGATAGCGGGCGGCGGATCGACGGTCTCAGCCGTAAGAGCGCCCCGGCCGACAGAGGCCGACTAGCCTGGCAGAGAGCTGAGCAGCCCGACGGCGTAGAGGTTCGAGAGGTCTTGCAGACTGTTCAGCGGTTCGTGATGCCCCGCCGCCCGGATCCGCGAGAGACATAGAGAGCACAGGTAGGCGTCAGGACCGGCAGGATTCTCGACGACCTTCCGATCTGAGAAGAAGACGCTGCCCACCGCGGTCTCCTCCCCGCACCCCAGGCACGGTTCAACGTGGGGGTTGGTGACGTCTTCCTTGCTCATCGCGTCCTCCCGTGGCGCTGTGCCACTCCTGCGAATCGTTAGAGGTCGGCCGGTCCCCTCAGGAAGAAACTCGGAACATCATACCCTCGGGTTCGCTCGCGCCAGATGAGCCATGAACTCGTCGCGAGTTTCCTTGGTGGTTCGGAAAGTGCCGAGCACGCTGCTCGTGACCATCGTCGCGCCGCCCTTCTGGACGCCGCGCATCGCCAGACAAAGGTGTTCGGCTTCGATTACCACGCCGACGCCGTACGGGTTCAGCCGCTCCTGCAGGAAGTCGGCGACCTGCTGAGTCATCCGCTCCTGGACCTGCAGCCGGCGGGCGTACATCTCGACGATCCGCGGGATCTTGGAGAGGCCGATCACGCGCCCTCGCGGCAGATAGCCAACCGACGCCGTCCCGAAGAACGGCAGCATGTGGTGCTCACACAGCGAGTAGAACGGGATTCCCTTGATGACGACCATCTCGCTGTAGCCAACATCGAACACGGCGCCGTTGATGAGCCGATCCGGGTCGACGCGATAACCGCAGGTCAGCTCAACCCACATCCTGTGCATCCGGTCGGGCGTGCGCAGCAGACCCTCGCGGGCCGGATCCTCGCCGATCTCCACCAGGATGTCGCGGACCGCCCGCTCGATGCTACGAGGCTCGCCGCCGGGCTCCCCCGCCGCCGGCTTCTCGGCGGCCTCAGGGCGGTCATCCTCATCGCCACACTCGATCTCATCGACCAGATGGCGGACGTGCGCCTCGAGGTCGAGCTGGCTGCGTTCGAACGGTAGATCGGTCGGCATCACTTGCTCCTTACTACCGAATCCTACGCCGCGAGCGGGCCGGCGCGGCAAGAGCCTGTGTTCGTCGGGGCCGTAGCATACGGAAATGGTCAAACGAACCCGTGGCAGTTCACGCCGCCGCGCCGCGACCGGCATGTCGGCGCGCTTCGATGAACTCGTCCAGCGGGCGCTGGACACGATACCGGAGCCGTTTGCGCGGGCGCTGGACGAAGTCGCGATCGTCATCGACGACGAGCCATCCCGGCAGCAGCGCCTCGAGGCGGGACTCCGTCCGGGCGAGGGACTCTACGGGCTCTACGAAGGCGTGCCTCGCACCGAGTACGGCGCCGACTGGGACTTCATCCCGAACAAGATCACGATCTTCCAGATGGCCCTCGTGGAGGACTTCCCCGACCCAGTTGAGCTCGAGCGTGAGGTTTGGGTCACGGTCGTTCACGAGCTGGCGCACCATCTGGGGATCGAGGACGGACTCCTGCACGATCTCGGCGTGGACTGACGCCGCAGAACTGACGCCGCGGCCGTGTCGCGGATCTCGCAGGCGCCCGAATCGCAGCGGAGTCGAGGCCCTTGTCCGCCTGCAGCCGGTGGTCATGCCGTAGGCCGGCCGGCCGGCAACGCCGAATCGGCATTCGGGGCATGATGGACTCGACATCCTTATCCGCACCACTCGCTCGTCTTCGCGGACGGCAAGGGGGATCTTGTGAAGAATCGCTCTATCTCGCTCATCGGTCTGCTTGTGCTGTCGGCGACGCTGGCCGCCTGCGGGTCGACAGCATCGACTCCGTCGCCAACGCCGACTCCATCGCCAACGGTGGCGGCAACGCCGTCAGCGTCTCAGGCGCCCACCGATACTCCGGCGCCTACCGATACTCCGGCGCCTGCCGATACTCCGGCGCCTACCGATACTCCGGCGCCTACCGATGCTCCGGCTCCAACAGCGGTCGCCCAGGCTGCCCCGAAATCTGTCGGAATGAAGGACGCCACGCCGCCCTCACCGTGCCCGAGCCCATACGGCGCGACGTGCAACGCCTACAAGGTCACCTGGACGCAACCCAATCCCGCGGGTGTCACCATCAAGGTCTTCGCGGTCACCAAGTGCCTCGCCAAGCCTCACTGCCTCAAGGCAGGCATCTTCATTTCGGCAGCCGACCTGGTTGAGGTGGGCAGCGCAGCGGCATCGAAGGGCTCCCTGACCTTCGTCGTCGGCGGCGGCCAGTCCGATGGCGACGGCTGGATGAAGAGCTCCGGTGGAAAGACGCTATTTGTCGACGCGGTCGTCGTCCAGGCCAGTAGCGCTTCTGGAAACTCTGTCTTCATGACCGCCTGGACCTGGTAGACCGCGGCATACGCAACCTCCGGCGCGCGGCTCGTGGCGGTAACATTCGGAGACTTACCGTTACAGCCGAGGCCGCCACGCGGCCGCCACCAGGAGTGGGTCGAGATGCCGGGCTTCACGCCGTTCACCAGCAACTATCAGGACCTTTCGACCAACCAGGGCTACCAGTTCGAGTTCCGCTGCGACATCTGCGGCAGCGGGTATCGCAGTGAGTATCAGAAGAACCTGCTGGGCACCGGTGCGTCGATCCTCGGCGGCGCCAGCAACCTCATCGGCGGGCTGTGGGGAGCGCGCAACGCGGCCGACAGCGTCCAGCAGATCACCGACCGAGACGCACGCGACAAGGCTCTCCAGAAGGCGTCGAACGAGATCATGCCGCTGTTCCATCGCTGCGTGCGATGCAACAACTGGGTGGACGAAACCTGTTTCAACAAGGCGCGCGGCCTGTGCGTCAACTGCGCCCCCAACCTCGCCGCCGAGATGGAGGCGGAGCGCTCCTCGGTCGAGATCAATCAGATGCGCGAAGCCGTCCAGGGCCAGAAGGTCTTCTCGGGCGACACGAGCGCCCGTGCCACGGAATGCCCGAGCTGCGGCAAGCCGGTCGGCAGCGAGAAGTTCTGCGGCAACTGCGGCACGCCTCTAGGCGTCTCGAAGTGTGCCAAGTGCGGCGCCGAACTTGCGGCCGACACGCGCTTCTGCGGCAACTGCGGCAACAAGGTCGGATAGCGGAGCGGCGCCAGACGCCTCGCCGATCTCACTCACAATCGAGGGGCCCTTCAGCCGAGGGCCCCTCGAACTTTGTCGGATACCCGGCGAAGGGGTGGCGCGCGGCGACATCGGCTGCGGACTCGGCCCCCCGCTCGGCTCAAAGCTGAGCGACCTCCGACTCTGTATCAAGCCCTGCCCGGCTGCCTTCAACCGTTGTAGGAATGGCGCCCTGCTTGGGTCCTCAGGGTTGGTACAGCTCGGCGGAGGTGAATGGGGTTCCGGAATTGGCGTTTCCGGCGGACTGACCTCCGGCAATGAGCACACGGCCGTCAGAGAGCAGTGTTGCGGTGTGGCCTTCTCGACCTGTCGTCATCGAGCCGATCGAGTCGAATGTGGCGGTGGACGGGTCGTAGAACTGAGCGGAGGAGAGGGATGCCAAGCCGTCGTCGCCGCCTGCGAACAGGACTCGGCCGTCGGACAACAACGTGGCCGTGCAGTTCTCGGCGACGAAGGTCATCGAGCCAGTCGCGGTGAACGTGCCCGTCTTGGGATCGTAGAGTTCGGCCGAGGCGAGAGGTCCGCTCCCCAGTGGTCGCCCGTTTGCGTCGAAGGCGGCACCCCCTGCGATAAGAACGCGACCGTCTGACAGCAAGGTTGCCGCATGATTCTCACGAGGCGTGGTCATCGACGAGGCCGGAGTGAACGCGCCGGTAGTCGGGTCGTATAGCTCAGCCGAGGCCAGACCCCCATCGTCGCCGACGTCGCCGCCGGCGACGAGAACCCGGCCGTCGGCGAGCCGAGTCGCGGTGTGGAAGACCCGAGGGGTGCTCATCGAGCCGGTGCGGCTGAAGGTGGCCGTCTTGGGGTCGTATAGCTCCGCCGAGGCAAGACCAGTTCCCGCACCGTTCTCGCCGCCGCCGGCGACGAGAACGCGGCCGTCGGCGAGCAGAGTCGCGGTGTAGTAGGAGCGAGCGGTTGTCATCGAGCCAGTCGCGGTGAACGTGCCCGTCCTGGGATCGTAGAGTTCGGCCGAGGCGAGACCGGGAGTACCTCCGATGACGACCACACGGCCGTCGGCGAGCAGAGTCGCTGTTTGGCCGCTGCGGCCAATCGTCATCGAGCCAGTCGCGGTGAACGTGCCCGTCTTGGGATCGTAGAGTTCGGCCGCGGCGAGGAACTCGCCCTCTGCTCCACCCTCCCCCCCAACGATCAGAACGCGACCGTCGGACAGGCGCGTGGCAGTGCCCTCGGTGCGTCCTGTACCCATCGTGCCCGTTGGGCTGAAAGGGCCGTGGGCGCGGAACGTGCCGGCAATGACGACCGCCACCAGTAGAGTGGCCCCCAGGGCCACCAGGACGGCCGCTCTGTTGCGGTGGGCGGCGAGCGGTGTTGCGTTAGTCGCCAATCCTTTGCCCCTCTTCTACTGATGCAATCGAGTTGGGCCATTGGTGTCCGGCGGCTCGATGGACGGATCGCACGGCAAGCATAAGTCAAGGCGTTGCCCCAATCGGAGGCCCGGAGGCAACCTTCAGGCCGGAACCCAACGCTCGACGCCCCCGACGGCGCCATCCCGGACGATCACCCGTATTGTGTCGGCGCTACTCCTCTCGCGCCGACCGCTGGGCGCCTTCTGCGCTCGCTCTGGATGGCCTTACGAGGCCCAGTTCGGCGCCTGACCGACACCTGCGCGGCGGATCTTTCCTAATGTTCACCACAATTGCATTGAGAAAGGGAATGGGTGGCGGCGCGACTCGCTCGGTGGGCAGGATGGCCGCGAACTGGTCATCGCGAGCGTGAACGCCGGGCATATGGAAGGCCCTCGGGCTCATCAAAACCAAACGCCAGGCCAAACCCTTGCCTAATGTGAATCTGGTGAGAATTCGGCAAGAACGGAGGCGCGGCCGTCATTCGCGCGGCG
>PMIE01000095.1 GCA_003156975.1 Chloroflexota bacterium | reverse complement strand
CGTACACGAGGATGTTGTCGTGCTTGGCCGGCCAGCGCCGCTTCGTTCGGGCGCCGTAGTCGTACGCCCAGATCACCTCGTTGAGGAAGCATTCGCGCCCGAAGATGGCGTCGCACAGCACCTTGGCGTAGTGGACTTCGCGCGGATCGAGGTGCAGATAGAGCGACCCCGTCGACTTGAGGACTCGACGGATCTCGACCAATCGAGGCTCGAGGAAGTCCAGGTAGTCGTCGTGAATGTCGAGATAGCTGGACGAGCCGACCTTGATCGTCCGATATCGCCGCCCGCCGAAGCCGGTTCGGTCGCCCGACTCCTCGTCGCGCACCGTCTTCAACGACCGAAGCGTCTGGCGCTTGCCGGTGTTGAAGGGCGGGTCGATGTAGACGAGATCGATCGAGTCATCCGGCAGCGAACCCAGCACGGCCATGTTGTCGGCCAGCACGATCCGCCCAACCGATCCGCCCAGGATGTCGACACCGTCGCCCATGGCACGAGGTTAACAGAGAGCGACCGTGGCCCTCGGCACGCCGGCGCCCTCCGCGGCCGCTCGGCAGGCCGCCGCTCGCCTATCGCGGGTAGCGACCGGTCAGCTTCTTGAAGATCCGATGCGGCGCGTGGAAAGCCGGAGTCCCAGGCAGGAACATGTACGGGCACAGCCCTTTGACGACGCTGATGCCGTTCGCCTCGCAGAAGGCAACCGCCGAGTCGGTGGCCGCGCCCGGGGCCATCCCGCCGTACATCCAGACATGCTTGACGCCGGCCTCAGCACAGTCGTGGACGATATCGTCGGTGGACTTCTTGGAGGTCATGATGAGAACGCCGTCAACGCCAGGCTTGATTTCGGTGACTCGGGCGAAGCACGGCTGCCCATCGATCTCTTTGGCGAGCGGATTCACCGGGATCGCCTCGTAGCGGCGCTGACGGAGCTCCTGCCACAGCACGGCACCGAACCCCTTGGCGTCGCGGTTGACGCCGACGACGGCGATGCGCTTGAGCGCGAGGAAATCGTCGACTTGCTGCTTGGTCGTCATTGAGTCCTCCCTGCGGGCGATTGCTGATGACAGTCTGCCGTTGCGTGCGCCAGCATCGAAGGGCTGGATGTCCCGATCCTGCGCCGTGTCGGGGCCGCCGGCGTCATTCGAGCGATTGACGGAGGCTCGACCGGCCGAATGATTGCTTTCGCCCGTTCGCAGCCGGATGATCTCGACGGATGACCGGATGACCGGACGAGAGCTAGAGGAGATAGCGTGGCCAGGGCCGTTGTCGTGTACCGCAGCCACTCCGGCGTGACTCGCCGCTACGGCGAGCAGATCGCTGCGTTTCTCGCCGGGCAGGGCATTGCCGCGCAGGTCGTCTCGGTCGGCGAATGCGATATGTCGACCCTGGCCAGCGCCGACTATCTCCTGCTCGGCTGCTGGACGAGCGGCCTCTTCGTGGTCCGGCAGCACCCCGACGAGCCGTGGCTGGCCTTCGTCCGCGACATGCCGGCACTGGGCACCGCGGCCGCCCCCGGGCCCAAGATCGCGCTCTTCACGACCTACAAGCTCCGGACGGGCAGCCAATTCGGCAGGATGCGGGCCGCACTCGCCGGCAAGACGGCAGCGCCCCAGCTCGAGCTGAAGTCCCGCAACGGCCGCCTCTCCCCAACCGACGAGAAGGCCCTCGCGCGGTTCCTCGTCTGAGATCCTGCTGAACCGGGTGCTACCTCCAAACACCAGGCTCGGCGATCCGCTCTCGCAGCTACACCGGGCAAATCGGGACCACCCGGCCAGGGGTTTGCCCTCGACGCGGATTGCCGGGCGTGCGCTTCGAGCACGATTGAGCACGCGATCAGTTAGTTGGCCCCGATGGGAATAGTCAACATCCCGTATGTATCTCGTGCCCGTGCGGCCGACTCCCCTTTTGACGCCGGTATGGGTCGTTGGCTCAGCCGCGAGGAGCGCCAGCAACCACAGGAGAGAACACCGTGAAGGCCTTGAGCGGCATCAAGTTGTCGATACGGATGAAACTGCTGGGAACTGCAGGCATCTTGCTGCTCTTCATGGCCGCTGCCGGCATCCTGGCGATCGTGAACCTCGGATCGGTCAACACGACGGCCCAGGACATGTACGCCAACCGCGCCGTGCCCGTTGCGCAGTTGGCCAAGGTCGAGCAAGCCCTCACCGATGAGCGGCGGCTGCTGCTACGCGGCTTCATGGATATCGGCGATGCAACGAAACAGACGGCCGACGACGCGAGCGTCGTCGCGGACGAAAAGATCATCACCGACAACATGGCCGCATACCGAGCGACCGTCCTTGAGCCTACCGAGACTCAGCTGCTGGTCGAATGGGACAAGAACTACCCGACATACCAGAGCCTCCGCGAGGCGGCTCGCAAGCTGGAGAGAGCCGGCAACAGCGCGGAGGCTTCGGCCGCAATCGACGCCGCCCGCGACTCGATGACCAAGGCACAGGACACCTCCGCTCAGCTCAGGGACTACAACGAGCGGCGGGCCCAGGAGATGGCCGCTCAGACCCAGTCCACGTACAACTTGTCGGTCGCCCTGATCCTTGGCTTCCTCCTCGCCGCCGCAGTGATCGGCCTTGCGCTGGCCCTCTTCCTGGCTCGCGGCATCGTCAACGGTGTCAAGGCCGTCCAGGCCACGATGACTTCCATCTCCGACAAGTGCGCCACGTACCTCGAGAACGGGCTGGCGGCTCTCGCCCAGAACGACCTCACGGTCGAAGTTCACGCAGTCACGCCGCCGATCGAGAAGTACGGCTCCGACGAGATCGGGCAGACGGCCGCGGTCACCAACAACCTGCTCGACCACATCAAGGCGACGGTCGGGAGCTATGAAACCGCCCGAACCGGCCTCGCCTCGACGGTGAGCGAGGTCAAGACCGCGGCCGACTCCGTGGCCCGAACCTCAAGCGAGGTCAGCGCCGCCGCAACCCAATCGGGCAATGCTTCCGGCCAGATCGCCGCCACCATCAACCAGGTGGCATCGGGGGCCTCGGAACAGGCCCAGGCCAGCTCCGATACCAGCAACGCGGTCGAGGAACTCAACGCCATCATCTCCCAGGTGGGAGCCGGCGCATCCGACATCACCGCCAAGGTCGAGGCTTCTTCGGTGGCCCTCGGCGACATGGCCGGCGCGATCAAGTCCGCCTCGGCCGCCTCGGCCGAGGTCAGCGAGGTGGCCGGTTCGGCAGCCCAAGCGACCGACCATGGCCAGAAGGCCGTCCGCGAGACTGTCAGCGAGATGGAGCGGATCAAGGCCACCGTCGAGCAAGCCAGTGTCAAGGTGACCGAGCTCGGCGCCAAGTCCGACCAGATCGGCGCGATCGTCGAGACGATAGACGACATCGCCGAGCAGACCAACCTCCTCGCCCTGAACGCCGCGATTGAAGCGGCCCGTGCAGGCGAGCAGGGCAAGGGCTTTGCCGTCGTGGCCGACGAGGTTCGCAAGCTCGCCGAGAGATCATCGCGCGCCACCAAGGAGATCGCCGCGCTCATCGCCGAGGTCCAGACCGGCACCAACGAGGCCGTCAAGGCCATGACCGCCGGTGCGGCGGAAGTGGAGCACGGCAGTCAACTCGCGGCTCAGGCCGGCGACTCCCTCGAGGCCATCGATACCGCCGTGTCGGCAACCAAACGAGCCGTGGACCGGATTACTTCCGCTGTCGCCTCCATGAACAGCGCCTCGTCCGGTGTGGTAGAGGCCTCGGACGCCATCGCCACAATCGCCGTCCAGACCAACGCCGCGGCCACGCGCATGACCAGTGCCGCCGGAACGGTCGCCGGCGCGGTCCAATCCATCGCGGCTATCAGCGAAGAGAACAGCGCTGCCGCCGAGCAGGTCTCCGCGGCAACCGAAGAGATGAGCGCCCAGGCCGAAGAGGTCGTAGCCTCTACCGAATCGCTCGCCGGGCTGGCCGCCAACCTCGAGGCGCTGGTCGCCCGGTTCAAGATCGGGTCGGGCGAGGGCGCCCTCGGCGCCCGGTTCGACGCCTTCCGAAAGGCACATCTTGGCTGGGTCGGCAGACTCGACCGGATGATGGTGGGCGGTGACACGATCGCCGTGTCGGAGGCGGGCTCGAGTCACGACTGCGCGCTCGGTAAGTGGTACTACGGCGTGGGGCAGTCCGTCTTCGGTACGAGCAACAGCTTCCGGTCGATCGAGGCGCCGCACACCCGGTTCCACGAGGCGGTCCTGGCCGCCGTGAAGGCCCACGCCAACGGCGACGGAGAGTCGGCGGCACGGGCCGTCGGTGAGGCCCGGCGTCGGTCCGGCGAGGTCGTCACCGCGATCGACGCGCTCGAAGCCAGCCAGGCCACCGCCGCCCCGACGAACGTCATCGACCGCCGGCGAGCCAGCGACTGGGAAGCCCCGGCCAAGGCCCGCCGCTCCAAGGTCGCCTAGCACCCGCAAACCCAGCGGCGGCGAACCGGCACAGTTCGCGAGCCGCGCAGAACCCTCGAGGGCGGGACCGTCAGTCCGGCCCCGCCCTCGAGGACCAGCTCGCGAGGCGGGCAGGAGTCTCCAAATGAGCGAGTTCCAGGCGGTCATTTGTCAGCTGGGTGACGAGAGCTACGGCCTCGACATCGGCTCGGTGTACGAGATCATCCGCTTCCAGGAATGCACGGCAGTTCCGACATCTCCGTCCTATGTAGATGGCGTCATCAACCTGCGCGGCCGGATCATCCCGGTCATGGACCTCTCGAGTCGGTTCGGGTTGACGCGTGCCACCACCACCAGGTCGACCCGCATCATCGTTGCGGGTACGGGCGGCGTGCGGGTGGGGCTCGTCGTCGATGCCGTCACCGAAGTCCTGATGCTCTCCGAAGACGCCGTCGAGGCAACTCCGGACGTGGTCTCGGGCCGCGACTCGACGTACATCAGGGGAATCGCCAAACTCCCGGACCAGCTCGTCATCCTGCTGGATCTCGGCGTCCTCTTCTCCGACCACGCCGTGACGGCGATCGCTCAGGTTGCCTAGGGTTCCGGCGCGGAATAGTGCCGCGCCGCCGCTCCAGCGAGAAGACACTGGAGCAACGGCGCGGTCGGAGCGGTGCCGGGGACACGGGATTCGCGTGGGAGAGGGGGTGAGCTCCCGCGCCAGGCCTGGCGCCCCGGCGAGATCTACCGGTTGGTCGGTCAGATAGGCGTCGCCGTCGGGGTAGCGGCGGCCTTCGAGGGGGCCGTGGCCTCCTTGAGTTCTCGCTCGGCCCAGGAGCCCATCATGCGAGCGACTCGGACGTACCACGAGGCAAGGCCGGCCTGGACCCTGGCGCTCGTCAGCGTCGCCATGGCAGAGCCGTCGGCGAGCTGGGCGGGCGTGATGGCAAGCAGCGACGCGGGCAGCGGGGCCACTCTGGCCTCAGCCGCGGAGACCGCGAGCTTCATGTTATTGAGGAAGATCTGAGCATCGGCGGTTTCGGGAGCGGCAGGCGCCGCCGCGATCTCGGCAGCGATCTTGTTCTCGAGGGTGGTCAGCTCAGTGCCGGCCTTGATGACCTGTTCTGCGTCAAGCAGATCCGTGATCCAAAGCTGAACCGTGCGATACATCGAAGCATGGCCGGCGAGCGTCTGGTAGTCGGCCTGAAGGTCGGCCAGCGTGGTCTCGCCGTCAACCTTGGTCTTGAGGGCCTGGAGGTCGGCGATGAGGCCGTTGAGCTCGCCGTCGACGGTGGCCAGATCGGAGGCGCCCAGACCGGACTTGCCAATCTGCGTCGCCCACTGCTGCAGGGTGCGGATGCGGCCCGAGATCTGCGCATCCAGCGTCTTGCGCAGCGCGATCATGTTGCAGAAGACCTTCTGCTTGTCGGCGTTGACCTTCTGCTGTTGGGCGTTCACGTGATCGCGGAAGGCGGCAACCTCCGCGGCCCAGGAGAAGCCGCGACCGGCCAGCTTGCCGGCGTTGGCCGCGTCGCCAACGCTACTGGCAGTGGCACTTGGAGTCGGCACCGGCACGCAACTGAACGGCGGCGGCGTGACCTTCGGCTTCTCGGAGGGATCCGGCTTGTTGGACGGATCGGGCTGGTGCGACTTGACAGGTTGCGTCTTCAGATCGGACGGCCATGCCCAGCCGGACGGGAGTGGCCTGGCAGAGGAGCCCGGCAAACCGGGAACCTTGCCGGGGCCTCCACCGGGGCCGTGAGCGGCGACTCCGCTGAGTCCGCCTAGAACAAGCAGGCCCGCGGCGAGCATTGCAACAACTGCGTTTCTGGATCGGTACTTCATCTTGTGACTCCTCTTTCCGCTCGTCTCCCAGAGTTGCGGTGGTGTCTGTCCCTCGGCCGACCTTCGACCGACCGGACACGGTTCTCCTGTGCTAGATAAGCCTTAGTTCAACCGGGCCACAGCCGTGACCTTGCCGCCGGCCGTACTTCGGCCGGTAAAGGCTATGGCGCCCCCGCTGGGGGCAAGCTGTGCATCGCCGAGCGAGGCGACGCCCAACAAGTTGAGCTGGCGGATAGTCCCGCCGGCAGTGACTAGCAATGGCGAACGGCCGTCGGCGAAGTACTCGACCACGTCGCCGTGACGAGACGTTGCGACGGATCCTCCGGATGCGAAGCGTGCGTCCGGCGTCGAGCGCGTGCCCTGCCAGCGCAGGACTGCTCCGCCATTCGACGTCAGCAGCGTCCCGTCGGGCAGCCACCCGCCGTTCCCGACACGGGTCGTCGACCCTCGCGAAAGATCGACGAGCGTGCCGGCGGCGTACAGCCAGTTGCCGTCGGGGCTGAAGGCCACGTCCGGTGCGTAGCCGGGGCCGTTGCCCTGATTGGCAACCCGGAGCGTGGTGTGGGAATACGAGGCGATGGAGTTCAAGCCCGGCACCGAAAGGATCTCGAGCCAGCCCGATGAACTACTGCCCGGACCTGAGGACGGGTGCAGGACGGCGAGCTTCTTGCCGTCTCGCGAGAAGGCGATCGGCATGCCGGCGTGGGACGATCCGGCACTCTGCCCGTCCCAGATCACGAACATGGATTGCGACTGGCCCCAGTCGCCCTTCGAGGCAATGGCAACCAGACCGGTCCCACTGCCGAGCAGGACGGCGCCCGACGCGCCGGGACCGCCGTCGCCGTACTTGCCGGCCAGAGTGGCGGTTACGTGGCCGTTGAGGCCAACGAGATTCAGTGTTGCGAAACCACCCGGGCCCTTGCCGTGAGAAGTAGCGGCGATGGTGTTGGAATTGAACCAGGAGGCGCTGTCGGCATTGAACGAACCGACCAGACGACCGGATGCGTCGAGGATCTGGATCTGGCGTTGCGTAATCCAGCCGGAGCCACCGGCCGCCATCAGGTGCGCTCCGTCGGGCGCCCAGGCAACCGGCCAGCCGGGAAGACGAGCCGGGCTGGATGCTGTCTCGGGCGAGGATGTTGCGGTTGGGTTCGGCGTCTTACCGGAGCCGCTGCCGGCGGTCGCCCCGGGGCCGCTGCCGCTCGACTGCTGGGCAGCGGGCGAACCATCGACCGGGCCGGCGGCAGAGGCGGTGGGGTTGTAGCCTGCCGAGGCGGACGAACCGAAGCTCGGCGTGGGCAGCCCCACGGCCGACCGACCGCTACTCGCAGCAGGATTCGGGAGCGGCATGAGCTGCGGCAGAAGAACGCCAAACGCGACCAGTGCCACCAGGCACACCGCCAGCGCGGCCGGCGCCGCTGCTCGAAGACCCGGGTTCAGCTCCAGGCCTCGAAGGTAGTCGAGCAGGCCGGTTCGAATCGGAGCTTGTTCCATCGCGGATGGAGGCAGGACGGCCTGGCGCCAGTTGGCCGAGAGGAGTCGATCCGTGAGCCGATATCCGGCATACAGCCGCTTGCAGTGATCGCAGCTTTCCACGTGCAGACGCTCGGCGCCGCGCAGGCTATCGAGGCTGGCGTGCTGGGCCGCCTCACCCAGCCGGTCGCTCGAGACATGGCCGGAGCGCATCGTGCTCACGGCAGATCGCGCTCTTGCGCATAGCCGGCCAGCCGCTCGGCAAGATGCCGGCGGGCCCGGTGCAGCAGCGTGGCCACGGTGCCACGAGCGACTCCCATCACCGTGGCGGCCTCTTCCTGTTCATAACCGAGGCCGTAGACGAGACCCACCGCCTGTCGTTCGCGCTCCGGCAATAGGGTGATCGCGGCAGAGACGTCGATGGAGATCGATGGATCGACAGGGATGAAGGCTCTGGCCGGTTCTTCGGAGTCACGACGACGCTGGTGCCGAAGATGCTCGAACGTTCGGCGAGCGGCGATTCGACGGAGCCACGGCGCGAGCTTGGACTCGTCACGAAGCTGGTGCCTGTGCTCACGCGCGTGAAGGAGAGCATCCTGAGCGATGTCCTCGGCGCTGGAGCCGGCACCAAGCGCACGGCAAAGGGCCGTGAGATCTGCGAAGTGCTTCGTGTAATTCTCATCGAATCCGTCCTGAACCCCCACCAGTGCGTAGGCTCCCTTCACGTATGTAAGAGGGGTCGAACTGCCTCTTGCGTTGACAGCGGAGTGAGATTCGGGCCGATTGGGGCCGAATCCGGCCGAAACCGCGAAGCCTGGACAGTATGGGCGGCGTCGGCGGCTACACAGCCGGGTGGATCGAGCGGGCCCAAGGGCCGACCCGGCGGCGCGACGACCGGGGCTCCGGGAGGGCCCCGGCCGCTACCGGTCCAGGCGAGGCGGCAGGCAGTCCGAGGCCGGCTCGGAGCGCTCGGGCGCATGCACCTGAACTGCCCGCCGGCCGAGCGGGTGCGTCGCGAGGTCGAGTTCGGTGTTCGCCCGCGGCATCAGCCCGTGTGTGGCTCGATGGATCAGCGGGCCCACGAACCACCCGGCAAGAACCAGGCCGAGGGCGGCTTGCGGTCCGGGCCACTTGCCGACGGTCAGCCCGACCGCAAGCCAGAACCACTGCCCGCGCAGTCGAAGGAACTCCGGGATCACGAAGACGAAACCGTGGTTCCACAGCGAAGGAGAGGCGACGACCGAGGCCAGCCCGAGCCGCGCCAGACCCTTGCGTCCGCGAGCCTGCAGGGCGGCCAGGACCACGGCGATTGCCAGCGGCCCGAAGATCCAAATCGGGAGCCAGCGGCCGAGCCCGGAGCCGTACAGGCCGGGGAGGTTCTGCTGGGACTGCTGGTACGTGATCAGGGCCCGCACCCATTCGCCCCACATCGCCAGACCGGTGAGCGGCAGAGTGATCGCGACGACGCCCGCCAGCACCGCAACACTGACGGCGAGGCTGCGCCATCTGCGCTGGCGGAGAAGCCACAGCCACAAGATCCCGTTTTGCGGCTTGAGCATGACCCCGAGCCCGAGTATTCCCCCGACGCGTGGGGCAAGGGAGAGCAGGAGCAGCGACGGAAGGACCACGTTGCCGACGAATAGCCCCTGCTCGATCGGCGTCCAGAGCAGCGCCAGGAAGGCCCACCGCCACGACATGCCGAAGGCTCGCAGCGACCAGACGACTGCCGCCACGGAGACTGCCACCCACAGGGACCCGATCAGCCAGAACGGCGGCACGGACAGGGCCGCAAATACCGGCACCGTGGGCGGGGCGTACATGAACGGCAGGTAGCTGCCGTAGGGATACACAGTCAGGGGAACGGTCGTGTAGACCGGCGCTCCGGCCAGGAACTGCGAGCCGGCGTGCAGGTACAGCGCGAGATCTCGCAGCGGGTCGGATAAAGAGAATTGCCAGTCCGTGATGAGCGAACAGGCGAGAACCTCGAGAGCCATCGCCTGCGTGGTGGTGACGCGGTGCTTGACGATCAGGACGGCCGACAGGCCGAGGCCGAAGAGCGCGGCCCACAGGACGGCGCCCAGACCGTATGGACTCGATCCGAGGTACTGCGACAGGGCATAGACAGCCAGAGCCACCGGACCCGCCACTGCCCGAGTCAGGCTGGGGATCCGTGCTCCGTTGAACCTCCGGAGAACCCTTTGCACCAGTGCTCCGCCTCCATCTCTGATCTGGCAATGGTGCCACGCCGAGGAGCCATGGCGCCGGGCACTGGCCGGATGGGCGGAAATCGGCGGGGCCCTATCCTTGTTTCAACCACTTGCTGCGAGGAACCCAGAATGGAATACAGAAGGTTCGGGAAGACCGGGCGAACGGTCAGCGCGATTGGCTTCGGCGCGTGGGCAATCGGCGGGGGTTTCGGCACTGTGGACGACGCCGACAGCCTGCGCGCGCTCCATGCAGCCGCCGATGCGGGCGTGACCCTGTACGACACGGCCGACGTATACGGCGATGGGCGCAGCGAGCGGCTGATTGCCCAGTTCCTGCGCGAGAGGAGCGGCGAGACGTACTTCGTCGCGACCAAGATGGGCCGTCGGGCGCCTCTGGACATTGGCGAGTACACGCCGGAGGCCTTCCGCGGCTGGATCGACCGGAGCCGCGAGAATCTGGGCGTCGACCGCCTCGATCTGGTCCAGCTCCACTGCCTCCCCACTGACATCTACTACCGCCCGGAGATCTTCGCGTCTCTCGACGACCTGGTCGCCACCGGAGCCATCGCGAACTACGGCGTGAGCGTGGAACGGGTCGAGGAGGGGCTCAAGGCCATCGAGTACCCGGGAGTCGCCTCCGTCCAGATCATCTACAACATGGTTCGCCTGCGCCCGGACGAGCACTTCATGGCAGAGGCGGCCCGCCGCGACGTCGGCATCCTCGCTCGTGTCCCGCTCGCATCCGGCCTGCTCACCGGCAAGATGACCAAACAGACCGTCTTCGATCCGGAGGATCATCGCCAGTACAACAGGCACGGCGAATCCTTCGATGCCGGCGAGACCTTCTCCGGCGTCGACTACGAGACCGGCCTGGCCGTGGTTGAGGAGCTGCGCTCACTCGTGCCCGGTGACGCCACCATGGCCCAGATGGCGCTGCGCTGGATCCTGATGAACAAGGCTGTGACTGCCGCGATCCCGGGCGCCAAGACACCCGAGCGGGCTCGTGCCAATGCGGCCGCCGCGGACCTCGCGCCTCTGTCGCCCGGCGCAATGGAGCGAATCGCCCAGCTCTACGAGGATCGCATCAGGCCGCTGGTCCACCAGCGCTGGTAGCCGCAGACACGCCGGGAGAGGTTCCATCAGTGACCGACACGACTTCGTCCGTGAGCCAGGCGTTCGTCCCGGCACCGCAACGCTACGACTCCATCTCGTACCGGAGGACCGGCAATAGCGGTCTCATGCTGCCGGCCCTCTCCCTCGGGTTCTGGCACAACTTCGGGCCGGACGCGCCGCTGGAGCGGCAGCGAGCTATCGTCTGCCGGGCCTTCGACCTCGGCATCACCCATCTGGACCTGGCCAATAACTACGGCCCGCCCGCCGGCTCGGCCGAGGAGAATCTGGCACGGATCATCGGCTCGGACCTGCGGGCCTACCGCGACGAACTCGTCATCTCGACCAAGGCCGGCTACTACATGTGGCCAGGGCCCTACGGCGATTGGGGCTCGCGCAAGTACATGCTCTCCAGCCTGGACCAGAGCCTCGCCCGACTGGGCCTCGAATACGTCGACATCTTCTATTCGCACAGACCGGACCCGGCCACTCCGCTGGAAGAGACCATGGGCGCACTGGACACTGCGGTCCGTCAGGGCAAGGCGCTGTACGCCGGCATCTCCAACTACGGTCCTGAGGAAACGCGACAGGCGATCGGGATCCTGCGCAAGCTCGGGACTCCCCTTCTCATTCACCAGGCCAGGTACTCAATGCTCAACCGCTGGGTGGAAGACGGGTTGCTGGAAGTCCTCGGCGAAGAACGCGTGGGCTGCATCGGGTTCTCGCCGCTGGCACAAGGGCAACTCACGGATCGGTACCTGAACGGCATTCCCCAAGGATCCCGAGTCACCCACTCCCAGTTTCTGACCGAGGGCACGGTCGCCGAGAACCTGCCGCGTATCCGGGCCCTCAACGAGATCGCCGCGCGACGCGGTCAGACGCTCGCCCAGCTGGCGCTGGCGTGGGTGCTGCGGGACGAGCGAGTCACATCGGCCGTGATCGGGGCCAGCTCCGTCGAGCAGCTCGAAGCCAACGTCAAGGCGCTCGATGGCGCGCCGCTCGAGCCGGAAGAGCTGGCCGAGATCGAAGGCTGCCTGGCCTAGCGTTCGGCGCTTCCCATGGCCGACGGCCCGAAAACACCGCCGAATCAGCCCACGCCACGAGAGAGTCTGGTACGTTTGGTCGAAAGTGGGCATTCTGTGCACCAGTCCAGTACTCTCTTCCCAGTCGTGAATCGACGCGGGGGACAGAACGGACATGGCAACAGACGAAATCGATCTCGTCGACGAGATCTTTGGCCTGACTCCGGGTGAGCCGGCCGGCCGTTTGGCTGTGCCGGAGCCAGTCGATGCTGTGCCGGAGCCATTCAGATGGGAACCGAACTCGCCGACGAAATCGGCGAGTTCCTTCGAGCTGAAGCCCGCGACTGGGCTCTGGGCCCCGCCCGTACCAGAGAGGGCACACAGTCGTCGCGGCGGACGCGTGATCGGGTTCGCCGCCGCGTTTGCAGTGGCTGCGGCGGCAACCGCGATCCTTATCACCGTTGTGGCAGTGGCCGCGTTCAGCGCCTCCGCGAACCGGGTCGTGCCCGGCGTCCACGTCGGGTCGGTCGACCTATCCGGCTTGACCCGCGATCAAGCGATCGCCAGGCTGCAGAACTCGTACGCATACCTTGGCCAGGGCCAGGCCTCGATCGCCACACCGGCAGGAGCGGCGCCGATTACCTACACGCAGGCGGGCCGCGGACCGGACGTGGAAGCCATGACCGACGCGGCGATGTCCGTCGGACATTCGGGCAACCCGATCGACGATGCCGTTGCAATGCTGCGATCCCGGGCAAACGGTCGGTCGGTGCCGGTTGTCGTGCTCATCGACCCCACCGCCGTGGCGACGCGCGTCCGCCAGCTCGCCGGAACCAATCAGGTTCTTCCCCAGGATGCCCGGGTGATTGTCCAGAACGGGACGTTCACGGTGTCGAAGTCGACGCCCGGAAACGGCATCGACGAGAAGGCGCTCTGCGAGGCGATCATCAACCTTCTGACGCAGGAGAACGCCCCGGCCGGCGCCACGATAGAGAGCACATTCGTAGCGCTCAACCCCAAGGTGCCGAGCCAGGCCGCCCAGGACGCAATCACTGCCGCCCAGAAGATGGCAGCGGAGATGGACCTCACGTGGAGCGGCGCATCCGCAGCCACGAGCCCAACGGCCACCTTCAAGGTCGACGCCAACACGATCCGCACCTGGATCGTCTTCGGCGTGAGGGCCGACGGCACGTACGGTCCGTCGGCCGATCCCACCATGGTGCAGGCCTATCTGTCGGGGCTGTCGGGGAAGGTGGCGGTCCGACCTGTCGAGCCCTACGTCGTCTACGACAAGTCGGGCAAGGTATCGAGCCTCAAAGGCGGCAGCAACGGCGTTGGTCTGGACATGGCTGCGACCTTGCAGGCGATCGAGGCGCACCTCGAAGGTCTGGCATCAAGCGGAGTCCAGGGATCGAGCCTGGCTATGGTCGCGGCTCCGATCTCGCCCCAGATCACACTCGACAGCCTGACGGGAATGACCGTTCTGGGCGGAGGTCAGGGCGCGTGGACAACCACATTCTTCCCGGGTGTCAGCAACGGCAACGGCGCCAACATCCGCGTCCCCGCCAGCCTCCTCAACGGCCAGATCGTGGCTCCGGGCCAGCAGTTCAGCTTCCTACGCGCCGTGGGGCCCATCGACGCGGCCCACGGATACGCCATGGGCGGCGTGATCGTGGGCGGTAAGAGCGACCACACCGGAGCCATGGGCGGCGGAATCTGCTCGGCTTCCACGACCATGTTCAACGCGGCCGCCAGAGCCGGTCTCCAGATCGACGAGCGCCACGCTCACTTCTACTACATCGATCGCTACCCCATTGGGCTCGACGCAACCGTATATTCCAACGGCTACGAGGTGTGGGATCTGAGGTGGACCAATGACACCTCGAATCCGATATTGATCCGGGCATCGTCCACGAAGGGCTCCAAGAAGGCCACGATCACGATCCAGTTGTGGAGCTTGCCTCTAGACCGCAAAGTCACATTCTCTGCGGCATACAAGGACAAGGTGGTTTCGGCGACCGATCACACCTCATACGTAACGACACTCAAGCCCGGTCAGCAGAATCGCGCGGAATATCCGACTCCC
Organism: Chloroflexota bacterium; assembly: GCA_003156975.1. Classification (GTDB taxonomy): domain Bacteria; phylum Chloroflexota; class Limnocylindria; order Limnocylindrales; family CSP1-4; genus Fen-1039. Next base: position 2,419 of record PMIE01000095.1, on the reverse strand, counting down.
GGTTTCGAAACGTCCAGAACGCGCACCGTGACGGACTCGACGGGCAAGATCATCCACATGGAAACATGGACGTCCCGCTACACGAAAGTTGATGGGCTCCTGGAGATAGGCATCACGCCAAAGCCACCCAAGCCACCGCCTACCCCCACACCTACCCCCACACCTACGCCGACCGCAATAGTCAACCCGGCGGTGAACACTCGCGACCGCCGAGCCGCCGCCAAGGAGTAACCCAATGGTCTCGTCCGACAAGGTCCGCTGGGGCATCCTCGGCCCGGGGGGCATCGCCAACCGATTGCTTGCGGACGCCGCTCGGGCGTCGAACTTCACTGTCGTGGCAGCCGGTAGCAGGAGTCTCGATCGAGCGCAGGAGTTTGCCGCGCGGCATGAGATCGCCCGTGCCTACGGCTCGTACGAAGCGCTCCTGGCGGATCCAGAAGTGGACGCCGTTTACATCGGCGTCCCGAATTCGCTCCATCACCCCATGACGATGCTGGCCCTCGCGGCCGGGAAACACGTTCTGTCCGAGAAGCCCTATTCGCGACACCCCGGGCAGGTGGTCGAGGCTTTCGACGCGGCGGATGCGGCAGGGTTGCATCTGATGGAGGCGTTCATGTGGCGCCACTCTCCACAGGCCCGACGCTTCCTGGAGTTGCTTCCCGAGGTAGGCGAGCTGCAGTCGGTGCGCGGGACCTTCGCCTTCGCGATGGAGAAGGCGAGCGACGTGCGGCTCGAGCCGGGCCTCGACGGCGGCTCACTGATGGACGTTGGCTGCTACGCCGTGAGCGGCTCGCGGCTGGCCGCCGGCGCGGAGCCGGTGCGGGTCTTCGGCGAGCAGACGCTTGGGCCGTCCGGCGTGGACGTTGGCTTCAGCGGCCTGCTGCGGTTCGGGTCGGGTCTTGTGGCGGAGATCGTCGCGGGCTTCACCTCGAACCAGCGCTCCCTCGAGGCGGTCGGCAGCAACGGAACGCTGCTCTCGCGCGATCCGTGGCTGGACGAGGTGGGCGGGATCGAACTGAACGGGCGCCCCGAGACGGTCGCGCCCAACGACGCCTACCGGCTCGAGATGGAGAACCTCAGCGCCGCGATCCTGGGCACGGGCAAGCAGTTGCTGGGCCGAGCCGATGCGCTCGGCCAGGCGCGGACGATCGAGGCGCTCTACCGCTCGGCGGACACGGGCGAGGCAGTTTCGCTCGAGGGCTAGCGAAACGGGAGGATCCCGGTCCTCCCGTGGCTACTGCTCGGAGCGCTTCTTCCGGCGGAGCAGCAGGAACCCCAGCAGACCGCCGGCGAGCAGGACGATGAGAGCGGCAAGGATGATCGGCAGTGCGCCGGAGCCGCCGCCGTTCGAACCGATCGGGCCGGCCGGGGCAGTCGGCGATGCGGCCTGGGACTGGGAGGCCGAAATCGAGGCCGACGGCGTGACCGACTCGGACGCCGACGCCGCGGGGCTATCGCCCGCCGAGGCCGATGCCGACGGCCCGACGGACTCAGTTGGAGCCGGGGTGGCGCCGGGGGCCAGCGTCGGGGTCGGGGTCGGGGTGGGCTTCGGAGCGTACATCGTGACGCTTGCCGTTGCGTTCTTGCCGGTGCCGCCGTTATGCGATTTCACGTTGCTGGTCGCAACCGTGAAGCTGCCCACGCCCTTGCCGACCACGGGGACCGTGACGACGCAACTCGCACCCTTGGCGACCGTTCCGCCTGAGAAGGAGATCCCTGTGGGGGCGGTGAGCGTGAGCGTGCCGCCGCAGACGGAGGAGGTCTTCGTCGATACGGCGAGGCCGGCCGGGAGCGGCGCAGTGAAGTTGACGCCGGTTAGATCCTTGGTGTTCAGCCCGGGATTCGAAAGCGTGAAGGCGAGCGATGTCGCCGCGCCCACGGTGCCATTGAGCGAGCTGAAGGCAGCGCTGATCGATGGCGGCGAGAGGACATACGCCGTGAATATGGCGAAGGGTCCCGTGTTGCCCGGCGTGGAATACGTGTAGGTGCTGAAAGACGCCGTGCCCGGCCAGACGCCTTTGACGATCACATTGAACTTGCAGCTCTTGCTCTTGCCCAGATAACCCCCGGAGATATGGATCAGGGACGGGGCGGTTGTCTTGAGCGTCCCGGTGTTGCATATGTTGTAGGCCGTGCCGGTCGAGATGGCAAGGTTTATCGGCAGAGTGATGTCAAGACCTACGTGTGACAAAGCCCAGGCGCTGTTCGTATTCGTAAGCACGAAGTTGATCTCGCTGGCCGAGTTGAGCGGGATCTGGTTGATGGTCCACTTCCAGGTGAGTTTTGGCGCATCAATAGTCAGCGGCGGGTTCAGGGCGGGGCCGGCGCCGGCCCCGTCGCCGGGCCCGGCGGCAGCCGCCATCGAGCCGGAGGTCAGGAGCAGGAAGCTCGCCAATGACGCGGCGAGGAGGGAGGCGTG
>PMIE01000153.1 GCA_003156975.1 Chloroflexota bacterium | reverse complement strand
CGGCGCGAGTAGCGGTCACGGTGGAAGGACCCGACGGTCGCGAGCTGATCATCCGCTGGGGCAGCCAGGTCGACACGAGACCGATCAGCGCCGACCCGCAAGCCGGCGACGGGCACGGAGCCGGAGTCGCGGGCTACCTCGCCAAGTACGCCACCAAGGACGCTCAGTCGGGTGGTGGCCTCGATCGACGGATCCGCGTCAAGGGCGTGATCGAGCGAGCCGAACTCTCCGATCATGCACGAGCGCTGATGCGATCGGCATGGACCCTGAGCCCACGATGGGCCCATACCCTCGGCTTTCGGGGCCACTTCCTGACCAAGGCCCGTCGCTACTCGGTCACCTTCGCCGCATTGCGCGCCGTCCGCGCCGAGTATCGAGCCCAGGCCGACCCATGGCTCGCCCAGATCCGCGCCAAGGCCATAGGCGATCAGATCGTCATCCGACGGAGCTTCCACTACGTCGGATCAGGGCTGAGTCCCGCTGAGCGGGCGGTGGCTGAGAGTATCCGAGCGAGCCCGACATGGGGAGTCAGTGCCAGGTCCAGTACGGCCATCAAGTCGGCGGAACCTCGGCGGCATCTGCTGGTTCAGGCGACACCCGGTCCAAGGTCAGGGCCGCCGGGTTGGTCCACGAGTCCCGTCCGGCCGGCATGACCGAGCAACCGTTGCTCTCGGTCGCCCAGGTCGCAGGTGAGCTTGGCATCCCGCCCGCCCACGTCCGCGTCCTAATGCGTCGCCACCCCGAAGCCTGCACGCGGATCAGCAAGCGCGTCGTGTATGCGCGGCGCGACCGTCTCGCCGATCTATTGGAGGATGATGGAAGACATGACGAACCTAGACGGCAAGCATGGCAAGCAAACCCGCCATCGCGGCCAAGGCTCCGTCGTGGAGTCGACGGACAAATTCCGCGTGCGCCGCTGGCGCTGGCAGGGCAGCTACATCGACGAGACCGGCACGCGACGACGACCCCGGACGGCGGGGTATCCGACGAAGAGAGAGGCGGAAAGGGCCGGGACGAAGCTGCTTCGGGACCTCGTCGAGCTGCAGGAGTCGGGCGTCTCGTTGCGCGCGATCGATACGACCGTAGCTGACGTTGTCGACTCCTGGCTCGAGGGCTGTAAGGACCGTGTCCGCCCGCTGACGCTTGAGGCGTACGAGCTGGACGCGAAGCTCCGAATCCGCCCATCCCTCGGCGCTGTCCGGCTGCACGAACTAACGGTTGAGGACGTCCGTGCCGCCGTCCGATCCTGGGGTGGGCCGGGCGCTCATACGCTGGTCCGGTTGTCGTCCGCCCTGCGCTACGCCCAAGCCCAGGGTCTGGTGGCGCGCAACGTCGCCGCCCTGGTTGACGCGCCTGCGGCGGCCGAGAAGCGGGAGGTCCCGACAATCGGGCCCGACGAACTCCGCGCGATTTTCGACGCGACTGCTGGGACCCGGCTGTACCCGATCGTCGTGCTGGCCGGCGCCTGCGGCCTCCGCCGCGGGGAGATCCTCGGCCTTCGGGCCGGCGACGTCGATCTCGACGAAGCGGTCCTAACGGTCCGCGGCCAGTACGGCCGTGTGCCAGGCCAGGGTGCGCGGATACGGGAGACGAAGACCGCGAGCAGCGTCCGGGCCGTTGCCATGCCGGCGCTGGCCGTAGAGGCCGTCCGCGAGTACCTCGCCTGGCGCGAGACGCAGCCCGCGCCGATCGACGGCCGAATCTTCGCCTGGCACCCAAACACGCTCGATCGCCACTTCCGCGACGCGATGCTGGCAGCGGGTCTCGGCGACATCCGGTTGCACGATCTCCGGCACGGGTTCGCGACCGTTCTCGCGGCGCAGGGCGTTCATCAGCGCGTAGCGATGGCGGCCCTGGGCCATGCCGCCGAGGCGATGACACACCACTACACCGGCGTCCTGGACGCTAGCCTGCGCGATGCAGCGGACCGCGTCGAGCGTGCGTTGAGGCGGACGTCGTAGGGGGCTTGGCGCGCCATTTTCGACGCGATGGGAACACCCATGGGAACACACTAGCCGTTTTCGGGGTGCTTCTGAGCACGATCGGGCCCTAGTGGTGCCGACTCCCGCCGTCGGCACCAATTTCCCCTTTTCCGCGCCCCCTGCCGGCATTGCCCGCCCGGGCGGCAGGGCTGCCTGCTAGCAGCTGGAACTCCCGGAGCCTCCGGTGCCGGCCGACGGCTTGACGAAGTTGTTCCTCACGAGCTGGCGGGCCTTGTTGATCGAGTTGGGATCCCAGGCCGGCCACCAGATGCCGGACGCCTTCACTGCGCCCTGGCCTGTGGCGCCCTTGCCCCCGGTCTGAGTGAGAACGAGCTCTTGAACGTTCGGACCGAGGACCTTCTTGGCCATGGCAGCCCACGCCTGGAGGTTGTCCCCGTTCGTCAGGTCCATGTTTGTGTTGAACCCTTGGGGGATCGCCTGGAGGGCACCAAGGAGCGGGAGCACGTTGCCGACGGACGCGAAGTGGCAGGGGTCGAGGTCCTTCTTGATGTAGCGAAGGAGCTCCTGCTGCCGCAGCGAGCGGCTGGCGTCGTTCGTGTAGATACGGGTCCTGGCGTAGGCCAGCGCCCATTCGCCGTTCATGTGGTAAGTCCCGGTCCTCATGATGAAACCGACGTCATATGGATGACCGGGAACCGGAATCATAGTCAGTCCGCCGCCCGACCCCGCAGCCAGATCCTTCATCTTCTGGACTCCATCGAGGCCTGTGGGGACGAAATACCCCGTGTGGGAGGTGTCCGGGCAATACGGTCTGCCGATTCCGGAGAACTGCGACAGCGCTCCGAGCTTGTTGTTGGCCGATCCGGCGTAGCCGCAAGGGCCGTCCACCAGCTTGGTCGTGACCGTGATGTTCACACCACCGAGGGCATCGATGAGCGTAGACAGGCCTCGAGGATTGATCCACATCGAGCCATCGATGTGGAGGCCCAGCAAGTAGCCGATGGTCAGCTCGGTGCCCTTGTAGGCGCGAAGGTATCGATTCTGGTCGCCGGCCTGACCGCATGTGGACGCGTACTCCGGTATGGGCCACTTGCTGCAGTGAGCCAGGATCTCATTGGGTAGGTCCCAGGTCCCGTGGCCCCACGTGCCAGCCGGGCAGCCGTTGACCGACGTCGAGTAGTGCGCGGCGATTTCGGAAGTGGGCAGCGGCATGCAGTAGTTGTTTCGGCCCACACTAATCAACTCGGCCTGGCCCGAATTCATCCCAACGTGCATGACCATGATCGTGTCGGGTCCGAGTTGAGTGGCGTTGTTCCCCTTCTGGACCCCAAGGCCCATGAGGAGCACGTTCAACTCGCCGTCCGCGTTCCAGTTCTGCGAATCAATCGTCGTGGAGAGCGACGGCAAGCTGCCCAGGTCGTAAGTGGGGATCGGCTTGGGGGTCCCGTCCGAGCCCACTGCTCCGGGGCTGCTGGTATCGACCAGGTCCGCTATGCCGTTCCCGCTGTCGCTGTTGTCCGTGGCGTTGGGATCGTCGGTCTGATTGCTGTCGGTGACCCAGCAAGGGACCTTGGCGGTAAGGCAATAGAGGGCGTGCTGCCAGTCCGAGTCCACCTTGGCAACACCGGCGTGGAGGAAGACCGTCCCAGACAGGAGAACGACCACACCGACAACGGCTGCCATCGAGGTGGTCTGTCGGGTCCCACGACGCTTCTTTGCCCCGGCGTTGGAGGCCACTCGATACGAATCGACGATCGCCCAGACGTGGTAGATGAACGCGACCAGGTCCAGGATCAGCAGGCTCGTCAGCCAGCCCTGGTCCACAGCCAATCCAAGGATGGAGCTCCGATCGAAGATGGCGATGAGAAGGAATGCACCGAGGGCTGCCAGCATCGGAATCGCAACGATCGCTCCGCGGTTCCGGTCGCCGGCGGCAGCCTGTCCCAGACCCGGAAACAGGAAGGAGAGTGCGGCTGCGCCCACGGGCTTTCGGAATGCGTCCTGGATCGATCGCTTGAACTGGTCCATTCGCTTGGCTTCTCCCTGACCCCTCAAGGGTTTGTCCGGCCGACCAATCGGTCGCCCCGACCGACCGGAATTGTACCTGAAGCTACCCGGCCGACCTCCGAGTGAGACGTGGACCGCTCCCCGGTGAGACGCACAGAACCGTGAGGAGCGCTTAAGAACGCTTCACAATCTGCCCGGCCGGAGGCTCCGGAGCGGCTCGTGAGGCTCGTCAGTGCCGCGGCGAGACCTCGAGGCGGACGAGGCCATCGCCCAGGCGGCGCCTGACTTCGGACAGCAGCTCGGCATCGTAGGCGACGCCGCCGCGGACCTCCATCGGCAGCGTGACGCCCTTCTCGCCGGGGAGATGGAACACCACCCGAGTCGCGCCGGGCCGCTCCTTGAACACCGCCCGCAGCTCCTCCATCGCCATAACGATGCGGGCCGTCTCGGCGCCGCGCGTGAAGCGCACGTTCAGGATGCTCGACTCCGGCGGTTCCAGTGGCTCCGTCGGCGCCGCAGACGCGATAGCCGCGGCGGCTCGCGCCTCTTCGGGGAGTGGCGACTCTTCACGGTCCGGAGCGAATGTGGCGAAGTCGGCCGGGGTTGGGGCCGATGGCATGGGGATGGGCGGGGCCACGGGCATGGGGACGGGCGGGGCCGCGGGCACGGGCACGGGCACAGGCGCGGCGCCGCCCGAGCCCGGCGCGGAGCCGGGACCAGCAACCACCGTGACTCCCCCGCCCCGCAGCGGCGAGACGCGGATCTTCTGTTCGGCTTGGGCGGCCGGCGCGGGAGACGCGGACGGGGCCGCGGACGTGGAGGCGGGCGGTGCCGGCGCAGCCGGCTTGCCGTAACCATTGCCGTTGCCACTCCCCCCGTTGCCACTCCCCCCGTTGCCACTCCCCCCGTTGCCATTCTTGCCGGGCCAGGTTCGGCGCGGCTTGTCGCTCGCGGCAACTTCCTGGGCGATCACGGCGGGCCCGCGCGCAACGGCGTCCTCCCACACCCACACGGCATCGGCCAGAACAGACGCTTCCTCGCCGCGATGATCGATTCGCCCGGCGACGAGCAGGATCGAGCCCTCGGCGAAGGTGCCACCGCTCGTTGCGTACATACGCGGGAAGACCACGACTTCGAGCGTGCCCTGAAGATCCTCCAGGGTCGCGACCGCCATCGTGTCCTTGTTGCGTGTCGTGACCGTTCTGACGCCGGTCACCATCCCGCCGATCACAACTCGCTGGCCGTCCAGCGATTCGTCCTTGAGATCGCTTGAGTAGGCCGTCACGAACTGGGCAATCTGGTCCGCCAGAGAGCTCAGCGGATGCTCGGACAGGTACAGCCCGAGCAGCTCCTTCTCCCATCGCAGCCGTTCCCGGGAGAGCGCCTCCGGGACCTGCGGCAGTGGCTTGTCGAGCCCGCCCTCGGGCGAACCCATCTCGAATAGAGACGTCTGGCCGCTGGTCCGATCGCGCTGGGCCGACTGGCCGGCGGCCATCGCGTCGTCGAGCGCCTCAAGCAGCTGCGCAGCATGTCCGAATCGGTTCATCGCGCCGACCTTGACCAGGCATTCCATGACGCGCTTGTTGACCAGCCGCAGGTCGACGCGAGAACAGAAGTCCGCAAGGGAGGTGAAGTCGCCGTCGGCCTGCCGGGCATCGATGATCGACTGGATCGCGTTCTCACCGACGTTCTTGACGGCCAGGAGCCCGAATCGGATCGCGTCGTCTTCCACGGCAAATTCGACGAAAGACTTGTGCACGTCCGGCGTCCTGACCTCGATCCCGAGCCGACGGCATTCGGCAACCGCCGCCGCGACCTTCTCCTCGTTGTCGCGGAAGGCGGTCAGGACGGAGGTCATGTAGTCGACCGTGTAGTTCGCCTTGAGGTATGCGGTCTGGTAGGCGATCAGGCCGTAGCAGGTGGCGTGAGCCTTGTTGAAGCCATACCGCTCGAACGGCTGGAAGGCGGCGAAGACGGCGTCGATGACCTGCGGCTTGACGCCGCGCTCGGCCGCCTGGCGCACGAACTTCTCGCGCATCTCGTTCATGAGCGCGGACTTCTTCTTGCGAATAGCGTAGCCGAGCATGTCCGCTTCGGGACCGGTGAAGCCGGCGAGCGCCGTCGAGGCGGACATGATGTCTTCCTGGTAGACGAAGACACCGTAGGTTCGGTTGAGGTACGGCTCGAGCAGCGGGTGGAGGTAGGTGACCTTCTCCTGGCCGTGCTTGCGCTTGATGTAGGACGGGATGTTGTCCATGGGACCCGGCCGGTAGAGCGCGACCATCGCCGCGAGGTCGAAGACGGTGCTCGGCCGCAGCTCGCGGATGTAGCGCCGCATACCCGCCGACTCGAGCTGGAAGACGCCGGTCGTCTCGCCCGATGCCAGCAGTTCGAACGTCTTCGCGTCGTCGAGCGGGATCTTCTCGAGGTCNNGGAAGTCGAACTTGAGCAGGCCCAACGCGTCGACGGCGTGCATCTCGTACTGGGTCATGACCGCGTCCGAGTTGGTGGCCCGCTGCAGCGGCATCAGCTCCGTCAGCGGCTCGCGGCTGATGACGACGCCGGCGGCATGCGTGGAGGCGTTGCGGGCGACGCCCTCGAGGTGCTTGGCGAACTCGATGACGCGGTGCACCTGCGGCTCGTTCTCGTACATCTCCTTGAGCGCAGGGCTGGTCTTGATCGCCTCTTCGAGCGTGATCCCGAGCTGGTTCGGGACCGCCTTTGCCATGCGGTCGCCCTCGCCGTAGGTCATCCCAACGACTCGGGCCACGTCGCGGATGGCCGCCTTGGCGAGCATCGTGCCGAAGGTGATGATTTGGGCGACGTGATCCGCGCCGTACTTGCGGCTGACGTAGTTGATCACTTCTTCGCGTCGACCGTCCTCGAAGTCGACGTCGATATCCGGCATCGTCACGCGGTCCGGGTTGAGGAACCGCTCGAACGGCAGCTGGTAGTGGATCGGGTCCACGGGCGTGATGCCGAGGGTGTACGTCACGATCGAACCAGGGGCGGAGCCGCGGACGGTGATCGCGATACGCTGCTGGCGGGCGAAGGCCGTGAAGTCGGCGACGATGAGGAAGTAGCCGGCGTAGCCCATGCGGCAGATGACGTCCAGCTCGTAGTCCAGGCGAGCCTGAAGCTCGGGCGTAACGGTGCCGTAGCGGCGGGCGAGGCCGGCCTGGCATTCCTTGCGCAGCCAGCTCTCGATGGTTTCGCCTTCGGGCACGGGAAAGCTCGGGATGCGAAGCTGGCCGAAGGGGAGCTTCAGATCCACCATCTCGGCGATTGCCCGGGTCTGGCGGATCGCGTCCAGGTTGTCCGGGAACAGCGCCGCCATCTCGACGGCCGACTTCAGGTAGAACTCGCTCGACTCGAAACGCATGCGGTTGGGCGTGTCGAGGTTGCTGCCGGTGCCGACGCAGAGCAGTACGTCGTGGGCTTCGTGCTGGTCGCGCCGGACGTAGTGCAGGTCGTTGGTGACGACGTGCTTCAGCCCGACCTCCGGGCCGAGGCGGAGCAGCTGCTCGTTGAGACGGCGCTGGAGCGGGATGCCGTGGTCCTGCAGCTCGAGGAAGAAGCGGTCCTTGCCGAAGATGTCGCTGTATGTGCCGGCGAGCTTGCGCGCCAGCTCCCAGTCGTCGCTCTCGAGCGCCTTGGGGATCTCGCCGCCCAGGCAGGCCGACAGGCCGATCAGGCCTTTGGAGTACTTGGCGAGAGCTTCGTGGTCGACTCGGGGCTTGTAGTAGTAGCCCTCAAGATGCGCATCCGTGATCAGGCGGCAGAGGTTCTGGNNCTGGTAGCCCTCCCAGTTCTCGGCGAGGAGGACGAGGTGGAATGGCTGGCTGTCGGCCTTGCCCTGCTTGTCGCGCATACCGCGGGGAGCGACGTACGTCTCCACGCCGATGATGGGTCTCATGCCCTTGGCCGCGACTGCCTGGGTGAAGGCCACGGCTCCGTACAGCGCCCCGTGGTCCGTCACCGCCATGGCATCGAAACCGAGCTGCGACCCCTGTTCGGCAAGCTCGTTGATGCGCCCGAGTCCGTCCAGCAGGCTGAACTCGGAGTGGAGATGCAGGTGGACGAAATCGTTGGGGGCGACGGTCACGGGGGTAGTCTAGCGGGCGTCGAGTCCCGGGGCGGTGGGGCGTTGTGGCGCGTCGCTCAGCCGACCGGCGTTCCCGCGTGCAGCTCCCATGTGGTCCCATCCGACGTGTCGTGGAGCTCTATGCCCGCGGCAAGAAGGCGATCGCGGATCTTGTCCGAAGCGGCCCAATCTCGAGCCTCGCGGGCTCGTACGCGCTGCTCCAGCAATGCGTCGACGAAGGGGCGGATCAGGTCGGCCGGGTCGCCGGTGCCTTCGGCTGCCATCTCGCCCAGGCAGACGATCGCCGACCGGAGGGCGGAGCGGGCGTTCGCAAGCGCGTCGGACTGGTCTGTGTCGTGCGACCAGGACTGGATCACTTCCTCAAGTGCGAGGATGGCGCGGACGGCGGCAGGCGCATCGCACTCCTCGAGCGAGGCATTGAAGACGGCCTCGAGCCGGGCCACTTCCTCGCGAAGCAGGCCGGAGGGTGGCGCCGCGGGATCCACTACGCCGAGAGGAGCCGCGATCGCGGCTTTCGACGATGGCGGAACAGCGCCACCCTGAGCGGCTGCGACAAGCTCGGCAATTGAGATCTCGCTCCCAGCCGGAAAGACCGTGCTTCGGCCGTCCTTCCGGACGGTAACCGCGCCGAGCCCCGAGACCGTCCCCGACCCGTCGTCCAGATCCAGCACCAGCGCCGTGTGCCCGTCCACGCCAAGAATGAAGACATCCGGCGGCAGCTCCGCCTCAAGCCTCTGCAGCCGCCGCTCACCCATGTAGCAGAATCGCGTGTCGTGGTTGCCCCCCTCGGCGTTGTCATAGTGAGGGACGACCGCCACGTTGAGGCCGAGCGGCGAAAGCAGATCCAGGCCTTGGAGCCAGTACGGCGCCTCCCCGACCTTATAGATCTCGTACACCGGGATCGTGTACCGGCCGAGCGTCAGGGCAGCGGCGCTGGCCATCGTCACGGCCCCTCCTCGGGCCAGCTTCTCCGCCAGCAGCCGCGGGATATCCGACCCGGTCCATTGACGGAGCGCGTAGGACGGACTTCCGGGGCCGGTGAACACGAGCCGAGCGTCGCGGATGCGGACCAACGCGGTCTCGCGAGTAAGCGCATCGGCGTCGGCGGAGCGGAACGAGGCCACTGAGAACGGCGCCCCGACGGTCGTCCGGAAGTACTCGACCGTCCGAGCCGTGATGTCTTCGGCGTTCTCCTGGAAGCCGTACGGCGTGTCCAGCACGACGGCCGCCACGGGCCGCTCCCCCAGCCGATCGAGGATGGACCGGTGGACGCGCGCCATCGTCGGCGTGGTCTCGCCGGAGCCCATGATCGTCAGGAGGCGCGGCAGAGTCATGCGGGAACGGCTCCCGAAAGGAGCCCGTCGCAATCCGCCGCCAGGATTGCCTCGGTCAGCTCGGCAGGATGCTGAGCATGAATGTCGTGGTCGCCGGTGAACCAGGCGACGCGGGCCGCCGCCTCGGTGGCCGCAAGGGCGGCGGCAACCCCGGCGCGTTTCGCCCTGGTCCATTCGCTCTCGCCGCCGTCGACAGGGATGATCAACGCCGGAACGCGCAAAGCGGCCCACAGGGCAGCCGTGCGCTGGCCCCACATCGCCTCCAGGATTGCCTTGTGATGGTCACGCGACAGCCAGGGCGCGATGGTTTGATCCTGCCTGATTTCGAAGTTGCCGAGCGAACCCTCGAAGCCTTCCTCCGGCCAGTCGGCATGCGCAGACCGGAAATACACCTCGACCGATGAGAGCGGCATCCCGACCAGCTGGGGCGGTGCCAGACGCTCCCAGCAGACATCCCACGTCGGAAACGCGTCCCAGAGATCCGTCAGGCCGCCGTCCACGAGGACGATGCCACGAGTCATGTCCGCGTGGCGAACCGCGAAGTCCAGGACCACGCCCGCTCCCCACGACTGGCCGACAAGAATCGGCCGCTCGAAACCGGGCCCAAGGGCTCGGATCAGCGACTTCAGATCCTCCGAGATCGTCGCGAAATCGTAGCCCGCGTCCGGCTTGTCCGAGTGGCCGTGGCCGCGCAGGTCCACCGCGACCACCGAACGACCTGCCTCGGCGAGACGGCGCGCGACGCCGTCCCAGAGCCGCGCGTTGGAGGCCAGCCCGTGGACCAGCAAGAACGGCGCGGCCGAAGCGGACCCGGATGAGGTCGCCGGGCCATTCTGGGCGAGCCACCGCAGCACCCGAAGCTCGACACCGTCGGCCACTCGGATGCGTTCGTCAACTGGTTGAGGTTGCCCTGCCATTGCTCGTCTCCTGCCACCATGCTAGCCCGCCCGGCAAGTCTGCGGTCCAAGTCGACGCTCGGCATCGCGCCGTCCGAATGGTCCCGCTGAGTGGGCCGCCAATCGAACGCTCCCGGACCCCTACAATTCGGCACGATGATCCGCTCGACGAAGCCGTCCTACGCAATCGCTGCCGCCGCTGCCGCCGCTCTGACCGTCGTGATTGCCGGCTGCGGGCTATTCCCGGGCGAACCGAGTCCAACGCCGTCCAGGACCGGCGGGCCCACGGGCGGAACGAACATCTCGACCGAGACGGCAACGCCCGCGCCCGCCCAGAGGTTCGTCAATTCGGTGACGCTCGTGGCGCAGATCGGAGTGCCGAAGGATTGGACTCCGGCCGGTCTGGCCTGGAAGGGCATTCAGGCCGCCGCTACCCACGCCGGAGCCACCAGCGCGCTTGTCGAGCCCGTCTCGAACGCCGAGCTGCCGAAGGATATCGACAAGGCCGCCGCAGACGGCACGGTCGTAGTGACGGTTGGTCCCGATGCCGCCGCGGCGGTGCAGGCGGCGGCCAAGGCTCATTCCGCAACGCAGTTCCTCGAGCTGAGCGTGGCCGTGCCGGACACATCGCCGTCGAATGTCCACGGGATCGTTTTCGACGAGGCGGAGGCAGGCTACCTGGGCGGCTACATCGCGGCCGCTTTCACGACCTCGAGCAAGATCGCGATGGTCGGAGATACCAAGACCGACGTCCGCTCGACCAACTTCGCGTCAGGCTTCAAGGCCGGGGCATCGCAGGCCAATCCAGGCGTAGGAGTGGCGTTCGCCTATGCGGGCACTCCCGACTCGCCGGACAAGGGCCGGACCGCGGCCGCGGGGCTCGTGAAGGCCGGCAGCACGGTCGTCATGGCCACGCCCAGCCTCTCGGGGATCGGGGCGCTCCGCGAAGCCTGCGGCCGCAAGGCCCATCTTGTGGCCGTCGAGACGGACGCATGGCAGGCCATCTCGGACATCCGGCCGTGCCTGATAGTCAGCGTGATGGATCGATACGACGTGGCGGTCACGGCCGCGATTGCCACCCTTGCCTCGGGCGGGGCGCTGGCCCGCATCACCACGAGCGACATCGCCGGCGGCGGAATCGCCCTGAGCGACTTCCACGCGGATCTGCCGGCCGGCTTCCAGGACAAGCTCGACGCAGTGGTCGGCGCGCTCACGAACCGAGCCGGCCCCCCGACCGCAGCCCCTTGAGCGATCTACCGGCCCTCCTCCTCGACGATGAGGACATCGTTGAGTTGCTCCGGACGGCCCGGCGGATCGCGGTCGTCGGCGCCTCGTCCAACCCTGCCAGGCCCTCGAACGGCGTCTTCCGCTCGATGGTCGCGGCGGGATACGAGTGCGTGCCGGTGAATCCAAATGAAACCGCCGTCGAGGGCGTCGCCGCCGTTGCCACTCTGGCCGAGGCCGCGATCGCACTGGGCGGTCGGATCGACATCGTCGACGTGTTCCGCCGACCCGAGCTCACGGAGGAGATCGCTCGCGAAGCGGTCGCAGTCGGGGCGCGGGCGTTATGGCTACAGCTGGGCGTGGTCAACTGGAATGCCGCTCGAATCGCAGCCGAAGGCGGGCTTGCGGTGGTGATGGACCGATGCACCGCCATCGAGCTGCACAGGGTTCCGCGCGGCTGACTCGAGATCCGAAACTGCCTGGAATGTTCAGCTGAGGTCACCGAAGGGGCGAACTCGGCCCTTCTGACATCTCGCCGTTCGAATGCCGCTGGGCTCACCGATCGCCGGCTCCCAGGCCCGTGACTCGGCGCATCGCGATCTGCCGATTCGGTGACCTGACGGGCAACCGTGACCTTCTTCCCATTGTCTTCGGGCTCCGCGGACCAACACTGATAGTCCTACGGAGTGGTCGGCGATCGACTGCCCTGTCCAAATCAGGATCGATATGGCTCGCCGCGCAAAGGACAAGCGTCCCGTCGACGGTACCGACTCGGGCGCACGAATCGAAGAGCAGGTTCCAGCGACTCCGCCCGCCATTCCGCCGACGGCCGAGTCATACGCGGCCGCGCGGGAAGCGCAGGCAGCGCAGATGCTCGGCTACCAGTGGGGCCAGGAGACTCTCCCCGATCCCGATCGCGTGCGCGAGGAATTGGGTCTCCCGGCGCCGGAGCCTCCCGCGGCCGAAGTAGCGTCCACCCCGCAATCGCGTGTCTTCTCCACCGTGGCGTTCACGCTGGAGCCGGTTGCGGAGGTCGAGGCGCGGCCGCGCCGGCGCATGCCGTTGGTTCTCTTCGGGCTTGCCGGCGCACTTGTCATCGTGCTTGCCGGTGCGGGGCTGCTGGCGCTGGATGGACGCCTCGGCGTCGGGGCAGTCGATCCGTCGAACCAGGCGACGCCACTCGTGACACCGACCGACCCGCCTACGGCCCAGCCGACGCCGCCGCCGACGCCCGCACCGACCAGGCGCCCCACGCCGAGACCAACGAAGCGGCCCACACCCAAGCCGACACCCGTACCCACGCCACGCCCGATATTCGCGACGTGGGGCTCGATCACTACCGCGAAGCCACCGGTCTTCACAGTCAAGACGCTGGCGGGAGCCGTATGCACCGTGACGAGGACGAGTCCAAAGGGGACCAAGACTCCGTCCTCGACCTTCACAGCAGGGGGCACAGGTGTCGCGGTGCTCTCCAACTGGTTAACCGGCCGCTGGAATTCAGGGTCGACCTATGCAGTGACCGCCACCTGCGCCCTCAACGGCAAGTCGGCGTCGACACCCCAGTCGACGGTCAAGATCGCCTAGCTTCACTTTCCCCGGGCGCACGTCCGACCGATACCTCACACGTCGAGCGGTCGACGGCTGCGGCAAGGACGCTGCGGCCCCGAAAGGCCAGGATGCCTGCTCCGTAGGCGTTCGGATGAGGCGAATACGGAAGCGCTGAACGCACAACGGAATCTCAATGCGATGGGAACGCCTCTGCCCGCAGCGTCGAGCGGCTCTCGAGCGGACCGGCGTCCGTCTCAGTGGACCGCAAACCCCACGAAAACGAGCACGAAACCCGCAATGGCTACGAGGCCTGCAACCTGGGCCTTGCGCCGTAACTCCTGGGCCATGATCGTCGCCGCGCTGGGGCCGTCGTCTCGTAGACGTGTGCCGCGCCAGCCCTCGTATCGGGCCAGGTTCGCTTCCTGGGCCTTGAGCTCCTGATATCGGGCCCACGGCCGTCTCGCCCGCGTGTACCCGACGACGATGAGGACTATCCCCAGGAACCAGCAGACCAGGTTGATCGCACCCACCGACGCCCTCCGGGCCTACTCGGACCTGTCGAGGCGCTCGCGCAGCGCGGTCTGAGCCATTGCGGCGTTGGCCTGGCCTCGGGTCGCCTTCATGACCTGGCCGACGAGGAAACCGACGGCGGCGCCCTTGCCGGCTCGGTAGTCCGCGACGGCATCCGGATTTGCCGCCAGTACGGTGTCGATTGCAGCGCCCAGCGCGCCGGCGTCCGAGATCTGGCGGAAGCCCCGCGCCTCTACGATTGCGGCCACCGGCGCCCCGGTCTCGAAGTGCTCGGCGAAGACTTCCTTGGCGTTGGTGCCCGAAATTGCGCCGTCGGCAACGAGCTTGACCAGGGCGGCCAACTCGGCCGGGACGGCCCTGTCCGCCGCCGCGCCATCGCCTTTGGCCAGGCGCATGTACTCGCCGGTCACCCAGTTGGCGAGCAGCTTTGGCGGAACCCCGGCCCCGGCCGCCAGCGCGCCTTCGAACATCGTGGTGGCCGCGGCCTCATTGACGAGCACCGAGGAGTCGTACTCGGAGAGGCCGAACTCGGTCTGATAGCGCGTCCGCCGAACCGCCGGCAGCTCCGGCAGGCGGGCCTTGATCTCGGCCAGCCACTCGGGCGTGGTCAGGAGCGGCGGCAAGTCCGGCTCGGGGAAGTAGCGGTAGTCGTTCTCTTCTTCCTTGGGCCGCATGTGGTACGTCGACTGGCTGCCATCGTCCCAGCCGCGCGTCTCCATCGTGACCTTGCCGCCACCGTCGATCAGCTCGGCCTGGCGAACGATCTCGTATGCGATCGCCCGCTCAACGGAGCGCATCGAGTTCATGTTCTTGACTTCGACGCGCGTCCCGAATGC
>PMIE01000143.1 GCA_003156975.1 Chloroflexota bacterium | reverse complement strand
GGCGATGACCTGCTCGATCGCCTCGACCGTCAGCGGCTCGAGGTAGACCGCGTCCGCGACTTCCGCGTCGGTCATGATCGTGGCCGGGTTGCTGTTCACGAGGATCGTCCGCACCCCTTCGGCGCGGAGGGCGCGGCACGCCTGGGTGCCCGCGTAGTCGAACTCCGCGGCCTGGCCGATCACGACTGGGCCGCTGCCGATGATCAGCGCGGACTTGGGCTTGATGCGGATCGCGCGAGGGGCGGGGTTCGCGGGGACGGGATAGTCCAGTTCAGGGCCGTTGCGCGATGCCGTGGCGCCCGCCGCCGCGCCGCCGGTCGAGGCCCCGCCCGGGGCGGCCGCCGCCTGCTGGTCCGTCATACAAAAAAGCCACCGGCCTTGCGGGCTCGGTGGTTCCGGTTGCAGGTGCTCATGCATCTCCTTTCCGGCCTCTCTGGACCGGTACGCCGACCTCACAGGATCGGCACAAGGGCTGGCGGAAGATTAGCACGTGATGCCGCTGTCGCGCGTCGGGCGTGGCATTCGAGCCAGAAGAGTGCGGGCCGGATCCAACGAATGGCTAGGCTCCCGTGTCGTGTGGCAGTGTTTCACCGCGAAGTTCAGCCAGGGTCTTGCCGAAAGAGTGCCATCATCGAGCTCCGCGTCGCGCCGCGTCGCCTCCTCGAGCCAGAGCCGCTCAGCCTCTACATCCCGGGCGTCCTGAACAGGTCGCCGGGCGGCGGACACGTCGAGGTCGGCGGTGACGTCCTCGCCCGCGTCGAACTTGTCGTCGAACTCGCCAGCCGTCATCGCTCAGCCGCCGCGGTGACCGCAGCGAGCAACTCATGAGGGTCGAAGACCGGCAGGGTCGCGTTCGCGAAACCCTGGCGGTCGCGGGTGACGATCGCCGACATGCCCCCGACCGAGGCGGCTTCGTGCAACACCGCGTCCTCGAAGTCCGCGAAGTCGAGCGCGAGCGCACGAGTTAGCACGTCGCGATCGACAGTTGCGACATCGAACAGACCCAGCAGTTCATGCACCTGCGCGTGCGCACGCTTGGACCCGACGGACCGCGCCGCGATGTAGAACACCGTCGTGGCTGTGGTGGCGCAGATTGACCCTTCCAGGTCCCCGTTGTCCACGAGCGAGAAGAGCCTCGCCGCGGCCGTGACGTGAGGCTCCCTCTCGAGGAGGACGTCGAGGACGACGTTGGTGTCGAAGAGCACCTTCACCGGTATTTCTCTTCGAGGTGCCGGCGGTAGTCCTCTTCTGTGGCCGTAGCGCCCTTGAGCGAGCCGATGAGCGAGCGAACCCTGGGTGTGATCTCTGGACCGGGAACCTCCTCGCCGGAGTCGATGAGCGCGAAGTAGTCCGCGACGAGTCGGGACACAGACTTGCCCGACTTGCCGGAGTAGCGCTTGGCACTACGGATCAGTTCGTCGTCAAGGCGCAGGGTCAGCTTGGTGTTCACGGTCGTACTCCTGCCGTATAGAACTGGTTGTGATTGTACGTCCGCAGAAGGAGCAAGTAAACGGGCGAGCGTCAGATTCTCTGGAAGCTCGCGGCCGCCGCATGGCGATGAAGCCAGCCCGGGAGTCTTGAGCCGTCAATCCTCGAACTCTTGGCGCCGCGATTCCGTGCGGACCGCGGAGGCAACGGAGGGCCCGTCCACCGTCGGTCCAACGCCCACCAGCCGTCCTCTTCGGCCGAAGGCCAAGTCGTTTGCCGGAGGCCGTCCTCCGTCGCACGAGCCGGCCGGTTTCTGCGGCACTCCCGTCCCTTGCGGCTCCGCGAGGCGCTTTCAAGAGCTGCTACATACGCTCGGGCGACTTCGACGGTTGCGAGCGGGACGACTACTCGCGATAGGTCAGTGGTGGATCGGTGGCAGGCCTCGGGCGATGCTCGGGGCCTGCGTGACGCCCACCCGTGCCGGCGAGTTCGCACGTCAGTCGAGCTGCGCTCCATCGGCGACGGCGGGAATGTCGACGCCCAGCTGGTGCGCCAGTGCCAGCCGCACGGCCGCCCGAACCGACCGATCCGTGACGTACTGTGCGCGTCCGCCGATCTCGTAGGCGGTCACGCGGCCCAGGTCCAGAGTCCGTACCTGGTGGCAGAGGATCAGGCCATCGCGCGTCTGGCCGGCATGGCCTTCCGGAACCGGGACCTCGCCCGGATACTTGGGCTGCCGCGTCGTGATCGGGCAGACCGTCGCCATGCCAGAGTGTTGAAAGGCCTCATAGGAGACGACCAGGGCGCGGCGCGTGCCCCCTTGCTCGTGTCCCCTTGCGGGATCGAAATCGATTAGCACGACAGCCCAGCGAAGTGGGCCGGCCGTCAGCGCGGCCACGCTTCCTCGTCGCGAAGCTCGACGGCCAGGCCGGACATCTCGGCTCTGAACTCCGGGTCCTGGGCAGCGGCCTCCCACTCGTTCGCTTCCCGCTGCTCGCGAATCTGGGAGTACAGCCGATCGACGGCCAGTTCCACGACGGCGTCCTGGCTCCTCGCGGCGCCATATTCGCCCGCCAGTTCGCGCACGCGTCGCAAGGTCGCCTCACTCAGGTTGTAGGTTCGCTTGACTCGGTCGCTCACCGACGAATTGTCGAACGTCCTGGTATGGGTGTCAAACTTGGATGTAATACCTGGATACGGCTGAGCTCCGCCAACCGCACTCCTCACGCAGGCGGAGCCCTCCTCCTAGTGCACTCTTGTCCAAGGGGACTTTGTCTTGTTGTCTATTACCAGTCTTCCGGACTTGTCGAGGTGATAGGGCGAGATCGTGGTCTTGGCATTCTGGTCGGTCATTGTGAGTGTCGTCGCAGTCGACTCATACGTTCCATGTGAACTCGCAAACACCGCCTTCGTCTTATCGAAGCTCGCTTCAATTGAATAGGTTCCATCTGAATTCAGGGCGAAACGCTCCGTAGATGGTTTGCCGGCTTGACTGCCGTGCCTTTGCCACTCCCCAACGAAACTCGGCAGGGCCGTCTGAATACTGGTGGGTGTTGCGGACGGCGCCGCCGATTGAGTGGGCGTCGCAGTCGTCGCGCGCGTGTAGGCGGACCCGCCGCAGGTCATGCCCATCGCGGTTGCATGGAAGTCGAGCGTGTCGCCGGTCAGCTTGAGCTTGGCCGTGCTGCCCACGCCGCCCATCGACTGCTCGGGTACGTTGACTTCGGTGGGGCTGGTGAGCGTGCCGGCTACGGTGTCCGGGTTCATTGCGTTCGCGTGGATGGCGATACTGAGATCCAGGCTGCCAGATCCGGCTTTGACGATCATCTTGTCGTCGATCGTGGTCTTGACGTCGCAGCCGTACTTGCCGGTCCACGTCCCGACGAACTTGTCTCGGTCGGCGGATGTAGCCGAGCCGCCGGCGGGGGCCGAGCCGCTCGACGGGGCCGAACTGCCGGTTGAGCCAGCACCGCCGCAAGCCGCCACGGCGACCAACATGCCGGCCAGAGCGGCCGCAACGAACGACTTCCTCATCGAGTTTCCTCCTCCTTGGCCCCGTGCTGCGCTCGCGCCCGAGGCATGCGCACAGTGTATTGGCTCGCGCCCAAGCCGACGTGTCATGTCCGCGACAGGAGGGATTCAAGCCGCCCTCGGTCGAGCCGACCGTCAAGTCAGCCGATCCTCCATTGTCATGCGCAGCTGGGTGAGCACCTCCTGCGCCGCATCGAACAGCGGAGCACTCAGGTCGGCGCCGGTCGATAGGGCATCCAGGTCGCCGACGCAGCGCCGAACGCCCGCATAGGTGAGCAAGTAGAAGTAGACGTCATCGTTGGCTGGGAGCGGGAAGCCGGTGATCGTCTGACTGTGGGCGAGGCAGTCCGCGGCCACGTGGACGCAACTCTGGGCGGCTGCTCGGACAGAAGCGTTCTCTCCACCGCCGATGATCCCGAACGTGGAGGTGGTGTAGAGACTTGCCGAACCGTCGCGCAGCGCGAGGATCGACGCGACCGCATCGCCGATCGGCCAGTCCACGAGGACCCCATACAGGTCCGGGAATTCCGAGTCGGCGACGAAGCCGAGCTTCTCCGGCGGCGTCGCAAGGACCCGAGCCCGCAAGCCGGCCCCAGCCGACGCCGCTGCCGGATTGCCTTCGATGGGCATGCTCGATTCCTTTCCCTCCATCGGTCCGGTCTCTAGGAGGCGCCGGTCGAAGCTTCGATGGCGGCCGCCGCACCCATCGCAGCCAGCTCCGCATCTTCCTCTTGCGTCAAACCGCTGACGGCCACTGAGCCGACCACGGACCCGTTCATGATGACGGGGACGCCGCCACCCCAGCCCACGTAGCGTGGATCGCCGTAGTAGGCCATGTCGAAGCCGGTCCTAGGATCGCGCGAGGCGATGCCTAGCTCCCACGACGGCTTTCTCTCTCGGGCCGCGGTCCAGGCCTTGCTCGACGCGATCGTCGTCGAGGGCAGCGGGGCGCCGTCGAGGCGGAGCAGACCGACGAGTTCGCCGTGATCGTCGGCGACGGCAATGACCGCGACCTTGCCGCGCCGGGCAAGTTCTGACTGGATGGACGCGATCGCCGCCTGGGCCTCCACATGACCCAGAGTCCTTGATGTGTTCATGCCTGAACTCCGACCCCTTTCTATGTTAGAACCGGCATCCGAACGCTATCCGACCATCCGACCGTCATTCCTGGCGTATCGCGTCGGCCGGCACGCCTTCGGCCAGGGCGCAAGATCGCCCGGCCCGTCGCAAGTCGTTGGCCTGAAGCAGGATTTCACGACTTCCGGCGCCCTCGACTTCCAGGAATAGTGGCACGTCGTTCAGCGGGCGGCAGCCGTGCAGGTAGACCTGGCGCGCGTCACGGAGTCGCAGCAGCGCGGCGGCTCCGCGTCCGGCGGCGCGGAAGCCGGACAGCTCCAGGTCCTCCACGTCTTCGCCGACCACGGCCGGGCGGAGGTCGGCGGCGGCAACGTCCAGCGTGACATCTTGAAATACGACGCCTTTGACGTGCCGGAGATAGAGGCCATACGCCGGCAGTGTGCCGAACATGTGGTATTCGGGGTAGTGGTCGCGCAGTTCGGGAATGGACCGTTGCGCGTCTTCCAGGTTGCCGCCGCCCGGGAAGGTGAGGTGCATCCCGCTGAAGGTGACGTTCTCGACGAAATTGCCCGGCACGCCGACGATGTTGAGACACGAATGCTTCTCGCCCGGGAAGGCTGGCACCTCGTGCGGCAGCGGATAGGCGTTGTCGGCCACGACGGCCCTGATGTTGCTGAATCGGATGTTGCGCAGCACCCCGATTGGCAGTGATTCCTTACGCTTCTGCCTCCAGCCCAGATAGCCGCCCAAGCGCAGCGAGATGGGCCCGGTAACGTGGTCCATCACCAGATTGTCGAAGCTGATGTTCTCCATCACGCCGCCTTCCACCTCCTGGATCTTGATGGCGGCGCCGTAGGTGTCGTAGATCACGCAGTTCGAGACGGCGATGTCGCGGAAGACGCCAAGCGATTCGGGGCCGATTCGGACGGCGGACCAGCGGGTCGAGATAACGCAGTTGGTGACCACGATGCGGAGGCCGCTCTCCTTGAGGGCGATTGCGTCGTCACCGCAGTCGATGTGGCAGTCGGAGATCATCACGTCTTCGCAGGCAGTCAGATCGAAACCGTCGTTGTTCTGGTTCGCGCGGTTGAAGAGATTGACGCCGCGTATCCACATCCGCTTGCACGCTTCCAGCTGGCAGCACCAGGCGGGGGCATGCTTGAGCGTCAGGTTGCTGATCGTGACGTCTTCGCAGTCGGTGAAGTGAAGGAGCGTGGGGCGGATGAACGCTTGAGAGCTCGGAGCGGCGTCTTCGGACTCGAGGTTGAACCCTTCCATGCCGCGGGGAAAGGCCGCTCCCTGGCCGTCCACGCATCCTTCGCCGGTCAGCGCGATACGGTGCGCGCGGAAGGCGTTGATCAGGCAATAGTCGAGATGCTCGGGATAGTCGAGCCTGGCCTCACGCCCCAGGTTCGGATAATCGGCCAGGGAGGTGCTGCCGAGCAGCCGGGCGCTGGGCCCCACGTTGAGCGTGACGTTGTCCTTGAGCGTGACTGTGCCGGTCAGGTAGTCGCCCGGAGGAAGATGGACAACGCCGCCGCCCCTGGCGGTGCAGGCATCGATCGCCGCCTGGATGGCAGCCGTGTCCAGCGTCGTGCCGTCGCCGGTTGCGCCATAGTCCCGGACCGAGAACTCATTCATGGCTTCTGGCCTCTCCGTCCCACCCCCCGTGATTCGGGAACCCATCGTAGGGGCACGCCGGGCCCGCGCACGCCGGGCCCGCGCCCGCCGCGTCCATACGCCCCGGGCTAATTGAGCGCCTTGAGGGCCGCCTCCAGCTTAGCATCGCCGTCCGGGTCGGCAGGCAGCGGACCGCTCGACTCCGCAGCCGGCAGGATGTAGCTTTCGAAGACGTCGTAGGGCTGTTGGAAGTTCTCACCGGTCAGATCCGCGGTGTAGACCACCTCCAGATCCTGGTCCGGCACCATGGTGATGTACTGACCGTTCATCCCCTGGAACGAGATCGCCCCGTGGGTCTGGAGCCACAGGAGGTAGCCGTAGCCGGATCGCTTCTGGTCTTGCATCAGCGGGTCGATGTGGCTCGCGAACGAGGCTTTCACCCAGCTCGCCGGGACGACCTGCTTGCCGTTCCACACGCCGCCGCGCACGTAGAGTTGTCCCAACACCGCCATGTCGCGCGGACTCATCTTCATGCCGAAGCCGCCCGTTTCGAGACCGGACGCGTCTGTGCCCCAGGAGACATCGCTCAGGCCCAGAGGACCGAAGAGGTTGGCGTTCGCGAAATCGGTCGGCGTCATCCCCGTTGACTTCTTCAGGATCGCGCACAGCAATCCGGGGGCGCCGGTGTCGTAGTTGAACTTCTCGCCCGGGGCCGCTGCCATGGGTAGATCCAACACGTACCGGACCTGCGATCCGCTGTTCATCATCTTGTTGATGTCCGTGTCATCCGACCAGGCCAGGCCCGAGGACATGGTTAGAAGGTTCTCGATCGTGATCACCTGTTTTCGGGCGTCGTTGTTGGCGATCGTCAGGTCGGGGAAGTAGTCCAGGACCTTGTGGTTGACGTTGTCGATGAACCCTTTGTCGATAGCGATACCGATAAGGGCCGCAACGACGCCCTTGGTGACGGAGTAGACGTCCACGGGTTGAGTGGCGGTGAACGACCCGAAGTACTTCTCGAGGACGATCGTGCCGTGGCGGATCACGATCATGCTGCGGAGGTTGATGTGCTTCGATCCGATTTGTTCAACCGCCTGAGTCAGCAATCCGGAGTCCATTCCCTGCTCTTCTGGCGAGGAAATGAGCCACGTATGCAAAGGCAGGGAGGCAGAAGCGGACACTGAGCAGCCACTCAAGAACACGGTCGCGAGCAGTACGAGCCGAGTCGAAACGTGAAGTCGACGCGCCACATTTAACTCCCTATCGAGGAAAGTTGCACATAGAAGGAAATGCTAGGGTCTGCGACGAACTCGGGTCAAATGCCGCGTCTGTGGTCGCGCGAGCCCACTGCGGCCACGCTCCGGGACACAACCGGCCTGGCGCAAACGCGAGACCGCGCGGCTGTGGAGGCCGAGGCGGCGGCGATGCCTCTCCCCGGCATTCGGAACGGCGTGAGAGTCAAGTGGGAAGAGCAAGCACCGAGAGCGACTCGGACTCTACCCCCCCCTCAGCGATAAGCGCGGGTAGATCGGTCGGCTCGGCCCACTAGATCTCTCTGGTCATGAAGCAGCTGTGCGGGTCCTCGCGATACTCGCCGAACGGCGGGCACACGACGAAGCCGAACTTCTCGTACAGGGCCCGCGCCGGCGCGAAGAACTCGCCCGACCCGGTCTCGAGACTCAGGCGACTGTAGCCGCGGAACGCCGCCGCCTCCAGGATCCGGCGCATCATCGCGGAGCCCACTCCCCTGCCCCGATAGGCGTCGACCGTGCGCATGGACTTGATTTCCCCGTGAGTAGGGTCGAGTTCCTTCAGTGCGCCGCAGCCGACTAGCCGGTCGCCGTCCCACACGGTCCAGAAGGTGACGTCGGGCCTTCGCAGCCCTTCGAGGTCCAGGACGTGGCAGCTCTCCTCGGGCGATTCGGCGCGCATGTCATCGACATGGCTCTGAAGAAGGGCCGCGATCTCGGGCCCGCGGAGATCATCAACGCGGATCAGCAGTCCCGACACTCAGACACCAACCTCGATCTCGACTTCGCGGACGCCCTCGCCGGGAGGACCATACCGCTTGGTCACCTTGGCCCCCTTCATGAACGGCGCCGCCTCGAGCAATGGGCGGATGGCATCCGCCAGGCGGTCGGCGTCCGGCCCGTACATGTACAGGCTTCCGTCGCTGCCATCGACGGCGATCTCGTTGCCGTCGTATTCGCCGGCCTTCGCCGCTGCGATCGCGGTCTCGAGCCGATCCTCCAACTCGAAGAGAGGGCTGAGGTCAGTGGATCCGTACTTGAATTGAACGATGACGGCGTGCTCTGACATTCGTCGACTCCCCTTTCAAGGAGGATTGCGGAAGTGGCGCCAAGATACCGCGCGCGGTACCGGCCCGCGCGGCCCATCGAGATTCGCGGCCGCGAGCTAGCGCCGCTCAAGGAACGAATTGTCCACGTCCGGCGGCACGTGGATGCGTTCCTTGATGTGCTTCAAGTTGGCGACGATCGTCCCGGTCATGATCACCAGCAGCGACCACGAGCTCCACTTCTCGACGTGGACGGCGGACCAGGCACCCAACTGCTCCGGATACCGCCAGATCGAGAAGAAGGTACTGACGTTCTCGGCGAGGAAGATGAAGAAGCCGATCAGCACGAAGGCGAGGAGGAGCGGCATCCGGCGATCGCGGTCGAGCGGCCGGAAGATGACGGTGGTTCTGGCGTAGAGACCCAGCGCGCAGGCGGCGATGTACCACCGGTAGTCCCCAATGAAATATTCGGTGAAGAAGTTCGCGTATATCACCGCCGCCATGACGCCGGCCATCCAGTACGGCGGGTGGTGAACGATCCGGAGATCGAACAGCCGCCACGCCTGGATGATGTAGCTGCCGACCGACGCGTACATGAACCCTGAGAACAGAGGCACGCCGGATAGCTTCAGATAGGCGAAATCGGGGTAGGACCAGGCTCCAACGGCGCCCGAGGTCTTGAACAGCTCCAGACCGATGCCGAGGACGTGGAAGAGCGTGATCGCCTTGAGCTCGTCGACCGTCTCGAGCCCGGACAGGACCATGACCGCCTGGATCACGACCGCCCAGATGAAGAGCAGGTCGTATCGAGGCACGCCGAGGAGACCGCCTCGTGGCAGCGAAAAGACGGCCGCGAAGAAGAGGCCGGCGAACAGGCATGCCCGAGCCTGCTTGATCCCGAAGTACAAGAACTCGGTCGCGAACCGGGCTGCGCCCGAAAGGTCGGGTCTTGCCTGAAGACCGATCAGGTGGTCATCGAGGGTGCTGAGGCGCAGCGATGAGAGGCGGGCTACTGCCAGGGCGAGGCTCACCGAGGCAGTCTACCCAGACCGCAACCGGCCGATCGGGCGCCGGCCCTACTCCATCCCCCGCAACCGCTTCTGCAGCTCGGCCGTGTCGAGGTGCAGCGGCTCGACTGCGCCGACCGTAGCTTCCGGCTCCGCTCCGCCGTGGCGGGCGCGCGCGGCCCTGACGAAGCGGTCGAAGACGGCCAGCGCATCGAGCGGACCCGGGCCGCCTTCCGGGTGGTACTGGACCGTCTCGATCGGGAGTGTACGGTGGCGAAGCCCCTCCACGGATCCGTCGTTCAGGTCTATCTGGCTGACGACGAAACCGCTCGCCGCCGGCAGCGTCTCGCCGATGACGGTGACCTCGTGGTTCTGCGCCGTGACCTGAACCAGACCCGTCTCGAGGTCCTTGACCGGGTGGTTCGCGGCGTGGTGGCCGAACGGCAGGCGCCTGGTGCCGGCCCCCGCGGCCCGCCCGATGATCTGGTGGCCCAGGCAGATGCCGAGCAACGGCCGCCCATCGGCTATAACCTCGCGGGCGAGGGCAACCGGCCCTTCGAGCCGAGCCGGATCGCCGGGCCCCGGCGAGAACACGACACCGTCGATGTCCGGAGCGAGTGCGTCGGCGGCTGTGGCCGTATGCGGCAGGATGCGCACCCGCGCCCCGCGTTTGCGCAGGCTGCGGACGATGTTCGTCTTGAGCCCAAAGTCGAGGATCGCGACGAGCGGGCCGCCTTCGGAGGCGTCGCCTTCGTCGCGCGCCGCCTCGGGCGAAACCTGGGCCACGAAATCCTGGTCTTCCCAGCGGGTGACGGCCCTGGCGCGCGCGACGGCTTCGTCCACGTCGGTCTCGCCGGGTGCGGTCAGGATGGCGCGCAAGGAGCCATTGGACCGAAGGTGCCGGGCCAGGCCTCTCGTGTCGACGCCGGCGATAGCCGGTATGCCCGCCTCGCGGAGCATCGTGGCCAGCTGCTGGGCATCGCCGAGAACCGCGGCCGTGGCATTGGCCACGATCAGGCCCCGCAGCCAGGGTCGCTCGGACTGGTCGTCGTAGTGGACCCGGCCGTAGTTGCCGATAAGCGGGTAAGTCATGACCACGAGCTGGCCGGCATAGGAGGGATCGGTGGCGATCTCCTGATAGCCGGTCTGGCTGGTGTTCACCACGAGATCGCCCTGACCCGCACGCTGCGAGCCGAAGGCGATGCCCGGGAAGATCCGGCCGTCCTCGAGAGCGAGCAGCGCCGGCCCGTAATCTCCGACCCGCGGGTCCACGACGGCGCTGGGACGTGGGAGAGGCGGCTGCTTCACAGGGCCGCATTCAGGAGTACAAAAAGACCACCGGCCTCGGCGGGTCGGTGGTCCGGGTTGCAGCTGCTCATCCGTCTCCTTTCCGGCCTCTGGCGACCGACGGGCGGTCGCCTTGGACCGGTTCGCCGGCCTCGAGCGACCGAGACGGGCGGTCGCTACGGACCGGCCGCCAAGGTCAGGCGCAGGTTAGCATGAAGGAAGTGGCGGGGCAGATCGATCGGCCGAAGCCGACCTCAAGCGGCGGACTTCGGCGGAACGGCGTGCTTGGTCGGGCGCAACGCAATGGCCGCACCCATGAACACCGCCGGCGCGATGCCGACCGCGATCAGCAGCCGCTGCTTACCGGCAAGGTACAGCCCGGCGCCCAGGCCGACCGAACTGGCTGCCAGCCATCGAAGCGTCGAGTCGGGCAGGGTCTGGAGCGCGGTGGTCGTCGCACGTGCCCCGTCCTTGGTTGCAGCTACCGAATCCTGCACGGTGCCGGGCGCCCGGGCCAGGATCCTGGCAGCTTGCGCCCGAACGCGCTTGATCGCACCGGATGCGCGCCGGGCAATGCTCGCCCGGATTTCGTGAACGTCTTCAGCGACGATCTGATCGTCCTCTGCGTCCTGGTTGTAGTTAGTGGCTGTCATGTCTCACTCTGCTTTCGCAGTTTGCCGGTTCGAAGAGCCGAGCTGGACCGGCCGCGGCGACCGGCCCATTCGGAGTTGATCTGGTAGTTGACGCGTCGGGACCGACGTCTTTCGGGGACCGACGCCATCGGTTGCTAGTTGCGGTAGTTGCGAGTGGCAACACGCGTACCGTTGGCGAGGAAGAGAACCACGACCGCGCCGATGGTGGCGATCAGGATGCTCTCGGTGTTGAAGCCGTCNNATCATCATGATCAGGCCCTCGCGGGAGCCCATTACTTCACTCGCGAGAAAGCCGGCAATCGCGCCGACAACGATCCATGCCAGGTAACCCATAAGAGGCCGTTCCTTGCTGTGTTGCGGGGCCGCCTTCGACCCACGCTGGTTGCGGACCAGGTCCGGATTCGCTCCGGCCAATGCCGTTGCCTGATCCTAGACCGGAGCCAACGCGGGTCGCGAGGATGGAAACCCTCTACCGATGCCCCCGCCACGGCTGACCCGACGGCCCTCCGGCAGTGTTGCCCGACCCACGCTGCCTGAGCAGGGCATCGATTTCGGCGCGAAGCCGCCGCCCAAACGTCGCTCGCTGAAGCCACTCCAGGTAGTCCCTGTCGTAGCGGGCAATCTCGCCGAGTGACCAGCCCGCGTACCGCCCGAAATCCAGGACGGTGCCGGAGGGACGGCCCGGCGGCGGGCCGGCATGTGTGGCGTCCGGCGTCCGCGCGGCGCCCGATCCGGCGCTGGAGGTCGCCCAGGATTCGGAGCGCGGCGAGGCGTCCGAGGCTCTCTCGGCGCCTGGAGCCTGCGCTCCATCACCGGCCATCGGCCGTCTCGCCTGGATCGCCCGAGAGGCATCGTACGCGGCTCGTCTCGCGGGGTCGCCGAGAACGTCCCACGCATTATTGAGCGCGATCATCCGACCGGGATCACCGCCGTGATCCGGGTGGTACTTCCGCGCGAGGATGCGGTAGGCGGCCCGAACTACCTCCGGTTCCGCCGTCGGGTGGACCTGCAATACCTCGTAGTAGTCGGGCATCCTCAGAGACTACAACGGGCCCGGCCCGTGGGCGCATCAGGCATGTGCGCTCCGGGCAGTCGTCCCCGCCCTCCGCGCAGTCCGGACCGTCGCTACCTATTGCGATCCGGATCTCGGGCCAGGCCGAGAAGATCGGCCGATTCCTGCTTGGCCGCCGCCGCGTCTTCGGTCGAATGTATGCGTGCCCTTCCCTCACGCTTCTCGGCGGCCTCACGAAGCAGCGTGTTGAACCTCTCGTTGAGCTTGTCGTCCTCCGTGACCCGACCTTCGGCTGGGTTGGTAGTCTGCTGAGTCATGATTCGATCTCCTCGCTCAACTCGGCAGAGTGCGTCGAGGCGGCAAGCCCGCAAAGATCCGGATGCGAGCGAGCAACTGCGGCTCGGTCATCGGACCGCTCTTCTCAACCGCAATCCGGCGATCGACGCCGCCGTCGCGATCGTGGTCCCTCATCTGGCCTGCGAAATGCTCGACGACTTCGCCGTCTCCTACGAGCAGCACGTCGTCGTTGGCGGGGACCGCGGACCCAACCTGGGCGAAGAACGCCCGCATGTGCTCGTCGCGATGGCCCTCGCCGGCGGGATGGTCCTCCGTCGGTGGACGGCCCGTGGAGCGGTGCCGTCCAGGAACCTGAGAATCGATCTGTTCGCGGGTGGTGACGCCGTCTGCGCCCCACCGCAAGACAGTGGCCGAAGATGCCGAAATCCACACGCCTGTGGTTCGTGGCGTTGTCATTGCGCTACTCCTACGCGGACCTTCACTTCTCCGGGTGCCCCGGGACGTGACCGGCGATCAGAAAATGAATGCCAGGAACCCGAAGAAGAGACCCAGGTCCGTCCAATCGAGCCGCCCAATCCCGCCCAACGCCCCAATGGCAAAGCAGATACAGGCCACCAAGATCAAGAGTGACTTGTTGCTGCTGAATATCCCGGTTCGCGCCATCGGGGAATCCTCCATGTGGCCTGGCTCGCTCGGCCTCTATGGGCGGAATCGAAATGGGCCTCGTTCCGAGTCTAGCCGGTGTCGGGCGCCGGGCCCTGCCCGGTATGTATCAGAAGAGCCACAAACGTCCCGGCCGCGATGGCGCTGGAAGCCTGGGGCCGCCCGGAGGCCGCCTGCGATGTCCCGCCATCAGAGCCGCGAATGCGGGACACGTGGCGCTGCCATAATCCCCTGGCGCGCGGAGGTGCGGCGACTTGGGCTTCCACTCCCGGCTTGATCGCGGTTTCGAGAACGACCGACCGGACGCCAACGACGCTCGGCTAAATCAGGGCGCCAACTTGCTGGCGCGCAACAAGCCCGAGACGGCCGAGGACACCTTTCGTCGGGTAATCGAGTCCTTTCCCGAGTCCGCGGTCGCCCACGCCCTCCTGGCCATGGCCCTGTCGGACCAGAGCCGAGGGCACGAGTCGCTTGCGGCCGCCGACCAGGCGATTCACCTCAATCCGCAACTGGCTCTCGCCCACGCCGCTCGTGCCTGCGCCCTGGAGGCTTCCGGACTGGTCTGGGAGGCAGAGATGGAGGGTCGCCAGGCCGTGGCCCTCGCCCCTACGGATCCGAACCGCCACTCGGACCTGGCGGGCATCGTCGGGCGCGCAGGCCGCTACCACGAGGCGCTCGACATAACCAGCAAGGGCCTCTCCCTCAATCCGCAGCACCTTCCGTCGTTGCACTGCCGGGCCCTGGCGCTGGTCTCCCTGGGCCAGGTGGACGAGGCGCAGGATCTCCTGACGTCGGCTCTGCTGGAAGATCCGGACCTGGCCCAGCTNNCGAGCTCCTCGAGAGCAGGGGCGACAAGGTTCGGGCGGGCGACGAATTCCGCGAGGCCATCAGGCTCGATAACTCGGTCATGGCGGCCCACGAAGGCCTCCACCGGATCAACTCGTCCCACAGCCGCCTGCGGCCGGCCAACTGGCGGCGGAAGACTCGATAGCCCGGCCGGGGCACGCGGGCCTAAGCGAACAGGGCGCCGACGAAGGCCTCGGGATCGAACGGCAGCAGGTCNNCAGGTCGCCCAGCTTCTCCCCCACTCCCACAAATCTGACTGGCACGCCGAGTGTGTCCTCGATAGCGAACACGATGCCACCCTTGGCCGTCGAGTCGAGCTTGGTCAGCACGATTCCCGTGAGGCCCACGGTTTCGTGGAAGACCTTGGCCTGCGACAGGCCGTTCTGGCCGGTGGTGGCGTCCAGGACAAAGAAGACCTCGGGCTTTGACCCCGGCAGGCGCTTGTCGATGACGCGGCGCATCTTGGCCAGCTCTTCCATCAGATTCGACTTGGTGTGGAGACGGCCTGCCGTGTCAGCGATCACTACGTCCACTCCGCGCGCCATCGCCGCGTCCAGCGCGTCGTAGATGACCGCAGAGGGATCCGCGCCGGGGGCATGGGCAACGAACTGGCTGCCCGAGCGGGTGGCCCAGATACGCAGTTGATCTATCGCCGCAGCGCGGAACGTATCCGCGGCGGCGAGCAGGACGGAACTCCCCTCGGCGCGATAGAGGTGGGCCAGCTTGCCGATCGTGGTTGTCTTGCCGGTACCGTTCACGCCGACCATCAGGACCACCGCCGGCTGGCCCGACTGGGCAGATCGAGGCCGCCAGCCATGCTCGCCGGGAAGCAATCGCGATGCCAGCTCGGCTCGAACGGCGGCCTCGGCCGAAGGCTCGTCCTTGCGCACCCGGGCCTTCTCGACGACATCCATCGCCAGAGCACCACCCACATCTCCGGCGATCAACAACTCCTCGACGGAGTCCCAATCGGCGCCGGATGGGCCGCTCTTGAGCACGCCGCGCAGGCGCGACATGAACCCGCCCCTGCTGCGCTCCAGGCCGGCCGACAGGTCGCCGGGCGTGAGGTCGGCCGCGTCGACAAGCGACGGCGACGGCTCCGCGGGCGACGGCGCTACCGCTGAAGGCCCGGCCTCGGCATGCTCGATCGGACTTGCCGGCTCGGCCGCCTCGGCAGGCTCAACTTTCCAAACCGACTCGATCGGCTCGGAGACCTCAGTCGGCTCCGTCGGCGCTTTGGGTTCGCCTTTGGGCTTGCGTCGGAGGAACAGGGGAAACCTCCCGGTCAGCCGGCCGTTGCCGCTGCCTGCTTCTTCGTGACCTGGTCCGCCAGGTCGCGCGCTTCCTCGAGTCGGAGACTGATTACGCGGCTGACCGCGTCGTCGCCGACAGTAACGCCGTAGAGCGCATCCGCGGCTTCGATTGTGCCTCGATTGTGCGTGATAACGACGAACTGAGTCTCGTCTGCCAGCGACCGAAGCGCATCCGCGAAGCGGCCCACGTTGGCCTCGTCGAGGGCAGCGTCGACCTCGTCGAGGACGCAGAACGGCACCGGATGGACCTCGAGCATGGCGAAGAGCAGCGCCACGGCCGTCAGGGTGCGCTCGCCGCCGGAGAGCATGCTGAGCGGCTGCGCCTTCTTGCCGGGCGGTCTGGCCACGATCTCGATGCCGGTCGAAGCCAGGTCTTCGGGGTCGGTCAGGCTGAGCCGCGCGAATCCGCCGCCGAAGAGCTGCCGGAACCGGGCATCGAAGGCCGATTCCAGGGCGGTGAAGGTCTCGCGGAACTGCGTCGCGATCATGGCGTTGAGCTGTTCGATCAGGGAGCGCGTCTTGGAGATGGCCGCGTTCAGGTCCTGGCGCTGCGACTCGAGCCCGTCCAGGCGCGTCTTGATAGCTTCGTACTCCTCCGCGGCAAACGGATTCGGTGCGCCCAGTTCGTGGAAACGGCGCCGCAGCGCGGCGAGCCTGGAGGCGCCCGGTGCCTCGACTGCCGGCGCCTCGACCCAGCGAGCGGTCGCTTGGGCGAGCAGGCTCTCGAGGGTGGCGGCGTCGGAGTCGTCGCCGGCACCGCCGTCATCTTCCGGGGAACCGGAAGTGGCGGCGCGAGTGGACGAGGGCACGGCGAACGCAGGCGCAGCATCGTCGTCCCCGAGACCGTCCTCGTCGTCGTTCTCGCGCATCAGCAGACGCAGACCGAGGTCGCCCAGACCGGCCAGCTCCACGAGCACCTGTTCGCGAATCGCGTCAAGAGCGAGGCGGGCCTCGAGCTCCGCGACCTCGGCTCCTCGGACGCGCTCCTGGCACGACCGCAGCCGATCGCGCGCATGAATCGCCGCGGCTTCCGCCTCGGAGAGTCGGGTTCGTGCCGCCGCGGCCGCCGCACGCAGCTCCTCCAGATCGGCCCTGACCGACGCCTCTCGCAGCGCTGCCGCCGCCAGCTCCTCGCCCAGACCCTCGCGCTCGGCGCCGATCTGCTGTTCCCGCCTGGCCAGCTCCCCGGTCTGACGCTCCAGGCTTGCCATCCGGTCCTGGTCCAGATTGGCTGCCGCCGAGGCACGAGCTCGTCGAACCTCTGCGTCGCGACGGGCCGTCTCGAGGGCGGTCTCCTCGGCGGCCAGCTGGTCGCGGCGAGCGCGAAGTGAAGCCGCCCGGGCCTCCCACTCGCGGAGCGCATTGGCCCGTTCCGCCGCGGGGCCCGCGGCTGCCGATTCCGGGTTCTTAGTGGCTGCGCTCGCAGCCGCCACCGCGGCGTCCGCGGCCTGGCGGACGGTTTCCTGGAGCCGGTCCCTATCGGCTTCCAAACGCGCCGCCTGTGCCGATCGCCAGGCCGCCTCGCGGGCAACGGTCTCGAGGGCACGTGTGGCGCGCCGTTCCGACTCCTCGGCCTCGTGGCGTCCCGCGCCGGTGCGGCGCTCCGTCTCGCGGGCGGCGTCGAGCGCGGCGCGTGCGGCGGCGGCGGACTTGCTCGCAGCGGCGGCTTGCGCCGCCGCTGCGGTCGCTTCAGTCTCCAGGCGAGCAACTTCTTCGGCCAGCCGCTCGACCTCGGCCCGGCGCTCCAGGAGAGACTCGGCGCGGCCCATGCTGACTACACCGAATGAAGTGACGACGGCGCCGTCCCGCGTCACGGCAACCCACCCGATCGGGAGCTTCGGCTGAACCTCGATTGCAGCGTTGAGGTCCGGAACCCAGACGGAACGCGCCAACAAGCGCGTCGCGACGCCCATCGGATCGACGCGAATCGCTTCCGCCAGGCGCCCGCCGCCCTGCCCCGCCGCAGCGGCCGCGACGGCCTCACCGGCCTCGCCTGCGTGGTCGCGTCCTCCGGTAGATCGCCGGCCCTCCTCGGCCACGGCCTCCAGGACCAGCACACCGCGCTGGCCGTCGAGTCCGAGTGCCGCCGTTCGCCCCACGACATAGCCCCGCATCGTCTCGCCCAGAGCCGCCTCTACGGCGACGCGAAAGCCCGCCTCGACCTCGAGACCGTCCGACAGCGGCCGCCCGCCGACACGCCGGGCCGCCTTCGAGATCCCTCGAGTTTCGTCCTCGCTGAGCCGCGCCTGCAGCGACTCGAGCCTGCCGCGCAAGCCGGCTACTCGGCTCGCCGAGGCCGCGGCCGTCTCGGCGGCTGCCTGGCGTGCGCCCTCGCGCGCATCCAGTTCGGCCCGCGCCGCCTCTCGCGCCGCAACCGCCGCCCTCTCATCCTCGATAGCCTTCGCGAGGGCCGCTTTGGGCGCCGCACAGGACTTCTCCGCGTCGGCAAGTCCCCGGAGAACCTCGTCGGCCTGAGCGCGCTCGTCCGTGGCCTGGCGAGTGGCGTCGGCCAGCCGGCGCCGCGTGGTCTCCACTTCCGCCGTGCGGGCCGATTCCACGCGCCGCAGGGCCGCCAGGGCCTCCCCCTGGGCCTGCTCTGCCGCGCGCATCGAGGCCAGTTCCTCGAGCGCTTCCGATAGCGATCTTTCGGCTTCGGCAACGGCTGCGGCCAGTGCCAGATCCCGCGCCGGGACCGGCGCGGCCTGCTCGCGACGCTGGACGGCAAGGTCCGCCTCGGCTGCGGCAAGCTCCTGCTCGAGTCGCTGGCGATCGCGTTGGGCCGCGGCAACATCGCTCACGGCACGAGCGTCGCGGAGCTGGAGATCCGTCAACGCGACCCTGGCCGCTTCGTGGGCGGCGCGCCGCTGCGCTTCGGTCTCCGACCCGGATGCCAGCTCTCGGGCGATCGAAGCGGCCGTTTCCTCGGCGGCGCGCAGCGCGGAGAGGGCCGCGTCGATCTGGGCTCGCCCGGTGGATAGCTGCTCATCTGCCTGGGCGGCCCGGCCGGCGGCGTCGCACCAGCGAGACCGAGCCAGGGTGATGATTGCCTGCCCAAATTCCCGGCCGGCCGTCTGGCGGGATGCCTGCTGCTCGGCCTGAGCCGCCAGTCGGCGGGCCTGCGGCCGCAGCTCGGCCAGCACGTCCTCGACCCGAGCCAGATTGGACTCGGCCTCCTCGAGCTGTTCCTCGGCCTTGCGCTTGCGCCGCTCGTGGCGCCGAACACCTGCAACTTCTTCGAAGAGCGGGCGGCGCTCCTCGGGTCGAAGAGCGAGCGCCTGATCGACCATGCCCTGGCCGATGAACAGGAATGCGTTGTCGGCCAGGTGGGCCGCATCCAGCAGGTCGACCAGGTCCTTCAGTCGGACGCGCTGCTTGTTCAGCAGGTAGTCGTTCTCGCCGGAGCGGAAGAGGCGCCGGCCAAGCTCGACCGTTTCGAAGTCGATCGGCAGTAGCCTGTCCGAGTTGCCGAATACGAGCGTTACGTCTGCCATGCCGAGAGCGGACCGCTTCTCGGAACCGGCGAAGATGACGTCCTCGGACTTGCGCAGCCGAAGCGCGCGACCCTGTTCTCCGAGCGCCCAACGCAGAGCGTCGGCCAGGTTGCTCTTCCCGGAACCGTTCGGGCCGACAACGGCGCTGATGCCGGGCCCAAACTCAACGAGAGTTCGTTCGCCAAAGGACTTGAAGCCTTGCAGGCGCAGGGCCAGCAAGCGAGCAGGTGCCGTCATATCGAATCGCTGCGCGAACGGTCGCCGTTCGAAACCGGCCCACCGTT
Source organism: Chloroflexota bacterium (assembly GCA_003156975.1). Classification (GTDB taxonomy): domain Bacteria; phylum Chloroflexota; class Limnocylindria; order Limnocylindrales; family CSP1-4; genus Fen-1039. The sequence continues at coordinate 4,355 of PMIE01000143.1, read as the reverse complement.
CTCGGCCTGGTCCTCCAAAGTCTCGCCTCGCGTCCCCACGCCAACCTTCGGCAGGTCGAGCTCCGTCCAGGGCTCGCCCACCGAATCTCCTTCGTCTTGCGATGCTCCCCAGTCCTCCGGGTCGCTGTCGTTTTCGGAGGCCAGATACGCTGCCAGCTCCGCGCAGCCCTCAACGGCACTTTCCGACTCGCGCCGCAGGGTATCGATGGCGTGGGCCGCCGCTTCCGTCTCTGCTACCCGGCGCGAATGGCCGTGGCCAACGCCGATGACCCGCCCGCCTACCGCCACCTCGACACGAAACACCTTGTCGTGGTCCGGACCGACAGCGTCGAGCACGCGGTACTGCGGTCGCTCGCCGGAGAGGCGCTGGGTGTACTCCTGAAGTCGGCTTTTAGGGCTCTTCAAAGCACCGAGCGGACGATCGCTCGTCAACTCGGGTGTGGCCAGGGCTGTCACGAACCCGCTGGCGGCGCCGAACCCAAGATCCAGGTAGATGGCGCCGACGAGAGCCTCGAAGGCTGACGCAAGCAGGGCCGGCCGGCGACGGCCGCCACGCTGCGATTCACCCTCGCCAAGAAGCAGATACTCGCCCAATTCCAACCGGCTGGCCAGGCGGGCCAAACCGGCGGTACTGACGATCGATGCCCGCCGGGCGGACAGAACGCCCTCGTCGTCGTCTGGATGGCGACGATAGAGGGCGTCCGAAATGGCCAGGCTCACGACGGAATCGCCAAGGAACTCCAGGCGTTCGTTGTGGCCGGCGGCCAGATCCCGATGCTCGTGCAGATAGCTGCTGTGAATCAGCGCCTGCTGTAGCAGGTCGAGGTCGCGGACCGAGAGCCCCAGCCGCTCGATAAGAGCGGCGGCGGGGCGCATCAGTCGTTCAGCGGGTTAGGCCGCGTGCTCGTCGATGTAGTCGGCAGCGTCCTGCACCGTGCGGATCTTCTCGGCGTCTTCGTCGGAGATCTCGGTCCCGAACTCTTCCTCGAGGCTCATGATCAGCTCGACGAGGTCCAGCGAATCGGCGTTCAGGTCGTCAACGAATGAGGCTTCAGGCTTGACCTCATCCTCGTCGACGCCGAGCTGCTCGACGACGATCTTCTTGAGTCGCTCGTAGGTAGTGGCCACTGACGCCCTCCTCGGGGTTCCTTTGACTTGAAATTGACGGTTACTGCGGCCCCGGATCCGGGGCGCGGTGCGCACCGGCTTCGGAGTCGCGAGTGATCCTCCCGAGAACTCCGTTGACGAGGCGCCGGGCCGGTTCGCCACTGTAGGTGCGAGCCAGCTCGACCCACTCGGCAATTGCCACCCGGGACGGCGTGCCGGAGTGTAGCACCTCGCCGATGCCGCTACGCAGCAGAGTCCGGTCCATTCTCGCAAGCTGCACTACCGGGTACTGCGGCGCCAGTCGTGCGATCAACTCGTCGATTCGCTCGCGGTCCTCGACGACCTCCGAAACCAGCCCACGGGCGAAGTCGGCGGTGGTGGAGTCGGCGTCACTCTCGGCGAGATGCCGTTCCAGGATTGCCTGAGCGGTCCGCTGGCCAAATTCGGCCTCGAACAGGGCTGCCAGAGCAAGCCGGCGGCCCAGCCGATGAGAACCGACCTCATCGGCTGCGCCGCGAGGGCTGCGTGGCGCAGGACCATCTTCCGTTGCTCCGACGCTCCGGCGATCCGTCGAACCGGGGTCTTCCGCGGCGGGAGTCACTTGCCCCCTACTCCATCCACGACCACGGTCACCTCGTCGAGGTCCATTCCAAGCAGCCGCTCCACTGTTGCGCCGACCGCCTGACGAACCTGCTCGGCGAGCGGCCCCAGAGCATGGCCGGGCCGGGCCACGATCCAGACTCGGACCGCGACCTTGCCGTTGCCGACGCGAGCCCGGACCGGCGAGCCGGCGAGCCACGCGAACGGACCGCCACGGCTGACCTTCAGCACGCCGGGCACCTCGAGCGCCGCGACTCGCACCATCTCGACGATGACAGAGTGGCTGATGGTCAGCGGCCCGGGCTGAGGCTCGGGTGCAAGGTCGGTTGGCAGCTGCGCGTTCATGCGAGTGACTACGCCACCGGGCCGGGGCGTCTTGGCTGACCGCGCAGCGCATCCGCGATCAACTCCGGAATTCGGGCCCGTCCTGCTGTCGCACCGGCGTCCAGGGCGTACTCGATCATGCGGCGCTTCGCAGATCCATGAGTGATCAGAACCATGCCCTTGACACCGAGCAGCGGCGAGGCACCCATCTTCTCGTAATCGAACGTGTCGCGAATACGGTTCACTCCGGCGCGCATGAACAAGTACCCGATCGGGCCCCGGATGCCGCGTTTGAACTCGCGTTTCCACAAATCGAAGATGAAAGTGGCCAGGCCCTCGAAGAACTTCATGGTCACGTTGCCGACCATGGCGTCGCACACGGCGACATCCGCCATGTGCTTGACCAGGTCACGACCCTCGACGTTGCCCACGAAATTGAGAGTGCCGTTCTCGTCCAGCATCTGAGTGGCTTGCTGGACCGCCTGATCGCCCTTGCCCTTCTCCTCGCCGATCGAGAGCAGCGCGACACGCGGATTGGCCACGCCCAGAACGCGTTCGGCATAGAGCGAGCCCATTTGGGCGAACTGGTAGAGGTTGTTGCCGCTCGAGTCCATGTTGGCGCCGATGTCCAGGAGGACGAACGGACCCGTTTCCGTGATCATCTGGACGGCCAGGGCCGGCCGGTCCACTCCGGGCAGTCTGCCGAGCTTGAGGACGGCGGCGGCCATTCCCGCCCCGGAATGACCGGCGGTGACGAGAGCATCGGCCCTGCCCTGCTTGAGCAGATCCATCGCCACCATGATCGACGAGTCCTTCTTGGCCTTCAGCGCGTGCGCCGGCGACTCGTCCATCTCCACGACCTGGCTGGCCGCGACGATCTCGACGTTCGGCGGAACGGGCCCGCCGGCGACTTCGCTGATGCGCTCGGGAATGCCGACCAGCAGCACCTTGTCCGCCGGGTGGGCGCGGGCCCACGAGAGCGTTCCGGTGACTATCTCGAGTGGCGCATGATCGCCACCCATCGCATCTACGGCGACGCGGATGGGCCCGTCGCTAGTCGTCCGAACCGTGCTCAAATCCACCGGCTCAGGCCGTCTGCTGGGGCTTTTCCTGCTTGATCTCGACGGTGGGTCGGCCGTTGTAGTAGCCGCAGACCGGGCAGACGTGATGGACCTGCTTGGGCTGATGACAATGCGGACACGGCTCGAGATGCGGAACCGTGATCGCCGCGTGGGCTCGGCGGTCGCCCTGTCGGGCGCGTGAGACTCGCCTCTTGGGAACACCCATTGAACTGATTACTCCTTGTCGCTCCGGCGGGGGCCAGGTGGCTGGGCCGGTTAGGCGCCGGGGCGCGTTTGTTGTATCCGTGTCGGGACACGCCAAAGCATACCCTGAGCGTGGGGCCGACGCGGGAGTTTACCGGTTTCGGGCCCCGCTGTCACCGCCCGTCCGGACTCTATGGCCTTGAGTCGTCGCCCAACAGGCTGCGCAGACTCTCCAGACGTGGGTCTATGTCGTCGTCCGGATGGGCGTGTGGGCCGCTCGCAAGCTCCTGGCCGCAGACGATACAAAGCCCGGGACAGTCCTTACGGCAGAGAGGCGCGATCGGCTCGGACAGGAGGATGCCATCGCGGACCTCCTCCTCTAGATCCAGCTCGTGGTGATCGGTGAGGCGCAGGGCGTCGGGCTCGTCCGAAATGTCGACAGGCGCACCACTTGTGAAGTCGATACTCGGCAGAGCTTCTTCGTTCAGGTCTATCTGGACCGGCCAGTCGATCTCGCGCAGGCAGCGGCTGCACGTTTGCCGGATTGCCGTCTTGAGCCGGCCGTGGACCAGCAGGCCCCGGTTGGTCCGGGTCAGGCGCAGATCGCCCTCGATGTCGCGAGTCTGGACGAGATCTTCGAACGAGAGCGGCGGCGCCGAGACGAAGATGTCTCGAAACGATCCGGCCGGTTCTGCGAGAAGCCCCGTGACGTTGAAGATGAGTGGGTCAGCCGCGGACCGGTTGTCCTGCGCCCGTTTCGTCGTATTCGTCAAGTTCTTCCTGGACCTCGCTCTCCATGACCGCTGCTGAGGCTGCCGAGGCTGCGGCCGCCGCTTCTGCGCGCCGGTCATCCAGCAGATCCAGGCCACCCTTGATGGTCTTCAGGGTACGCATCACCTGCGTCTCGAGGCCCACCAGGACATCGGCTGCGTAGTCGTCTGCGCCGCGCCGGATCTCGTCTCCCTCGACCTGTGCCTGGCGCACGATCTCGTGACTGAGTTCCTCGGCCTGACGGGTGAGCTCTCGCTCCTCGATCAGATACGTGGCCTGCTCCTGGGC
>PMIE01000108.1 GCA_003156975.1 Chloroflexota bacterium | reverse complement strand
CGCATCTCGGCGATCCGGCCCTGGTGAAGGACGATTCCGCCCATCATCTGGACGTCGAAATGGCGCATGCTCAGCGTCCGCTGCATCGCCTCGCGGGCAGCCGCGTAGACCTCCGGCAGGACGCCGTCCATCGCGTCCTGGAGATGGGCGTGCTCGCGCTTGACGCGCTCTTTGGCGATTTCTCGACGACGTTCCCGCTCGGGGTTGTTCAGTTCGTCGTCCGATGGCTCCTCGGGCTGGCCGGCCTCGCGAATCTCATCGCGAATCTCGTCGACGAAGGCGCGCAGCTCTTCGTCGGAGCGCGCCTGCATTTCGGGCTCCAGCTCGTTGATCCTCGCGACGAGGGGTTCAATGCGATGGAGCTCGCGGTCGTTTGAGTCGACGAAGCGGCTCAGGAAGCCAAGCATTGAGGCTCACGATCATTTGCGGCCCGACTCGCGGGCCATTGGCCGGGGCCTCGGCCGAGGCGGCGACGCCCCTCGGCGTCGGCCGATGACAGCGACTCGGTTGGGCCGAGGGCTGGGTCGAAAGTATAGGCCAGCGGGCGAGCCAAGCCTGCGGCCTGCTCTGCTAGCGCCAGAAGTGCGACCCGTAACCTATCAAGAGAAGGGCAAAGGTGAGCCCGGCGAGCACGACCCAGAAGGTCACCGCGGCAAGGGTGGAGGTGGGGTTCATCTCCGAGTTGCGCAGAGGGGCCGCTCGCCAGCGATAGGACCGCAGGCCTTTGCGCCAGTCTTCGGCACGGCTGCGACCCGCGGGAGGCGTCGGGACCAGGCCGCCGGTGCCGTCGGGGCGATGAAGCTGGAGTGTCATCGGCGTAAGTCTTCCCGGGGATGCGCGCTGCGGCCGATCATTGCCGCTCCCCGCCGCCGTTCTCGTCCCACAGAAGCATCTCCTGCGTGAACTTGACCTCGCTGGTGAAGAGCGCACCGACGGACTGGCCGCGATGGATGCGGATGATCGCTTCTGCGATGAGTGGGGCGAGGGAGATCACCTTGATCTTGCCGCCGCGCTTCTCCTGCGGGATCGGGATGGAGTCGGTAACGACCACCTCTTGCAGGTTCGAGTTGGCGATGCGTTCCGCGGCCGGATCCGATAGGACGGCATGGGTGGCGCAGCCATACAACTCGGTCACGCCCTCGCGCTCCAGGGCATCGACGATCTGGATGAGAGTGCCCGCCGTGTCGATCTCGTCGTCGACGATGATCGCTCGCTTGCCGCGGACGTCGCCGATGACGTTGAGCACCTCGGTGCGATCCTGATTGCCGATGCGGCGCTTCTCGACGATGGCGAGAGGGGCGTCCAGCAGCTGGGCGAAGGTACGGGCACGCTTGGCGAACCCGAGGTCCGTTACCACGACCAGATTCTGGATTTCCTTCTTGCGGAAGTGGCTCGACAGAAGGTGGACGGCGGTGAGCTCGTCCACAGGAATGTTGAAGAAGCCCTGGATCTGACCCTGGTGGAGGTCTACGGTCAGGATCCGGTTTGCCCCTGCGACCGTGAGCATGTCCGCGATCAGGCGAGCAGTGATCGGAACTCGGGGCTGATCCTTCTTGTCCGACCGACCGTAGCCGTAGTACGGCACGACGGCGGTGATTCGCCCGGCGCTCGCCCGCTTGCAGGCGTCGATCATGATCAGCAGTTCCATTATCGACTGGTTGACCGGTCGGGAGGTCGGCTGGATCAGGAAGACGTCCTTCTCGCGAACGTTGTCGATGATGCGGACGAAGATGTTCTCATTGGCGAATTCGAAGACTTCGGCTCGACCGAGGTCGATTCCCAGGTATCGGCAGATGTTTCGCGCCAATTCCGGGTTTGCGTTCCCGGTGTAGACGTCGAACTGGCCGGCCGCGGGCAAAGGTGCCTCCTGAGTCTCGCTATCGATCACTGTGATCTGCCGATCGCTTCGATCTATCGATCACGGCGATGTTCCGTCACTTGGGCTTGCCGCCGTCGGGGGCCGGCTTCGTTCCTTCGGTCTCATTGTCCGCCAAGCCATCACGTTGTGCCAGTCCGGCGCGGAATGCGGCAATTCCCACCACCTTGTCCCCGGCGTTGAGGCGCATGACGATCACCCCTCTGGCCTGGGATGAGTAGCGGTTGATGGTGTTGGTCTCGGTGCGAACCACCTGTCCGCCGGCGCTGATCAGCAGGAGCTCCTCGTCTTCCTCGGTGACCTGCTGAACGGCGGCGACGTCGCCGGTCTTCTTGCCTTCCAGGGAGATGAGCCGGACGCCCTGGCTGCCGCGGTGCATCGGCCGGAATTCGGTCAGTGCGACGCGCTTGCCGTAGCCGGTTTCGGTCAGGACGAGGAGATCGGCGGTCGGCTGGACGACGCTCATGCCGATGACCTTGTCTGTGGGGCTGGCGAGGCGGATGCCGATCACGCCGGCGGCGGGGCGGCCCATCGGCCGGACCTCGTCCTCGGGGAAGCGGGCGATCTTGCCCTGAGCGCTGGCGACGATCACGTCGTCGGTGCCCGTGGCCACGTCCACCCAGGCGAGTTCGTCGTCGGGGGCGATGGTGATGGCGATGATGCCGGAGCTTCGGACCTTCTCGAACTGCTCGAGAGGAGTCTTCTTGACGATACCGTTGCGCGTGGCCATGACCAGGAACTTGCCGGCGGTGAAGTCCGACAGCGTGATCGTGGCCATCGGCGTCTCGCCCGGCTCCACCTGGACGCCGGGGAGGTTGATGATGGCGATGCCCTTTGCCTGGCGGCTGGCATCGACGATGGTGTGGACCTTTGCCGAGAAGACCCGGCCGCGGTTGGTGAAGAAGAGAGCCCAGTCGTGCGTGTTGGCCACGAGCAGGTGCTCGACGGCGTCTTCCTCACGCGTCACGTGGCCGATGATCCCCTTCCCGCCGCGCGCCTGGCGGCGGTAGGTGGCCACGGGCTGGCGCTTGATGTAGCCGCGCCGGCTGATGGTCACCACGACATCTTCGTCGGCGATCAGATCCTCGTCGGTCATCTCGCGGCTGGAGTCGTCGGCGATTCGGGTGCGCCGGACGCCGGCGTACTTAGCCTTGATCGCGAGGAGCTCGTCCTTGATGACGGCGGAGATCCGAGACGGGTTGGCCAGGATGTCTTCCAGTTCGGCGATGAGCTTGATGACTTCGAGGTATTCCTCCTCGATCTTCTTGCGCTCGAGGGCCGCCAGTCGGGCCAGACGCATGTCCAGGATCGCTTGAGCCTGGATCTCGGAAAGGCCGAAGCGACCCATCAGGTTGGTTCGTGCCTTCTCGACGTCGGCCGACTCCCGGATCGTCTTGATCACCTCGTCGAGGTTGTCGAGGGCGATCTTGAGGCCTTCCAAGATGTGGGCGCGGGCTCGGGCCTTCTCCAGGTCGAACTCGGTGCGCCGGCGAACGACCTCGCGACGGAAGTCGATGTAGTGCTGCAGAACGGCCTTGAGCGGCAGCGTCTGCGGCTGGCCATCGACGAGGGCGAGCATGTTCATGTTGAACGCGGTCTGCATCGCCGTGTGCTTGAACAGGTTGTTCAGGACGCGGTGCGGGTCGGCGTCGCGCTTGATCTCGATGTAGATGCGCATGCCGTCGCGGTCGGACTCGTCGCGAAGGTCGGAGATGCCCTCGATCTTCTTGCCGGTCACCATCTCCGCCATGCGCTCGAGCAGGGCGGCTTTGTTCACCTGGTACGGCAGTTCGGTGACGATGATCGCCATCCGGCCGTGGCGGGTCTCCTCGAATGCGACCTGGGCACGGACGACCACGCGACCGCGCCCGTGGGCGTACATCTCGCGGATCGCGTCGATCGTTTCGGTCTCGCCGGTGATTGAGTTGCGGCGGGTCTCGTACCGGTACATCGTGCCGCCGGTCGGGAAGTCCGGCCCGAGGACGTACTTGCAGAGGTCGTCCGACGTGAGCTCGGGGGCGTCGATCAGGGCCCTGGCGGCGTCGCAGACTTCGCCCAGGTGGTGGGGCGGGATGTTCGTGGCCATGCCTACCGCGATCCCCGACGAGCCGTTGACGAGCAGGTTGGGGAGCTTGGCCGGCAGAACCGTCGGCTCCTTCTGGGTGCCGTCGTAGTTGTCCGTGAAGTCGACGGTGTTCTTGTCGA
>PMIE01000059.1 GCA_003156975.1 Chloroflexota bacterium | reverse complement strand
CACGGCCACTTCTACCAGCCCGAGCGCCGCAACCCGTTCAGCCGGGAGATAGCCCCGCAGCCGGCAGCCGCCCCCTACCGCGACTGGAACGCTCGGATCGACGCCGAGTGCTACAAGCCAAACGCCGAGCGCGGGAATCTCCGCCACATCTCGTACGACCTGGGGCCCACCCTCGCCGCCTGGCTGGCGGACCACGATCCTTCGACGCACAAGGGCTTTGTGGACTCGGACGTTACCCCCGAAACAGACGGGCCTGACTCCGGCAACGCAATGGCGCAGGCCTATCACCACGCGATCCTGCCGCTCGCCTCGCTGGCGGACCGCCGGACCGAGATTCGATGGGGGCTGCGCGACTTCGAGTTGAGGTTCGATCGACGACCTACCGGCATCTGGCTGCCGGAGACGGCCGTGGACCTGCCCACGCTGCGCATCCTCGTCGAGGAAGGAATCCACTACACCATCCTGGCGCCGTGGCAGGCCGCCGATTCCCGGCTGGACACGCGCCGCCCGTACCGCGTGGAGTTGGGCGCGGGCAAGGCAATCGTTGTCGTCTTCTACGACGCTGCGATGTCGGCGTCCGCCTCCTTCGAATCAGATGCCACGATGGACGCCGACGCCTTCGCCCGGGATCGAGTTCTGCCTCGCATTGCCGGCCCCGCGTTCCCCGACGGCACGCCACGCATGGCGGTGATCGCTACGGACGGCGAGCTGTACGGCCACCACCAGAAGTTCCGCGACCTCTTCCTGGCGCGACTGGTCAACCCGGGACCGGGGACCCCGGACCGTGGCTTCGATGTCACGACGATCGGCCGGGTCGTGGGCGCGATCCCGGCAAGCGCCTTCCCCGCCACGCAAATCGCGGAACGAACCTCCTGGAGCTGCCACCACGGCGTGCTGCGCTGGACCGGCGAGTGCCCCGACGCCTCCGACGGTCGCTGGAAGGGCCCGCTCCGCGTCGCTCTGGAGCGCCTCGCCACCGCAATAGATACCGTGGCCGGCGGGCTTGCCACTGAATTCATGGAGCCGTCCGCTTTTTGGCATGCCCGCGACGCCTACGTAGATGTCCTCTTCGGGGAGGTCAGCGCCGAGGACTTCGTCCGCGGCCGCCTGCCTCTCGCCTCGGTAGACCAGCACGAGCGGTTCCTCTCGCTGATGGAGGCCGAGCATTGGCGGCTGGCTATGTTCGCCAGCGACGGCTGGTTCTGGGACGACCCTATCCGGTTGGAGACCAAGCAGGTCCTTCTCTGCGCGGCTCGAGCGTCAAGGCTGATCGACGACGCTGCCGGGACCAACCTCGAAAGTGCGCTCATCGACGACCTGTCGCTCTTCAGCTCACCGTCGCGCCGGATCGATGGCGCCGCCATCTACGCCGAGGCGCTCGAAGAGATGAACCAGCCGACTGCCGGCCCGCGCCATCGAGACTCGTCGATCCGCTAGGGTCCCGACCGCGCAGCCGGTCCGCGCCGGGGCGCTGCGGCGGGGCGCTGCGGCGGGGCGCTGCGGCGGGGCGCCAGGGCGCCAGGGCGCCACTGCAGGTCGATACTCGGGGTCGACTCCCATCGTGGCCCTGATAGACTCGCCACTACCGGCCAACGACCCAGCATCATGGGCCCCCGGCCCTGCTGACAGGCCTGGAGCGCAACCGTGGCATTCGAGTTCCATATCTCGAAGGCGGCTCGCGTCCGCTACGAGTTCGACAGGGCACTCTTCCAGACCACAGGCAACGTCATCATTCCTGACTTCCCTGCGGCGCGGGCCTTCGCGAAGCGCATGAACGACCGCGCCGATCCGGCGCGATACCCGGACCGCGTCGTCCACGCCGCCGAACTGAACGCCATGGGGCTGATCGACGAGGTTCTCCACCATGCCGTGGAGATGTACCGCCGGACGGTCAACCCCAACGTCATGGCCGACGCCATTGCCGCTCTCGCCGCCCAGCTGCAGCCTGAAGTCCTGGACCACGCGCTGGTCCATTTCGTCGAGCAGTTCCCGCCGCTGGTGGTGATTCGCGACGGTCAGTTGCCTGCGGTTTATCTGGCGGGAGAGACGGAGGGCCACCCGAACCGGGAGATCGCCCTCGAAGAACTGCTGATGTTGTGGCTGGCCAACGCCAACCCGGCATTCGCGACGTTCGACGAACTCTTCGACGATGCGGATCTCACGGAACGGACCGCCTATAGCGATCTGATCGAAGGCCTGCGCGAGTTCTTCGACGGCCAGCCCGGCTTCGGCCCCGAAGGCTCATCGCTCATCGCCTTCCTTCGGGCCCCCGCAATCGCCTCGCCGGATTCTCTCGCCGGGCAGCTCCGATACATGCGGACTCGCTGGGGTCTTGTTCTGACGAGCTACATGGATCGGCTCGTCGTCAGCCTGGACGTGCTGCACGAGGAAGAGGTCGCACTCTGGATGCGGACCCATCCCTCAACCGGGAACGCCACCCCGGCCGTGCAAGGCCCCGGGCTCGGCGGCCTCGAGAACGAATACGAGAAGTTCAGCCAGGACCGCGAGTGGATGCCGCGGGTCGTTCTCATGGCCAAGACCACATACGTCTGGCTCGACCAGCTGTCCAAGCGCTACGGCCGCTGGATCCATCGCCTGGACGAGATCCCGGACGAAGAGCTGGAGGCACTGTCACGCCGAGGCTTCACCGGGCTGTGGCTCATCGGCCTGTGGGAACGCAGCCGGGCCAGCCAGAAGATCAAGCAATGGCGCGGCAACCCCGAAGCGGCCGCATCGGCCTACTCGCTGATGGACTACCAGATCGCGGAGGACCTCGGCGGCGACGAAGCCTTCCAGCAGCTGCGCAGGCGTTGCGCCGGGCGGGGAATCCGCCTCAGCTCCGACATGGTGCCCAACCATATGGGCATCGACTCGCGCTGGGTCATGGAGCACCCCGACTGGTTCCTGCAGCTGCCGGACTCCCCCTACCCTTCCTACTCGTTCACCGGCGGCAACCTGTCGGACGACGACCGCGCGACGATCCAGATCGAAGACCACTACTGGAACTCCACCGACGCCGCGGTGGTCTTCAAGCGGACCGACAACCAGACCGGCCAGGCGCGCTACATCTACCACGGCAACGACGGCACGAGCATGCCCTGGAACGACACCGCCCAGCTGGACTACCTCAACCCCGAGGTCCGCGAGGCGGTCATCCAGACCATCCTCCACGTCGCGCGCAAGTTCCCGATCATCCGCTTCGACGCCGCGATGACGCTGGCGCGCCGCCACATCCAGCGGCTCTGGTTCCCGGAACCCGGTCAGGGCGGAGCGATTCCGTCGCGGGCTGAGCACGCCACGACACGGGCCGTCTTCGACGAGCGGATGCCGGCCGAGTTCTGGCGAGAGGTCGTCGATCGCGTGGCGGCGGAGGTGCCGGACACGCTGNNTACAACAGCGCCTTCATGAACATGATGCGTGACGAAGAGAACGCCAGCTATCGCCAGGTAATCAAGGACACGATCGAGTTCGACCCCGAGGTCCTCAAGCGCTTCGTCAACTTCATGAGCAATCCGGACGAGCGGACCGCGGTAGATCAGTTCGCCAAGGGCGACAAGTATTTCGGCGTGGCCACGCTGATGGCGACCATGCCGGGTCTGCCGATGATCGGCCACGGGCAGGTCGAGGGCTTCGCCGAGAAGTACGGCATGGAATACCGGCGGGCATACCGCGACGAGCAACCGGATGGCTGGCTGATCGAGCGCCACGAGCGAGAGATCTTCCCGCTCTTCCACCGCCGCTATCTCTTCGCCGAAGTGACCGACTTCCTGCTCTACGACGTCTACGATCCGGGCGGCTGGGTCAACGAGGATGTCTTCGCATACTCGAACCGACACGGAGACGAGCACGCCCTGATCGTCTATCACAACCGTTTCGCCGAGGCCAAGGGCTGGATCAAGACATCGGCCGGCTTCTCCGTGGCGGACGGCGGCGGGCGGCGGATTGTCCGCAAGTCGCTCGGCGAGGGGCTGGGCCTCCACGCGGACGGCGACTGGTGGACCCTGCTGCGCGAACAGCGATCCGGTCTGGAGTTCGTGCGCTCCTCCTCGGACCTGTGCCGTGACGGGCTCTATGTGGAGTTGCACGCCTACGGCTGCCAGGTATTCCTGGACATACGCGAAATCCAGGACGGGCCTTCGGGCCAGCTGGGTCGCCTCGCCGCGAAACTGAACGGCGCCGGCGTGCCGAGCATCAGCGCCGCGATGCGCGAGATGCAGCTGCAGCCCCTTCATGACGCGGTCCGCGGGCTGACGGAGAACGGGTCCATAAGGCGAGTGGCCCAGGTCGGGGCGGCTCGCGCCCGAACCGCGTGTCCTGCCGTGGCGCACATCGACCTGGGACTGCGGGGACCCGGTGCCAGGGCCGCGGCCGCGGCCGCGTCGAAGTCAGATGCCGGTGCGGCTCACCATGCGACGGCCACGGCCGTGCCCGCGGCCACCGACTCGGAACTCGCGGCGCTTCTCGACGACGCCCGGAGCCACGTTCTGCGAGTGCTCCACGCGCTCGTCGAGGTCACGGCCGCGGCCGGTGATGTCGATAGCGTGGCCGACGAGTTTCGCAGCAACCTTGACGCCGCCCTCCGCCTGCCGGGGCTGGGTCAGGAGAGGCTGTGCGCCGGCCTCAGTGACGAGTGGACGTGGATCGCGCTCGCCGGCCGGCTGGTCTCGCGCGCAATCTGGGCCGTGGCGGAGCGGGGCGAGAGCGCAGGCACCTACATCGAGGATCTGCAACTCGGCGCCGTTCTGGCCGGCGTCTTTATCGATCTCGGACTCGACGACGGCGCAGCCTGGCGCCTCGTGGCACTTGTCCGAATGCTCGGCCATCTGCCACTGCCGGCTTCCGTCGCTTCGCGCGCGGCGGCCGAACGAGCGCCGGCGCTCGTTCGCGCGCTCGTCGCCGACGAGTCGGTTCGGCCATACATCCGCGTCAACGTCTGGGAAGGGGTCAACTGGTTCAACCGCGAGTCATTCGCCCAGGTTCTGTGGTGGATGGTCGCGCTGGACGCCCTGGATGCGGTCGCGGCTCCGGCCGGTACGCCCGCCTCGATTGCGAAGCACTTCAAGGATTCCGAGCGCCTCACCTCGACACTGTCGAAAGCGGCGAAGGCATGCGGCTACCAGCTCGACAAGCTCGAGGCCGCAGCCGGGGGCTGAGCCTCAGCCGCGGAGCAACAGGCCGCGGAGCGAGCGGCAAATCGACCTACCGGGTAGTGGCGTCTCCTGTCAGCGCCGTCGGATAGCGCAGCTTCAAGACGGGACTGGCGAGCCGCACGATATCGGCATGGATGGCAGCGGGTGACTGGGTGCCATCGAGGACGTGAACCTCTTCGCCGTCGGCGCGAAGCGCCGCGATCGCCGTCTCATACCTCGCAGCGATTCGGGCGATCTCGCCGCGATCCTCCTCGAACCGCTCGCGAGTCTCGCGCACGCTGAGGCGTGCCATGCCAACGTCAAGAGGAACGGACAGAAAGACGGTCAGATCCGGACGCGGCGCGAAGCCATTGATCTCGCGCACCCAGGCCATGTCGCAGGCGAGAGACTGATAGGCCAGGCTCGAGAGGTAGTAGCGGTCCGTTACGACGGTCGTGCCGCGACGGAGAGCCGGGTTCATCTCGGAGGCGACGTGGTCCATCCGGTCGGCGGCGAACGCCAGCGCCTCCGCCTCCGGACCGCCCAGCTCGATCCGCCGAGCGAGATGCTCGCGGATCGTGACCCCGATCGGTCCCTTCGATGGCTCACTCGTAAGCACCGCCGGAATTCCAGAACGCGCCAGCCACTCGATCAACAGCTCCGACTGGGTGGTGGAACCGGCGCCGTCGATCCCCTCGATGACGATGAGGGCACCCGGATACGGGTTCTGTGGATTCATCGGCTGCATTGTCGCAGTCCCCGGCCGGGGCCGTCGCCCCGGTGCTCACGGTTGCCTCTGCCCGCGTCACGGCGCGGGAGCGACGTAGACGTATATGTCACCGAAATCGCCGGAACCTCCGAATGTTGCCGCCAGCCGATAGTTGGCGCGCACGAAATCCCGAAGCGGCGCCAGTGTGTCGAGAACTCGGTCGTCGGGTGGCGCCGCCGGCCTGAACATCGGCACACCCGACGGACTCTCGACGATCACCGACGGTGGCGACTTGCTCCAAGCCTCGAGCAGAGCCGCGGTGCGCCCCGTCGACCAGTACACGGGCGTCACCATCGGGAACTGGTAGACATAGCGGCCATACGGCATGCGATCGGATGCAAGGTGCAGTGCGGCGTTGTTCCCCCAGACGAACAACGTCGCGGATGCGGGGGTATGCCCTCTAATCCAGGCGTCGGTAGTGACAGTCACGTTCCGTGCCGAGGCGGCGACGGCCAGGGCGCCACCGTTCAAGGTCAGCAATTCAACGGCGGACAAGGCAAGGGCGACCACAACCTCGATCGAGACGCCGACCGCCAGCCACCGCCGCAGCATGTACTTCGGCCGCTCAATTTGCCGCAGCAGTCCATCCAGGCCGCGGCCCGCCAGCAAGACCACCGGAGGCATGATCAGGATGAGGTAGTGAAGGAAGAAGCGACCCTCGAAGACGATGTATGCCGTGTAGGACAGGCACCATGCCAGGCAGGCCCAATCGACACGGTCATAGGCCCAAGACCGGTGAAGCAGCCTCATCACCGCAACAGCGACGAGGATCGCGAGACCGCCGTAGAGCCAGCCGACAAGCGGGATTTGCGCGAGCAGCTGGCTCGCCGGATCTCGATATGCGGCGTTGTAGGCAAGGATCTGATCGGCCGCATCCGCACCGGCCCCACCGACAACGAGCCAGGCCGACACTGCGAGAGGTAGCGGGAGTGCGCCTGCCACGAGAGCGGCGGCACGCCGACCCGCGACAAATCCTCGACTGTTGGTCCACACGGCCGCGGCGGCCAGCACAATGGCGGCTGGCACGCACTGCAATGAGATCAGGCAGGCGCAACTCAGCGCAAGTCCGATGAGGGCAGCGGTGCGCCCGTCGCGAGGTAGTACCGCTATGACCCACAAAGCAAATACCAGCGGCAACAACGCAAACGATTCCGTGTAGCCGCCGCCGAGGGCAATCGGGTAGCACGCCACACCGACGCAAAACAACAGACTTCCGGCCCACGAGCCCAGAGCCGAGAGACGGCGGCGCAACAACCGGTCCATCAGCAGAACGGAGGCGCTCGTGAAGACAAGCGTCAACAGCCAGCAGACCACCCACGAATCCAACCATGGAAGCGCGGCCTGACCGAAGGCGTTCAGCAGGTAGGCTCCCGGCGGCTTGTGATCCCACAGGTCGAGATATGGCAAGTGGCCGTCGCGGATCCGAGAGCCCGCCAGGATGAAGACTGCGGCATCGAGGGCGGGGCCCAATGACAGGCCCGGCCAGAAAAGAGCCGTGGCGGCGGCCACCAGAGACACCGGCCGCAGAAGCCGGGCAGCCTTCCGTCCGAGGGCGACATAGCCCGTGGCCTGACTGCCAGCACCGACCTCAGCGGTCATCAGCGCGGCCGAGCAATGCGCGAATCCGGCAAGTCATCCTCCCCCGGCTTGTGGGCTGCAGCCGCACACAAGCCTGTCTCTGAGTCTAGCGATGTTGGAGGTTCCAGAGCCGGCCGCAGCAGCCCGACCCCCGCTACTCCCCCATCAGGATGCGCCGGATGAGCGGGATAGGCGGCGAACCATGGGCGATGACCGACTCGAGGTGCGCCTTGTAGTTGAAGCCCGGCGTCTCGCCGAAGCCGCCGACGACGCGCGGATCCGGTACGGCCGCGGCCCCGCGCGCATCGCCTGAGTCAACCGCGGCGCGAATGCGGTGCTCTCTCTCCAGCTTCCACATCTCCATCGAGCCGACGAAGTACGTCGACAGCTGCGTGGAGGTGAGGCGGGCGCGGTCCCACTTCTTGCGCGCTTCGGACTCCTCCTGGAACCCGCCGTTGACCATCAGGTGCATCGCCGCCGACTCGGTCATGGAGCCGGAGTGAATGCCGATGTCGATCATCGCGTTGGTGATCGCGCGCAGGTAGAACTTCCAGTGGATCAGCATCAGGGCCGGATCGCCGGCGTGGAAGCCCAGGTCCATCATCACCTGGGTCACGTACACAGCCCAGCCTTCGGCGAAGACGCCGCTCTGGAAGACGGCGCGCGCCAACGATGGGCAGCGGTTCGAGTAGACGAGCTGGAGGTAGTGACCGGGCGACCCTTCGTGGATCGTCGTCAGGTCTATCTGGCGGTCGTTCTCCTCGGCCAGGTACGAATCCACCTGCACCGGCGTCCAGTCCTCCGGCGGCGGGGTCATGAAGTAGAACGTCTTCTGCCCCTTGTCCAGCGGACCCGGCGAGTCGAGCATCGCGCCGGCGAACTCACGCAGGAAGGGCGGCGTCCACTCGATCTCGAGCGGCTCGTCCGGGACGGTGATGACGTCGTGGCTCCGGCAGAACTCGACGATGCCGCGATAGCTCTCGCGGCAATACTCGACCAGCTCGGCGGCGGGATGGTGCGCGCGGCCGATCGCGGCGGTGACCACCGCCACCGTCCTCGAGTCGACCGCCTCCTGGCTTCCCTCGCTCACGATCGAAGGCAAAGGTTCGCCCGGTACCCACTGGTCCCAAGTCTCGCGGGCGATGCGGATCATCTCGGCGCGAACGGCCTCGTACTCCACGAGAGCCTGGGCCATGATCGTGTCGGACGTGATGTCCGACCGGAAGGTATGGCGCAGCTTGCGGGCGAACAACTCCGACCCGAGCCGTCCGTCGCCCGAAGAGCGCGACAGCAGATCGTCGCGCAGGAATACCTCGAACTCGCCGATGCCCATGACGGCAGTCGTGGCGGCGGCTCGCAGCCGGGGCAGGATTTCGGCCACGCCCGGCTGGTCCGCGGCCGCCTCGGCCTGAGCCACAGCGTCCTCAACCAGCGACACGATCCCGGGCAGCTGCTTGATGGCCATCTCCGTGTGGAGCCGCGACGGCGGGCGCACGGCAAGGCTTCCGAGCTCGTCTCGAGCGGCCGCCAGGACCGCGGGCACGCCTTCCAGGCGCGAGGCCACGGAAGCCAGCCGAGTAGCGAGCGGTGCAAACTCGCGGGCAAGCAGCGGGAAGATGCCGCCGCCCAACAGGTACACATAGCCCAGGGCGTCCCACGCGTCTTCGCGCAGCTCCGTCTCGTCGAAGCGGAGGGCCGCCAACTCGGAGCGCAGCAGGTCGCGATCGATGCGCTCGTCCGGCGTCAGGTCGCCGTCGGCGAACCCACGCAGTTCCACCTCCCAGCGGTCGGCGAAGGCGAGCCGCGCCTCGCGACCCGCGCGGCCCAGATCCGGCCACTCGCCGTCCACGGCGTGCATGCCGGTCGCGGTCGCGGCCACGGGGAAGAGGTGGAAGAACTCATCCAGAAACACGTCGACACGGTCGCAGAATTGCGACATCGTTCTCCTCGGCTGCAGTTGAGTCGAGTGTAGCGGGAGGCCCGCTCCCGGGCAGGTCACGGACAGGAACTGGCGGCGACCGCGCGAAACCCGCGCAGGGGCTGGACGCCCGCGCTAGCATCGAGCCATGCGGCGCCGCCGCCAAGACGGCGCTCGGTGTTCGGAGGAAACGCGAATGCTCGACCTCGTCGTCAAGGTCGCGGTGAATGCAGTGGCGCTGCTCGTGGCTGCCAACGTCGTGCCTGAGTTCAAGCTCGCCTTCCAAACCAACAAACCCGAAGACTGGCTGAAGATCGCGGTCATCGCCCTTGTGTTCGCCCTGGTCAACAGCTACATCAAGCCGATCGTGAAGACCCTCGCAATGCCGATCGGCTTCCTGACGATGGGTTTGGTAGCTTTCGTCATCAACGCGGCGATGCTTCTTGGGACAGCATGGCTCGTCAACCAGGCCAGCTCCCTGAACATCGGCTTCACCCTGGGCGGCTACCCGCCGCATTGGGGCTACGAGGCGATCGGTTGCGCGGTTGTCGCGGCGATTGTCGTCAGCGTCGTCGGCACCGTCTTGAACATCATCCTGGTGCCGCGCAAGGTCGTCGGCATCTAGCGCGCCTCACGGCCGCCTGTCGGCGGTCGCGCCCCTCGCCCCGGCCGCTTCCGGCCGTCCGGGATTGGTTAGTCTTGCACTCATGCCAACCGCCGACGTTTCGTCCCTTGCGAGCCTGTTCGCCGCGAACGCGAAACGGGGCAGCGCGGCGCCGGCCGAACCAGGGTTTCTGACCGAGCGCGAGCGCTTCAGGATCCGCCTCCGACGCCGGCCGCTTCTGCTTGACGGCGCGATGGGAACGCTCCTCTATTCCCGCGGCGTTCCACAACGGGCCTGCCTTGACGAGCTGGTCCTGACCCGGCCCGAGGTCGTCTCCACGATTCACCGGGACTACATCGAGGCCGGGGCGGACGCCATCGAGACGGACACATTCGGGTCGAACCGGTTCCGTCTTGCCGAGTTCGGGCTGGAGAAGCTGGCAGGTCGGTTGAGCCGGCGCGG
>PMIE01000092.1 GCA_003156975.1 Chloroflexota bacterium | reverse complement strand
GATCTACGACGCTTCGCAGACGGCCCTTCCCTCGGACAACGTGGACGCGGACGTTGAGGCGGAGCCGGCCCGCTGGGACGTCCACGCCATCGAGCGGTTCATGATCGTCTTCGGGCCGGTTTCTTCGATCTTCGACTACGCCACGTTTGGCCTGCTGCTGCTGATGCTCGGGACGAACAACGAGAAATCGTTCCATACGGGCTGGTTCGTCGAGTCGCTCTTCACCCAGATCCTGGTGGTGCTCGCCATCCGCACGCGGCTCAGTCCGTTCTGGCGAAGCCGTCCCAGCAAGCAGCTGGCGGCGGCGATCGTTGCGGCACTTGCCGCGGCCGTCATCATTCCGCTGAGCCCGCTCGGATCGTTCATCGGCTTCGGCGAGCTCCCGTGGCAGTTCTGGTTGCTGCTGGTGGGGCTGGTGGCCGCCTACCTGACCCTGATCGAGATCGTCAAGGTCTTCTTCAATCGCCACGAAGAACGGCGCCCGGAGACGGTTGCGCGGCAGAAGGCTCTGGCGACTCGCCGGGCCGGCGCCGCGCACAAATAGTCGGCAAGTTCAGGAGGAGCAACCTGTGGATCTGAAGATCGAAGCGTCGAAGACCGCTCTGGTCGTCATCGATCTCCAGCGTGGGATCGTGGGCTTTCCCTCGGCTCCGCATGCCTCGGCTGATGTCGTGGCTCGGGCCGCCCGGATTGCCGACGCGATGCGCGCTGCCGGCGGGACTGTGGTGCTGGTCCATGTCACGCGGTCGCCTGACGGCAAGGACGGCCTCAAGCCGATAACGGACGCCGTCGGCCCGGTCGGCAGGGTCCCGACTGCGCCCCCGCCCGATTGGGCGGAGATCGTCCCGGAGCTCGGACCCAAGGCGAACGACATCGTCATCGCCAAGCACCAGTGGGGCGCCTTCTACGGCACCGAGCTGGACCTCCAGCTGCGCCGCCGTGGCATCGACACGATCATCCTGTGCGGGATCTCGACCAACATGGGCGTAGAGAGCACGGCCCGCGACGCCTTCGAGCGTGGCTATCAGCAGATATTCGTCGAGGACGCGATGGCCGCCCGCGGGACCGAGGAGCATCAGGCCACTGTCGCAGCCACCTTCCCGAGGATCGGCCGAGTCCGCTCCACCGAGGAGGTCCTCGCCGCGCTCAAGTAGTCGCGTGGCGGCGAGCCCGGACCCGCTGGGGCTCGACTCGGCGGCGTCGCGCCTTTTACACTTGCCTTACGAAACTGGCATGCCAAAGCTGGTTGGCGGGGCCGATCATCGGTGCGTTGGCCGATCGATCGGCAAGGAGACTCCTGTGAAACGGAATCAGGCTCGGACGATCGCATGTCTGGCCGCGGCCTTGCTCGTCTGCCTTGCCGTGGCCGGTTGCGGACGCCACGGGTCCACTCCCCAGCCGACGGCACCCCAGCCCAGCTACAGCGCGGCAGCCGGCGGTCCGTCGGGCGCGAACGAATCGGGGAGTAGCGAGGCGACCGGTTCAGCCCCGGCCGCTTCGTCCACGCCTGCGACCGCGCCGTCTGCGCCGCCCACTCCGGATCCCGTAGCCAGCGAGCTGGACCAGATCAACCAGCTCATCAACGACATCAACAACTCGGTCGGGTCCTCGGACTCGTCGCAACAGGGCGGTGAGTAGCCATGAGACTTCCAGGCAGCAACTCGATGCGCTTGCCACTCCGAACCGGTCTCGTGGCTGCGCTGGCCGTGGTCGTGTTCACGGCCGGCGCCACGGGCGTCGCAGCATCGGCCGCGACGGCACCCGTCTCGGGCGGTCCCACTGGCTCCGGCGTTTGCGCCACTCAGGCCGTCTCCGTCCGGACCGGCGCAACGGTGGCCACGATCCGGGCCTTCGCAGACTGCGAGATTGCCCGGCGCCAGACCACGCTGGAATCGCTGTCGCGCGTGGTCGCCGCGTCGGCGGCTTTGACGTCATCGGACGCGGCCGCCCTCGCCGCCAAGATTGGCGCCGACAGGTCCGGTCTCGCCGCTCTGAAGGCCACGATCGGCAGGCCCGCAAGACCCGCCTCGCTGAGGGTTCAAGTGGTGCAGATCGTCTCCGGGTTCCGGATCTACGTGTTGCTCGGGCCGCAGGTCAGGTTGACCGTCGCGGCCGACGGCGTGGTCGCCCTGAAGCCGCACTTCGATGGGATCTCGGCAACGCTCACGGATCGGATCGCCGGAGCCGCCGCCAACGGCAAGGACGTCGGGGCGGCTCAGGCGGACCTGGACGCAATGAACGCGGCCGTCGCAAATGCTGTGGCACTTGCGGGGCCGCTGCCCGCACGGCTGCTGGCGCTGACGCCGGCAGCGTTCAATAGCGGCACGGCCCAGGCCACTCTCAAGAGCGCCCGAACCGCCATCCTGAAGGCTCGGGATCTCCTGAAGGCCGCGGCCAAGGATGGCCGGAGCGTTCTGGCCGATCTTAAGTAGCGGCGGGCAATCGGCGGCCGGCGCCGGGCGAGCCCGGGACGGCGCCGGCTCGGCCCGGGACGGCGCCGGCTCGCCGACTCGCCCGAGCAGCTTGCCGGGGCCGTGCGGGAGGCACTCGACGGTCGCGCGGGCGGGCTCGCAGGCGCCAGTCCCGCATCGGGTACGAGTGGTAGGATCGCACCGCTCCGTCGCCATCTACCCAGGCTAGCGGCCCAGGCGCCGGTCGGGTTCGACTCGACGTCTGCGAGGCTGGAAACGTCACAGTGGGGATCACCAGCGAACGAGGCAGCAGTAGCTGATCCGCGCCAATGAAACCTGAACACGGTGCGCAAACCGAGCGACTCAGGCTCCTGCTGGAGAGAGTCCGCGGCGGAGAGCTGGATGTCGAGGCGGCTCTCGGGGAGCTCCGCGGTCTCCCCTACGAGGATCTCGGCGGCTTCGCCACCCTGGATCATCATCGCGCCCTGCGCAGCGGCTCCCCGGAGGTGATCTTCGGCCAGGGCAAGCAGGCCGACCAGGTGATCGCAATCGCGCGCCGCATCGTCGAGCGCAACGACAAGGTCCTGGTGACACGCGTCGAGCCGGCGATGGCCGAGGCCGTCTGCGCCGAGATGCCCGAGCTGACCCACCACCCTCTGCCGCGCCTCCTGGTGCTCGACCGCTCACCGTCGGTCGAGAAGAGTCCTGGGATCCTGGTCGTGGCTGCCGGGACGGCGGATCTGTCTGTGGCCGAGGAAGCGGCCATCACCGCTGAGTTCATGAACAACGCCGTCGAGCGCCTGTACGACGTAGGAGTGGCGGGCATTCATCGCCTGCTCGGTCAGGTTGAACGGCTCTGGCAGGCACGGGTCATCATCGTCGCAGCCGGGATGGACGGAGTGCTTCCCAGTGTGGTTGGCGGGCTGGTCTCCGTCCCGGTTATCGCCGTGCCCACGAGTGTGGGCTATGGAGCCAGCTTCGGCGGCCTGGCTGCCCTGCTGACGATGCTCAATTCCTGCGCCGCCGGCATTGGTGTGGTCAATATCGACAACGGCTTTGGCGCCGGCTATCTGGCCAGCAGCATCAACCGGTTGGAGCCCTGAATGGACTATCTGAGCCTCGAGAGAGGCCTTCCGCCCGAACTGCGACCCCACTGGGAAGCCTTGCTGGGCCGATTTCGGGAGCTGGGGTCCGTGGTCGTCGCCTTCTCGGGCGGAGTCGACAGCGGCTTGTTGTGCGCGGCTGCCTGGCGGGCCCTCGGGGAGAAGATGCTGGCGGTGACCGCTCGATCGCCGGTCGAATCGGTGGAGGCGATGGCTTCGGCCGAGGAGCTGGCCGCGCAAGTCGGGTTTCCGCTGCGCTTTCTCGACCACGACGAACTGGCCGACCCGGCATTCGTTGTCAATGGGCCGGACCGCTGCTACGTCTGCAAGCTCGGCTTGTTCGGGCGCCTGCGCGAAATGGCGGAGGCGGATGGATTCGCCGCGCTCGTGGAAGGCTCGAATGCGGACGACGTCACCGACTACCGGCCCGGCCGGCGAGCGATGGCCGAGATTGGCGTGGTGAGCCCGCTCATGGAGCTGGCATTCGGCAAACCCGAGATTCGGGCTCTCGCCCACGCGCTCGGACTGACCGTCTGGGATCGGCCCAGCGAGCCCTGTCTGGCGTCGCGTATCCCCTACGGATCGCCGGTGACGCTCGCCGTTTTGGAGCGGGTGGGCGGCGCAGAGAGATACCTGCACAAGCTCGGCTTCCCGACGGTGCGAGTTCGTGATCACGGCCAGGTGGCGCGGATCGAAGTCGCTCCGGAAGAGATCGAACGGCTGGCTTCCCTGCGCGAGTCTGTTTCGGACCGCCTGCGCTCGCTCGGCTATCGCTACGTCACGGTGGATCTGAGTGGCTACCGCCGGGGCAGCCTCAACGAAGTGCTGCCATGAAGATCGCCTACGCCGACTGCTTCTCCGGCATCAGCGGCGACATGTTCCTGGCCGCCCTCCTCGACGCCGGCCTGTCGCTGGAGACGCTGCGAGAGGGCATCGAAGGACTCGGCCTGCCCGAGAAGGTGGAGCTGCGCCTGACGGAAACCCACAAGGGCGTGCTGCGGGCTGCGGACCTCGAAGTCATCGTGCCCGACAGCCGCCGGCATCGCGGTCTCTCCGACGTTCTCGAAATCCTGTCCGGCGGCAGGTTGTCGGACGGGGTCGAGGGAGCGGCCGCCCGGGTCTTCACTCTGCTCGCCGAGGCCGAAGCCAGGGTCCACGGCGAGCCGGTCGACCAGGTCCAATTCCACGAAGTCGGCGCGCTGGATTCGATCGTGGATGTGGTCGGGGCGGCAATCGGGCTGGACTCTCTGGGGATCGAGCGCCTCTACGCCTCGCCGTTGCCTTATGGCTCCGGGACGGTCGAGGGCCGGCATGGCCCGCTGCCGCTTCCGGCTCCGGCGACCCTCGAGTTGCTACGGCTGGCCCATGCTCCGCTGACGCCGTCGTCCGCGCAGGTGGAGCTGATCACGCCTACCGGCGCGGCCATCCTGGTCGCTCTGGCGGTCTTCGAGCGTCCCAACCTGACCATCGAGAGCATAGGCGTCGGGGCGGGGAAACGTGACCTGCCCTGGCCCAACGTCATGCGCCTCCTGGTCGGCGATGTGCCGGCGGACGGAGCCACCGAAATGGTCCAACTCGAGACCAACATAGACGACATGAACCCGCAGTTCTACGGGCACGTCATGGACAAGCTCCTGGCTGCCGGGGCAAGGGATGTCTTCCTGACGCCGATCCAGATGAAGAAGAACCGCCCGGGCACCCTTCTGGGCGTCATCGCTTGCCGCCGGGACGAGGCCGCACTCGCCGAATTGCTGCTGCGTGAGACCACCACGCTGGGGCTGCGCGTCCAGCCGATCGGTCGCTACGAAGCCGCGCGGGAGCTACGAACGGTGGATACCGTCTTTGGGACTCTGACAGTCAAGCTCAAGATGCTCGACGGGAAGGTCGTCCAGTCTGTCCCGGAATACGATGACTGCGTGCGTCTGGCAAATGAGAATGGCGTCGGCCTCGCCGAGGTCTACAAGGCCACGTATGAGGCGCTGGCGCGATGAGACCGCAACGCGTCACGTCTGATTCCTCAGAGAAGGGAGGGTGCCGTGCCTGACATCTCACGTCGTGACTTCCTGCGGCTGGCTGCCCTCGTTCTGGGCTACGCGGCGCTGGCCGGAATTGTCGAGGCCTGCAAGTCCGTCACTACGCCCAGGCCGCCCACGTCCGGTCCGCCCGACACCTCCCCGCCGGCTACAGCGCCGGGGACGGAGCCGGCGCCCACGCCACCGTCGTCATCTATGACGCCGGCCTCGGCGCTGCCGGCGTCTGCGCTGCCGGCCTCGCCCACTCCGGCCGCATCCGCCGGCTACCCGGACCTCGTCGTGGCGCGACACGGCGAGCCTGAGGCGCTCGTGCGGCGCGCCGTCGCGGCCCTGGGCGGCATGGAGCGATTCGTGTCACCGGGCTCGAATGTCATCGTCAAACCGAACGTCTGCGTGTCATATCGCACCTACACATACGCGGCCACGACCAACCCCTGGGTGGTGGGAACGCTGGTCAAGATGGCCTTCGAGGCCGGGGCAAAGACCGTCAAGGTCATGGACTACCCGTATGGCGGCGCCGCGGCCGAGGCCTACGCCAGGAGCGGCATCGCGGAGCAGGTGCAGGCTGCCGGGGGCCAGATGGTGGTGATGTCGGACCGGAACTACGTCCGCACGCGAATCCCCGCCGGAAAATGGCTGAAGCAGACCGACGTCTACAACGATGTCCTGAAGGCGGACGTGCTCATCAATGTGCCGGTCGCCAAGGTGCACTCCTCCGCCGTGGTTACGGCGGCCATGAAGAACCTGATGGGGGTTGTGCGGGACCGCTCGGCCATGCACGGCAATCTGGGTCAGGCCATCGCCGACTTGAACACACTCATCAAGCCGGACCTGACGGTTGTCGATTGTGTTCGCATCCTCACCAGAAACGGTCCGTCGGGTGGCAAGTTGAGCTACGTCAAGAAGCTCGACACGGTCGTCGCCAGTACCGACATCGTGGCAGCCGATAGCTTCACCGCCACGCTCTTCGGACTCAAGCCGAACGACCTCGCCTACGTCAAGATCGGCGCGGCCATGGGCCTGGGGCGGAGCGACCTGTCCAAGCTGAAGGTCCAGGACTTCTCGGTCTGAGATGCCGACCAGACCTGGCTGGGTCAGGAGCCGGAAGGCGGTCCAGGCTCTCGCCCTGATCGCCTTCGTCGGGCTCTTGCTCCTATCGCGACGCGACGGCTTGTCCGGCGATCTTGCCAACATCCCCATGCGCCTGGACCCGCTGCTCATGCTGGCCAGTACTCTGGCGGCCCGGGCATTGATTGTCGGCTCGGTGCTGGCCCTTGCCACGCTGCTCCTGACGCTCGTGTTCGGTCGTGCCTGGTGCGGCTGGCTGTGTCCGCTCGGCACCATGCTTGACCTGCTCCCTGCCAAGCTTGGGCGCGGCCCACGCCCGGCCGTGCCCGAAGGCTTGCGGAAAGTCAAGTACGTCCTCTTCTTCCTGATCCTGTTCGCGGCGCTGCTGGGCAACCAGACCCTGCTCTTCCTCGACCCACTGGCCATCTTCTTCCGAACCCTCACCGCCGCCGTCTGGCCCATCCTCGACCAGATCGTGACGGCTCTCGAAACCCTCCTGTCTCAGATTCCGGGCTTCGACGGACCGATCTCCTCGCTGGACGCGGCCATCCGCCCACTCATCCTTCCAGCCGAGCCGGTCTCGTATCAGGACGCCTTCGGGTTCGCGAGCTTCTTCGTCGTGCTTGTGGCGCTGAACGCTCTTGCTCCGCGCTTCTGGTGTCGCTATCTCTGCCCCCTGGGCGGGTTTCTCGGCCTGATCAGTCGGGTGGCCGTCTTCCGCCGAACAACGGCCGTGTCGTGCAGCAACTGCGGACTGTGCGCGGAAGACTGCCCGACCGGAACCATAGACGCAGCCAGAAGCAATGCCAGTGACCCGGCGGAATGCACGGTGTGCATGGAATGCCTGGAGACGTGCCCGCTCGGCGCCGTCAAGTTCAAGCCGAGTCTGTCCCAGGCGGAAGGTCGGCCCTACGACCCCAGGCGGCGCGAGGTTCTCCTGACCCTTGGCGCTGCCGCGGTGGGAATCGCTCTCTTCCGCAGCGACCTGCTCGCCAAGCGCGAATCTCCCTTCCTGCTGCGACCGCCCGGGTCGCGAGAGAGCAACGCGGATGTCGTCGCCCTGACGAGTTGCACACGCTGCAACGAGTGCGTTCGGGTCTGCCCGACCGGCGGCCTCCAGCCCGCTGTGTTCCAGGCCGGGCTGCAGGGTCTGGGCACGCCCCTGCTTGTTCCGCGCCTGGGCTACTGCGACTATTCCTGCAACGCCTGCGGCCAGGTTTGCCCCACGGAGGCCATCCCACTGCTGAGCCTGGAGGACAAGCAGCAGCAAGTCATCGGCAAGGCATACATCGACCAGAACCGCTGCCTGGCCTGGTCGGATCACCGGACATGCGTCGTCTGCGAGGAAATGTGCCCGTTGCCTGCCAAGGCGATCCAGCTCGAGGAACAGGATGTCTGGGTGCCTGATGGGGGTACGGTCAGGCTGCAGCTGCCGCACGTCGTCAGGGACCTCTGTATTGGGTGCGGAATCTGCGAGTACAGATGTCCGGTCAGCGGCGACGGGGCAATTCGCGTGTATGCCCCATCGGTGATCGCTGCGTTCTAGGATCGAACGACATCAGCCAGACGCCCGAGACGGCAGCTCGCTTGTCGCCCTCGCCGGCGCCGGTCACGGAAGTGGAGCCGGGACCGGATCCGACCCGGCGACATTCTGCTTGGAAAGCCCAGACCTCGTGGAAGTCCGGTCGAGCCTATGCAACAGGGGCGGCTCCTGCCGGGTTAACTATGTATAGGGCGCAACCGCTGCACGAGGTACCTACATGACGGCAACCGAATGGTAGGGACGGAGGCCATCCGCGCCGGCGCCGTGTCGCTTGATGAAGCCTTCCGGCTTCATCAGCCTCGGCTGGTCCGGCGACTCGCGCTGGTCGTGGGTGATGCGGAGGAGGCCAAGGACCTCGCGCAACGGACATTTGTACGCGCGGCCGAACGATGGCCCCTGCCGCCGGAACAGGATGTGGCCAGCTGGCTCTCCGTCGTGGGGTTGCGACTGGCTCTGAACGAACGCCGGCGGCGCAAGGTCTGGGGCTTCGCCTCCGTCAAGGAGACGGATGCGACGTGGGCGATCGAGGTCGATCCCGACCTCTGGCACGCTCTCGCCACCCTGGACCGGCGGACTCGTGCCGCACTCGTTCTCACCGTTCTGGACGGCTACACGCAGGAGGAAGTCGCGGCCGCACTCGGAGTGGCGCGCGGCACCGTGGCCAGCTGGCTCTCGCGAGCGCGTGACCGGCTGCAGCCGATCCTGGAGGAGGAACCCAGATGACTGACAACTACGAATCTCAGCTGCGGGCTCGACTCGGCGCCCTCGAGAGAGCGGTCCCGGTTTCAAGTGAGGAAGCACTGGCCGGCCAGACGATCCGCGGCCGGGCGAGAGTTCGATCGGCATTGCCGGTCGGATCGCTCGTGGCGGCCGGTCTGGTCGCACTCATCGTCGTCGGCATCGCGCCGCGTCTGGCGCCGGCGGGTGTGGGCGCGTCGCCGTGGGGGGCGCCCTCCGAGTCGGCGCCAGCGTGGAATCCCGGCGCGATGATGCTTCCGCAGCTTGCGCCCAACGGCGCGGGTTACACCTACGTCGACGGCACGGGGTTGTTCGTGACCGCGGATTACGGCGCGACATGGTCCGGGCCCCGCCAGATCCCGGCCGGCGACAGTCCCCAGGACCATCTTTGGGATATGGGCACGCTCGACTTCGCCGACGGGCAGCACGGCTGGATGACGGGCGTGACCAATGGCGTCACGGGTTCCAAGGTAAGCGAGTATCGAACCGACGACGGCGGCCAGACCTGGAAGTCCGTGCCAATTGCCATGTTCACCGAGACGGCCCAGCCGGCCGGCACCGAGGGCAATTGGGTCTTCGCCACGCAGCACTTCGTGGACGCGCTGCGTGGTCGCCTCCAGGTGGGTCGGCAAGCCGGCGCCCAGGAGCCCTCCGCCTGCGCCGAATGGGTGACTGCGGACGGCGGCGTGTCATGGGCGCGAACCGAGGACGTTCAGTGCCTCGCGTCGCCGAAATGGGTGACTCCGACGCTGGGCTACGGCCGATCTGGCGCCGGGGCGTCGATATGGGTGACTCAAGACGGTGGAGTCAGCTGGCGTTCCGGTGAGCTGCCGGGTGCGTGGTCCACATACTCGTTCAGCATGCTCGCGCAGGAAAGCAACGGGACCCTCACGCTCGTGGTGGCATCGGGGAGCTCGTCGACCCAGCCGCCGATGGCAGTCATGGCGAGCGACGATGGCGGGACGTCGTGGCGCTTGGCCTATGAGGTAGACCCGGCGAAACAAACCCAGGCGATTGCGGTCCCCGACGGGCTGGCCCTCGCTTCTCCGGCGCGCTGGACCTTGCTGGCCGGCAACTCGCTCTGGGAGAGCCGCGACGCCGGCCTCACGTGGAGCAAGGTCGGAGAGCATCGATTCAACGACCCGCAAGGGACGGCCTGGTGGGACGAGCAACACGGCGCCATGCTCGACGGCGAAGTCCTGGTCACGAGCGACGGCGGCCAGACCTGGCGCCAGGTCAACTTCTAGCCCGGCCGGCCCGTCTGAGCGGGACGTGAACGGGAGCCTGACGCGGGTGGAGTAGCGGCCCGCGCCGGGTATCTGCAAGCTCGCAAAGCGGCGGCCCTTCGGGGTCGCCGCTTTGAGTAAGACCGGATTCAGGCCCGCGACATTCAAATTGGACCGCGGCAGCATTGGCGCGTCCCGCGGGTCGGCTTGCCGGGCGGTGATTACTCGCGCCGCCTCGGACTCCCACCGTTCGACCGGTAGAAAGCCCACTTGGCGATCTCGGTCGCCGCGACATAGCCAACGGTGATGGCCGTGAGCGCCCCGAGGACCGCGAGCGACAACGGCTCGAGCCCGAGCACCGAGCCGATCGGCCCGTACAGCACGAGCAGTGTGACCACGAGGAGGCCGATGCTCGCCGCGACAAGGAGATTGCTCGGCCGGCTGCGAAAGAACGGGCGCCGGGTCCGCAGGACGAACAGGACGAGCAGCTCGGTCGCGATCGACTCCAGGAACCAGCCACTGCGAAAGAGCGTCGCGTCGGCGCCAAATCCGAGACGCAGGACACCGAAGGTCAGAAAGTCGAACGCCGAGCTGACCAGCCCGAACACGATCATGAACGACCGTACGAAGCCGATGTTCCAGCTGTGCGGCTGGTCGAGCTGCTCGGGGTCGACCCGATCGGTGGCGATCGTCGTCGCGGGGAGGTCGGTCAGGAAGTTGATCAGCAGGATCTGGTAGGGGAGCAACGGCAGGAAGGGGAGCAGCGCCGCGGCGCCGGCCATGCTGAGCATGTTCCCGAAGTTGGCGCTCGTCGTCGTGAACACGTACTTCATCGTGTTCGCGAATGTTCGCCGGCCCTGCTGGACACCCTGGAGCAGGACGCCAAGGTCCTTGTCCAGGAGGACGATGGCGGCGGATTCCTTCGCGACGTCGACGGCCGTATCGACCGAGATGCCGACATCCGCCGCGTGGAGGGCCGGCGCGTCGTTGATGCCGTCACCCAGGTATCCCACGGTCGACCCGGTCGCCCGCAGCGCGCGGATGATCCGCTCCTTCTGAGTCGGATCGATCTCGGCGAAGACGGCGATCCGCGCGGCTTGATCGGCGAGTTCATGATCCGAAAGCGCCGCGATCCGATCGCCGGTCATAACATCGGTCGCATCGAGCCCAACCAGGTGGCCGATGTGGGCGGCCACAAGTCGGTTGTCACCGGTGATCATGCGGACCGAGATGCCGATCGCCGCGAGCTCGGCGATCGTCGCGGCCGCGTCCTGCTTGGGCGGATCGACGAACGTCAGGAACCCCTCGAAGGCCATGCCCGATTCGTCTGCCGGCGTCAGGCTGTCTCGACCGGCCAGGTCGCGAGTGGCCACGCCGAGCACACGATAGCCCTGGCCGCTGAGGTCGCTGAAGTGTGCCCGGACCGAGGCGAGAACGGGCGCAATGTCTACCATCTTGCCCGCCGCGTCGCGGGCGGTAGAGCACACCGAGAGGATGTCCTCGAGGGCGCCCTTGGTAATCATCACGTTCGGAGACGGGCTCCCGCCGTCGATGTCGGCTCCGGCGACGAGAACGCTCAGCCGGCGGCGCTTGAAGTCGTACGGCAGTTCGGCGAGCCGCCGGCCGTCCGGTCCGGCCGCGGTGGCGGCGACGATGGCGGCGTCGATCGGATTGGTGAAGCCGGTCTGGAGCTTCGCGTTGAGGTAGGCGAGCCGTCGAACCCTGTCGCTCGAATGCCCGTCGACGTCCAGGGAACTCTCCAATTGCACCGCGCCGGAAGTCATCGTGCCCGTCTTGTCGGTGCACAGAATCGTCATCGCCCCGAAGTCCTCGATCGAGTCGAGGCGCTTGACGATGACCCGCTGACGCGCCATGAGCCGCGCGCCCTCGGACAGGCTGATGACGACGATCGCCGGCAGGAGCTGAGGCGTGAGACCCACCGCGAGCGCGAGCGAGAAGAGGACGGAGTCGATGAGCGGTCGGGCGAGGATGACATTGACGACGAAGATCGCCGCCACCAGGACGAGCATGACCCTGACCAGGAGGTAGCCGAACTCGGTCATGCCATGCTCGAAGCTGGTCGCGGGCCGTTGGACGCGGAGCCGTGCCGATACCCGACCGAACTCCGTCTGGCCTCCGGTCACAACGACGAGCGCGCTGCCGCTGCCACTGGTGACATGCGTGCCCATGAACACGCTGTTCGTCCGGCTGGCGATCGGGGCATCGGCCGGGACGACTCCCGGCGTCTTCTCGGCGGGGTAGGTCTCGCCCGTTAGCGCCGCTTCGTCGACCAGCAGCTGGTTCGAGTCGACGATCAGCCCGTCCCCGGGAATGACGTCACCGGCGTTGAGCTGGACCACGTCGCCGGGGACGATCTCGGTCGAGGGCACCTCCTGGACCCGGCCGTCACGCCGGACCTCGACCTTGATCTGGACCACCGCCAGGAGCGCCGCAACCGCGCGGGTCGCACCGCGCTCCTGCCAGAACCCGAGCAAGCCGCTCAGGGCGATGATCGCGAGGATGATGACCGCATCCGTCACGTCCCCGAGGACACCCGAGATGACGGTCGCGAAGACCAGGATCAGGACGATCGGGCTCCGGAACTGGCGGATCAGCAGGTCGAGGGTGCTGGTCCGGTCACCTGTGGCGATCTCGTTCGGCCCGACGCGAGCGAGCCGAGCCCCGGCCTCGGTCCCGCTGAGGCCGTCCGGCCCGCTTTCGACGCGGGCGCGGGCATCGGCGACCGCCAGGGTCCAGAATGGGGCGGCGCCCGCGTCAGTCGGGATCGCCTCGCCGTGCGCTGCCTTGGAGGGTGCCGGGGTCGACATATCACCACAAGTCTTGTGTCGCGGGTGACCTCGAACGGTCGTGGGACCTGGTTTGTGCGCCGCTTGGCCGGGCGTTCAACTCATGAGGAAGAGGGGTCTGCGCCCAACCTGCCGTTCATTCTGAGCTCGAATGGCGACGAGTCTACTCGCTTCCCGAACCTCGAGCGGCTGCATGGGGGCCGTGCCGCCTCCTATCGTTGCCCACAGATCTCTCCGTTCAGCCGGTCTCGCGGGTTCCGCCTTGTGCTCTCGCCCGAGCCGGCGCACTCAATCATCGACAACATGCGCTGATGTACCGACGCGAACACCATCATCGTCTACTACGACGCCACAGCGGGTCTCGTGATCCAGACCGATTACTTGACCAGCCCTATTGACCCGGGCATGCCGGGCGGGACAGAGCAGTCTCTCGGCGTGTAGCGGGCACAGACACTCTGCCAACTGAGTTACTCCCGCTCTGGAGCAAGGTGAGCTGCTGCGGATCGTAGAATGACACCAGCCGCTAATCGGATCGTCTGTTGCAGGTGGAGTGAGGGGTCCTTTGGGGCGAATTCTGCGGGACACCTTGATCGTGGTCGGCGGTGCGACGGCGCTGGCTTTCGTCCTGTACTGGGCCGTCAGTGGGCTCGGCGCGCCATGGGATCTCAAGGCCTACTACGACGTCAACTTGGCCGATCCATATCACCAGCAGGACATCGCATCGGGCGCGTTCCTGTACGCGCCGCCATTTGCTCTGTTTGCGGCGGTTCTGCGTTTGCTGCCGTTCGCGGTGGTGGTGACGGCGTGGCGTTTGGGCCAGATTGCTTCTCTTCTCGCGCTCGCAGGACCATTCGCCATCTTCGTAATCTTCAGCTACCCGGTTGCTTCTGAACTCAACCTGGGAAACGTCAACCTGTATCTCGCGCTGGCGGCGGTCGCCGGTCTCCGATGGCCCGCTGTTTGGTCGTTTGTGCTGATCACAAAACCTTCGTGTGGCGTTGGATTGCTTTGGTTCGTCGTGCGTCGCGATTGGCAGGCGCTGCGGAAGTGCCTCGCTGCAACAGCGGGCTTCGTCGTTGCGAGTGTCGTGCTGATCCCAGGGGCCTGGGTCGGCTACTCCACTCTGTTGATGCATCCCGCCCCAACGCTAGATGGGATGCCGGTCCTTTGGATCCGGTTGCCAGTTGCGGCAGCGGTTGCCGTGATTGGGTCGTTGCGTAACTGGCGTCCCCTCGTGGTTGTCGCCGTTTGGCTTGGGTTGCCGATATGGCACCCGGTCAGCCCATCGGTCCTGGTCGGTGCGGCGGCGTTCTTCTGGCAAGGACCACTGGGCGGCCGAGCCTCAGGACCGGGTCGTGTCTCAATCGTCCGCAGCTGGCTTGGCCGCCAGCGGTGGATTCCGAGTTCCGCCCTTGAGCGGCTCCACCGGCGTCGGCGGCCAGGTCGAATCGCCCGCGGTCTCTGACGGCGTCGTTCTTGTGCACCGGCCGGATGCCTCCCGGCACGACCGAGCCCGTGCTGGGCGCAGAGGGGGACTGGAGCGGGAGACGGGGTTCGA
>PMIE01000147.1 GCA_003156975.1 Chloroflexota bacterium | reverse complement strand
CCGAGCACGGCAAGTCGGAGAAGCGCAAGGAACTCGGCCGGATCCTCATGGCCCACGGCGACGCCTACGTTGCCCAGGTCGCCGCGAGCAACATCAACCACCTCTACAAGGCAATGATGGAAGCCAACGCCTTCCCGGGCCCGGCCGTCATCATCGCCTATACCCCCTGCATGCCGGAGCACATCATTCCGGACGATGCGGCCACCCGGCAGGCCAAGCTCGCGGTCGACTCGCGTGCCTTCCCGCTCTTCACCTTCGACCCGCGCCGCGGCAGCAAGCTCTCCGAGCGACTTTCGCTCCAGGGCAATCCCGCGACCAAGGAAGACTGGACCAAGAGCCCGGACGGCACGACGTTCGACTTCATCAGCTTCGCTCGGACCGAGGGTCGTTTCGCCCAGCACTTCGATAAGGCCGGCAATCCTTCGAAGGAACTGCAGACCTCGCAGGAGGATCGCCTCCAGAACTGGCAGACGCTCCAGGAGATGGCAGGCATCATCTAGGGCACACCTGCCAGTCCAACCACGGACGACAACAGCCGGGGCCTCGCAAGGGGCCCCGGTTCTGATTCGAGGGGAGTTGGCCGGGGGACGCCGATGCCGGTCCGGGACAAGCCGACATCGGTCGCATTTCAGGATTGCTTAAGCTTGCCGCCGTGACATAGCAGCCATGAGTTGCAGCAACATATCCGGCACGCTCGACGCGGCGCTCGACAACGAGGTGAAGCGGTGAAGACCAACCTGTCGCGCATCCTGATCGCCGCTCCCGCAGCCGCCTTGATCCTCATCGGCGTAGCCTCGATCGTGCTCGCGCTCGGACCCAACTCAGGCGGCGCAGTTCCGGCCGGCGGCCACGCCGGCGGCCCCCAGCCCTCTCGGGCGCCGCTTTCATCGGGCATCCCGGCGAACCCGCGCTTCGGGCTATCCGCGACGGCGCCTGTCGTCGGGACTGTTGCGAGCAAGACCGGCACCACGATCGTCGTCACGACATCTGCCCGCAAGACGGTTACGGTGGACGTGACCGCGGCCACCAAGTACGTCGTGCGCGGAGTTGCCGCAGCGACTCTCGCCAACATTGCGGTGGGGGACCGGATCGCGGCCCAAGGGTCCTTCAACGCCGACGGCTCGCTGAATGCCACACAGATTGCGACCGGTGTCGGTCAACCCGGGCGTGGGCGCGGGTTCGGCGGCGGCCGGGACGGCGGGTTCGGGGCGCCGTCGGCGGCACCGTCCGGCCCAAGTACGTAGAGACGGCGCCCCGCCGCCACGGCGTCCCGACCCACGGCGCTCGGCTTCCGCCGCCCCGCGCTCGGCTATAGAGCAGCCAACTGGCTGAGATGGCCCCAGGGTCAGGGTGTGGCGGCGCCCGCCTCGAACCCTGCATCGAAGGCGCCGAGATCGGCGTCCACCACCTCGGGGCGCTTCTTGCCGGCCATTTCGCGCAGAGCGGCCCGGACCGAGTCGGGCGTGACCCATCCGGTCCTTGCCACCAGTGCGCCGAGCGCTACGACACTGACCAGCTTGTCGTCGCCGCACAGCGCCGCCAGGTCCGTGCACTGCAGGTGCATCTCGACGAGGTCACTTCGGCCGGTCTCCTCGTCGCCCAAGAGTGAGGTGTTCATCAGCAGGAGCCCGGCCGGAGCCACACGCGGTGCGAATTTGCGCAGCGATGGGAGGTTCATCGCGACCGCCGCATCGAAGCGATCGACGACCGGCGAGCCGATCGGCGTATCGCCGACGATGACCGTGCACGATGCGGTGCCGCCGCGCATCTCGGGCCCGTACGAGGGAATCCAGAAGACCTCCAGCCCGTCCTTGATAGCCGCCCGGGCGAGAACCTGGCCGGTGAACAGAAGGCCCTGACCGCCGAAGCCAGCGAAGACGACGGAGTGGTCCATTTCAGGCCTCCGGATGTGCTGGCGACGGGCAACCCAGATCGTGAGTGGGTTGGGCGACAGCACCGCGATCGACGATCACTCCCAGTGGATAGGCCTCCACGACCGGCCCCTTGAGGTGCTCGATCGACTGCTGCGGAGTCATGCCCCAGCCGACCGGGCAGTTGGAGAGAGCCTCCACGATGGCGAACCCACCGCCCTCCATCTGGACCTGGCAGGCCCGTTTGATCATCGCCTTGAGCTTGCCGATAGATCCGACGTCGGCGATCGTGCCGCGCGCGGCGTAGGTTACGCCGGGCAGTTGGGCGAGCATCTCCGTGATGCGGATCGGGTAGCCCATGAGGGCGGCGTCGCGGCCGAACGGCGATGAGGTGGTCTTCTGGCCCAGGAGTGTCGTCGGGGCCATCTGGCCGCCGGTCATGCCGTAGATCCCATTGTTAACGAAGATCGCCGTGATGCGCTCGCCGCGTGCAGCGGCATGGACGATCTCCGCGGTGCCAATCGCCGCGAGGTCGCCATCGCCCTGGTATGTCAGCACGAATGCCTCCGGACGCACCCGCCGGATGCCCGTAGCCACGGCCGGCGCACGCCCATGGGGCGCTTCGACGAAGTCGATGTCGAGGTAGTCGTAGGCGAAGACGGCGCACCCGACCGGTGCCACGGCAATTGTGTGAGCCGGCAGATCCAGCTCGGTCAGGACCTCGGCGAGCAGCCGGTGGACCACGCCGTGCCCGCATCCAGGGCAGTAGTGAGTGGAGCGGTCGCGCAGGACCTCCGGCCTGGCATAGATGAGGCGAGCGGCTGAGGCGCCCGGCGCCGGCGACTCGGGTCCGGGTGTGTGGAGTGTCATCGTCGGCCTCCGCGTCGAACTCTTTCGTGGATCCACGGTTCCGCTTCGGTCCGCTCAGGCGGCTCATGCCACCGCGAAACCGGCGCCATGTGGGCGTGGCGTTCGGGCGAAGCGATTCGATCGACTCGGCCTTTGAGCGCCTTGAGTGCCCCCATCACTTCGTCCGGAGTTGGCACCAGTCCGCCCATTCGGCCGTGGAAGGCAACCGGGCAGCGTCCCTCGACGGCAAGGCGGACGTCCTCGACCATCTGGCCGGCGGAGAGTTCGACCGTAAGGATGCCGCCGACGTGCCGGCTGAGGCGCGCCAATTCGTGCGAGGGGAACGGCCAGAGCGTGATGGGTCGGAAGAGGCCGACCCGAATGCCCTTCTCGCGCGCCCTTTCGATTGCGGTACGAGCGACCCGAGCCGCCGTTCCGTAGGCCACGATCACGAGATCAGCGTCGTGGAGTTGCCAGCCTTCCCAGCGGGTTTCACGTCGGGCGATCTCGCGGTACTTGTGCTGGAGATCGAGGTTGCGCCTCTCGAGGACCTCGGGGTCAAGATCGATCGACTTGATGACTCTCCCGGGTCTGCCGGCGGCGCCGGTGAGCGCCCAATCGAAAGTCTGGCGTTCCGGCGTCCGGAACCGCAGATCGACCGGCTCCATCGCCTGGCCGAGGATTCCGTCGGCGACGAGCATCACCGGCGTCCGATATCGCTCCGCCAACTCGAACGACGTGGCCATCAGTTCCATGGCCTCGCCGATAGACGCAGGGGCCAGAACCGGAACGCGGTAGTCTCCGTGGCCGTGGCCCTTGGTTGCCTGGAAGTAATCGCTCTGCGACGGCCCGATGCCGCCCAGGCCCGGACCTGCGCGCATGATGTTGACGAGCACCATCGGCGTTCCGGAGCCGGCCATGTAGCTCATCGCCTCTGCCATCAGGCTGATGCCGGGGCTCGACGACGAGACCATGACCCGGGCGCCCGTGGCGGCGGCGCCGAGAGCCATGTTGATCGCCCCGAGTTCGCTCTCCGCCTGGATGAAGACGCGGCCAAGCTCGAGCATCCGGCGAGCCATCCACTCGAGCAACTCGGCCTGGGGTGTGATCGGGTAGCCGAAGTAGGCGTCGCAGCCGGCCTGAATCGCGGCCTCGGCGATGGCTTCGTTGCCCTTCATGAGAACTCGGGCGCGACGGTTTGCGTCGGCCTGGGCTCCTGGTTCGCGCTCCCCGGTCATCGCTGAAGCTCCTCGCGCGGCGCCGCCCAGACCGTGAAGACGGCGTCCGGGCAGACTCGAGCGCAGAAGGCGCAGCTCGTGCAAGCGGCGGCGTCGGTCAGCTCGACGGGGTGGTAGCCGAGGACGTTTATGCGGCTGCGGTCGAGCGCCAGGACGTGCTTCGGGCATGCGGTGACGCATAGTTCGCAGCCCTTGCAGTGGTCCTCGGCGATGACAATCGGAGCCCACGGCATCGGTGGCCGGGGAGTCATGGCAACCGGACTTATCGCCATTCGCTATTCGCTTTCGGGTGCGGATCCCGTCGCCGAACAGGCCACCGACCTTGACCGCCACGACCGCGAGGCCGGTGACGGATCGATCCGAGGCGGTCCCGCGCACGGGACTTGTTGCCCCAAGCCTCCTCCGCGGCGGAGCATCGGGCAAGGGCCGAATCTCCCGTCGGCCGACGGGATAAGTACGAGATCCCATCACCAGTCGGAGCGAAGACGTCCAATCTGGTTGAAGACTCTCGGGCCATCCCCGATATAGCCGCAACAGCGGCCGCCGACGCCACGGGTATGCAGGTTTCGTTGCACCCCGTCGACAACTTCAGTTCCGAACCGCGTGCAAGGTCGGCCGCAAGGGTCGCCGTAATGGCATACTGCCAACGGAGTAGGGCGATAGCAACAGGCCCTGGATCCGAGTCAACGGCAGAGACCGCACTCAGAGGGCCTGATGAAAGATAGACCGCACCCTAACGGCGCCTGGGACACCTTCACCAAGGCTCCCGGCGTGGCCTTCGATCCGCACGCGACCATCGCCGCACCCGTTCGAGCCCATTTTCCGGGCGAGGAACCTCCGGCAGGCCTCCGTGTCGGAGATCTCGGCCCGGGCGACGAATCCGAGCCGAACATCCGCCAGGCATTGCTCGGCGAGCCATTCGACGACCCGGTCGCTCCAGGTAGCGTGCGCTGCGTCGCCTGTGCCCATCGCTGCGTTCTTCGCCCGAGCCGTGTCGGCATCTGCGGAGTCCGCCAGAACCGCGGCGGATGGCTATACACCCTCGTCTACGGCGAAGTTGTTGCAGCCAAGGCCGAGCCCATCGAGAAGAAGCCCTTCTTCCACTTCATGCCCGGCAGCTNNCAGAACTGGGAGATGTCGCAGGCCCATCGTGAAGGCCTCGTGCCCGAGAGCCGCCACTTCACGCCCGAGGCGGTCGTCGAGCAGGCGGTCGCGGCAGGCGCTCGAAGCATCGCCTACACGTACGTGGAGCCGACCGTCTTCATCGAGTTCGCCCTCGATTCGATGGCCCGGGCGCGCGCAGCCGGACTGCACAACGTCTTCGTCACGAACGGCTACGAGACGTCCGAGGCGATCGAGCTTGTCGCGCCGTATCTCGATGCTGCGAACGTGGATCTCAAGGCCGCCAGCGACGGCTTCTACCGCCGAGTCTGCGGGGCTCAATGGGAGCCGGTCCGCGACGCCGTCATCGAAATGCACAGGCGCGGCATCTGGCTTGAACTCACCACCCTCATCATCCCCAGCCTGAACGACGACCAGGACGAGTTGCGTGCGATGGCGGAGTGGATTGCAACTGCGGTTGGGCCCGAGACGCCCTGGCACCTGACCCGCTTCCAGCCCGCGTACCGCATGTCCGAGATGCAACAGACACCTGCGGCGACCCTCGTCGACGCCGCCGAGATCGCTCGCGAGGTCGGACTGCGCCACGTATATGTGGGTAATGCCCCCGAGGTAGAGGCCGCGACGACAAGCTGCGTACGCTGCGGTGAGATGCTCATCTCTCGCGCCGACTATGCGGTCAAGGAGTGGCGCCTGGTCGAGGGCCGATGCCCCCGCTGCAAGCACGCTCTGGCGGGGGTTGGATTGCAGGATTCGCCGGTGGTGGTCTAGGCAAGCGACGGCACGGAGGCATCGGGCCGTCGCCGCGCAGCCACTCGTGCGGGCAGGGAGATAGTCGGGACCTTTTGGCCTTGCATGCGGGCCGCCTGGCAGGCGGAACTTGGAGCATGCTGGTGTGAGATAGAAGTGTCGGGCGAGGGCCGCGCCAGACGCAGAAGCACACCGCGGAGACGGATCCGATGCATGAAGCAGACCTGGCACGGGGCGAGAAGTCCGCGGCGCGCGGAGATCGCGTGGCGCGAGCCGTCGAAGTCCGTGGCGTCGTCCAGGGCGTCGGGTTCCGGCCGTTCGTGTGGCGGCTTGCTACCGAGCTTGGGCTCGACGGGACGGTCGTCAATCGGGCGGGGCAGGTTGTCATCGAAGTTGCCGGTCCTGTCGGGGTCGTCGACGCCTTCGTCGATCGAATCCGATCGGATGCGCCGCCGCGGGCCCGAGTCGAGGACGTCGCAGTCCGGTCGATCGAGAGCGAGATTGGGCCCGGTTCGGGTTTCACCATCCAGGAGAGCGAGGCCGTCGGGTCGACGGAGCGACTCTTCCCGCCCGACATCGCGACGTGCGATGACTGCCTGAGCGAACTCCGTGATCCGGCCGATCGGCGCTACCGATACCCGTTCACCAACTGCACCAATTGCGGGCCGCGAGCGACGATCATCGAGGATCTTCCGTACGACCGGGCCCGGACGTCGATGCGCTCGTTCCCGCTCTGCGCCGCGTGCGAGGACGAGTATCGCGATCCGGCGAACCGCCGCTTCCATGCCGAACCGATCGCGTGTCCGGACTGCGGGCCGCAACTGAATTTCCGGCGGCCGGGAGAGGCAGCCCCGGCGGCGCATCGGGGAGTGGCGCTGGACCTCGCTCTGGCCGATCTCCGCGCCGGCCGCATCGTCGCCGTGAAGGGCCTCGGCGGCTACCACCTGGCTTGCGACGCAACCGATCCTGCGGCCGTGGCTCGGCTCCGCGACCGGAAGCACCGCTGGGCAAAGCCGTTCGCGGTGATGGTCGCGGACCTGGCCGCGGCGCGGGCTCAGGCCCAGATGTCGGCCGAGGAAGAGGCACTGCTCGTCTCGCCGGCGCGGCCGATAGTCCTCGTGGAGCGGCGAGCCAACGCCGAGCCGGCCCTTGCGGACGGTGTCATCGCCGCGGAGCCGGGCCGCCCAACTGAGCCGGGCCGCGCCGCCGACCCTGCCCGCGCCGCGGCACTGAACCGCCGGATCGGGATCTTCCTGCCGTACACGCCACTCCACCACCTGCTGCTCGAGGGTCTGGGCCGGCCCATCGTCCTGACCAGCGGCAATCTGTCGGACGAGCCGCTTGCCACGGACGACGGCGAGGCGTCGGAGCGGCTGGCCGGGATCGCCGACTCGTTCCTCGCCCACGACCGCGAGATCCGGGCCCGCTACGACGACTCGATCACGCGCGGGGTGGCCGGCCGAGAGAGTGTGATCCGCCGCGGCCGCGGCTACGCCCCGGAGCCACTCGACCTGCCGATCGCGGCGCCGAACGGGGCCACGATCCTGGCCGTCGGCGCGGAGCTGAAGCACACCTTCACCCTGGCTCGTGGCGGCCGGGCCCACGTGGCGCCGCACATCGGTGACCTCGAGGATCTGCTCACTCACCGTGCCTTCGAGGCGAACCTGGCTCATCTGGAGCGGTTGCTTGACATCGAGCCGGCCTACGTTGCCTACGACCTGCATCCGGCATACCTGTCCACGCAGTACGCGGTTCGCCACTTCCCGGAGAACCGGTGCATCGGCGTCCAGCATCACCACGCCCATGTGGCGTCGGCCGCGGCCGAGGCCGGCCTGACGACGGAGTTCATCGGCGTCGCATACGACGGTCTCGGAATGGGCGGCGACGGCACGTTCTGGGGCGGGGAAGTGCTGGTCGCCACGCTTGCCAACTACCGCCGCGTGGCGCGCTTCGGCCAGGCCCCGATGCCGGGCGGCGCGATGGCAGTGAAGAAGCCATACCGGATGGCGCTCGGCTATCTGCTGGGCGTGGAGGGCGGGTTCCAGCCGGCGGCAGAGGGTCAGCCCGGAATGGAGCAATTCCTGGCGCGACTCGACCCGCGTGAGGTCGAGGTCGTCCGCGTCCAGATAGATCGGGGCCTGAACGCGCCGGTCGCGTCTTCGGCCGGCCGGCTCTACGATGCCGTCGCAAGTCTGCTCGGCATCCGCGACGTGGCCGAGTACGAGGCCCAGGCCGCGGTCGAGATGGAGCTGCTCGCCGAACCCGGCCGGCACCGGCCTCTGGCCTCGGCCATTGCGCGCCGAGATGGACTCGTCGTCTACGATCCGCGCCCGACGCTCCGTGAGCTTCTCGGATGCCTGGCGGCGGGCGAGCCTGCGGCCCGCCTGGCGGCGAGGTTCCAGGAGACCGTGGCATCGGTCACGCGCTCGTTCGTCGGCGAAATCGGGCGGGAGACGGGACTCAAGACCGTCGTCCTTTCGGGCGGCGTCTTCCAGAATCAGTGGCTCGCGACTACCCTCGTCCGGCGCCTCAACCGCGACGGGTTCGAAGTCCATACGAATCAGAAGGTCCCGGCGAACGACGGCGGGATCAGCTACGGTCAGGCGGCGGTCGCGGCCGCGCGTCTGGCCGGCGCGTCCTAGAAATCGGCAAGGAGAGATCGAATGTGCCTCGGCATTCCGGGCAAGGTCGTTGAGATCCGCGAAGGCGGACCGCTCCGAATGGCACTCGTCGACTACGGCGGCGCTCGAAAGGAAGCGTGCCTGGAGTATCTGCCGGATGTCGGCCTCGGCGACTACGTGATCGTCCACGTCGGCTTCGCCATCAGCCAGGTCGATGAGGAAGAGGCGCTGCGCACGATCGAACTGCTGCGGATGCTGGACCCCGAAGGCGTGGAGCTGGAGCTGGGCACGGATCCGGACGCTGCGGCTGCGCCGGGGCCCGCATGAAGTACATCGACGAGTACCGCGACTCGGCCCTGGCGCGCAAGCTGATCGACGAGATCCATCGCGTCACGACCAGGCCGTGGGCGCTGATGGAGGTATGCGGCGGCCAGACGCACACGCTCGTCAAGCAAGGGATAGATGAGGCGCTGCCGAAAGGCGTCCGGATGATCCACGGCCCGGGCTGCCCCGTTTGCGTCACGCCGCTCGAGCAGATCGACAAGGCGCTGGCGATCGCCGCGCGGCCTGACGTTATCTTCACCAGCTACGGAGACATGCTGCGGGTGCCGGGTTCCACGACCGATCTGTTGTCGCTCAAGGCGCGCGGCGCCGACGTCCGGATCGTGTATTCGCCGCTGGACGCCGTGCGTATCGCGGTCGCGAATCCGGATCGGCAGGTGGTCTTCTTCGCCATCGGTTTCGAGACGACCGCGCCGGCGAACGCGATGGCTGTGGCGCAGGCGGCCAAGCTCGGACTGGACAACTTCACGGTGCTGGTGAGCCACGTCCTGGTTCCGCCGGCGATGACCGCGATCCTCGAGTCGCCGACATGCCAGGTCCAGGCGTTCCTCGCAGCCGGCCACGTCTGCGCAGTGATGGGTTGGACGGAATACGAACCGATCGCGGAGCGCTACCACGTCCCGATCGTCGTGACCGGCTTCGAGCCGCTGGATCTGCTCGAAGGCATCCTGATGGCGATCCGCCAGCTCGAAGAGGGGCGCGCGGTCGTGGAGAATCAGTACGCTCGGGCGGTGAAGCGCGAGGGCAACCGCACGGCCCAGGAGACGGTATTCCGCGTCTTCGAGGTGGGGGAGCGGACATGGCGCGGCATCGGCACGATCCCGGCTTCGGGCTACCACCTTCGGCCCGAATTCGCGAAGTTCGATGCCGAGGCGCGCTTCGATGTCGGCGACATCCACACGCAGGAGCATCCGGCATGCATCGCCGGCCAGATACTGCAAGGCACCAGGACCCCGCTCGACTGCACGGCATACGGCGTGCTCTGCTCGCCCCAGAAGCCGCTCGGGGCGCCGATGGTCAGCGCCGAGGGTGTGTGCTCCGCGTACCATGCCGCTGGTCGCGGCCTGGCGGCTCAGACGGCGTTTCCGCTGTACGACCTGCAGAAGCCGTTGGGCGAGGTAGTCAGATGAGCGAACGGCGCGCCGCGACCGGCTCTGCCCAGACCGGCCCGGCCACTGCCATCTCGGCCACTACCGACCCAGCGGGACCGGATCCTTCGAATCTGGTCTGCCCCGCTCCTATTCCGGAGCGAGCCCGCGTCCTGCTGGGCCACGGGTCGGGCGGACAACTCTCCGCCGCGCTGATGCGCGACGTGATCGGCCCGGCGCTGGCGTCGGCCGGCGCGACGTCCGGCGGCCCGCTCAACGACGCGGCAGTCGTTGAGGTTGCCGGCCGGCGGCTCGCCTTCACCACTGACTCATTCGTCGTGAGCCCGTTGGAGTTCCCGGGCGGCGACATCGGCGAGCTGGCGGTCAACGGCACCGTCAACGACCTGGCCATGATGGGCGCGCAACCGCTCGCGCTGTCGCTGGCATATGTCATCGAGGAGGGGCTGCCGGTCGAGGATCTGCGCCGGATCACCGAGTCGGTCGCGCGGGCTGCCGATCGGGCGGGCGTTCGGATAGTCACTGGCGACACGAAGGTCGTCGGTCGGGGTGCGGCGGATGGGCTGTTTGTGAACACCGCCGGCATCGGATTGGTTGCCGTGGGCGTCGAGGTAGGGGCAGATCGGGCGGCCGCGGGCGACGCGGTCATTCTCTCGGGCCCGATCGGGCTGCACGGCATCGCCATCATGAGCGTCCGCGAGGGGCTGGACTTCGAGGTGGAGATCGTCTCCGATACGCAGCCGCTCAACGGGCTTGCGGCCGCGATCGTCGCCGTCTGCCCCGGCGTGCATGTGCTGCGCGACCCGACTCGCGGCGGACTTGCGTCGGCGCTCAATGAGATTGCCGCGGCATCCGGCGTCGGCATCGAGCTGCGCGAGGAGACGATCCCTATTCCCGGCGCCGTTCGCGCAGCCTGCGAGATGCTGGGCCTGGACCCGCTGCACGTGGCCAACGAGGGCAAGCTCGTGGCGATCGTACCCGCCTCGTCTGCCGAGGCGGTCCTGGCGGCCATGCGCGCCGTTCCCGAGGGGTCCGGCTCCGTGGCGATCGGCACCGTC
The DNA here is from genome assembly GCA_003156975.1 of Chloroflexota bacterium. GTDB lineage: Bacteria > Chloroflexota > Limnocylindria > Limnocylindrales > CSP1-4 > Fen-1039. The sequence goes on along the minus strand of PMIE01000147.1, from coordinate 13,798 downwards.
GTGGCGGATCACCCGGCCATGGTCACGATGCGGACGATCGTGGGGTCGCAGCGGATCGTGGACATGCTGGTTGGTGAGCAGCTGCCACGTATCTGCTAGGCCGTGGTTGCAAGCTTCGTTAACGCGCCTCGCCTATGATTCGATCCATTCCGTCCCAGACAGCCGCACAAAGCCAGGAGTCCGACGCATGCCTCGCTCTAAGATCCTTTCTCTGGTCGCAGTTCTAGCTATCGCCGTCGCGGCGTGCGGTGGGGCCAAGGCGACGACCGCTCCTCAGTCCGGCGGACAGGGCTCAGCGGCACCGGGATCCAGCGACGTCGTCGTGGCCGTGTCTTCTTTCGCGGCCAAGGGTGGCGGTTCATGCGGCGTCCAGATCGACGGCGACGTCACGAAGTCCTGGCACACCGATCAGACCACGGCAACCCTGTTGGTCAGCGACTGGCTCAATGCCGCCGATCGTTCCATGCTCGGAGTCAAGGACGGGGAAGCAGAACTCCTCATCAATTGCCAGTCCGACCAGGGGTCCATCTCCCTGACCACGACCTCCGGCACGACCTCGGCCCAGCTCCCCAAGGCGGCCGGAACGTACGTCATAGAGGCCGGCGGGATCGTCGCCGACCGCAAGCCGGGCGAGATCCAGACGGTCATCAACTTGAAGGACGAGAACCTCTGGAGGGTCACGGAGCCGGGGACCTTCGAGATCACGAGCTTCACCCCGAGCCATCTGGCCGGGAGCTTCACGTTCAAGATCGGGAGCTTCGAGGTTGGCTCCTCGGCCGCCACCAGCGCGGCCACCATTTCCGGCACCTTCGATCTGGCCTGCACGGGAAGCGCCTGCAGCTGAGTAGGCGGCGGGGGGGCGAGGCGACGCCCCCCGCATGCCATTCGGCCCGGGCAGTCGGGACTCCCGCATCTATGCGCACCTGCGCATATGACAGTAACTTGGCCGCATGGACGAGGTTTACAAACTCCAAGCTGAAGTGCTAAAGACACTCTCCAACCCAAGGCGGTTGGAAATCATCCATCTCCTTGCCGACGGTCCTCGTGAGGTCAGCCGCCTGGCCGAGGAGATGGGCATCAGCCAGCCGAACGTGTCGCAGCACCTGGCCTTGATGCGTTCCGCCGGGGTCGTGGAGGCAGAGCGGGATGGCCGCGAAGTCCGCTACCGGCTCAGCGACCCGGAGATCATTTGTGCCTGCGAGACCATGCGCGGGGTCCTCGTCCGACGACTGGCTCGGATCTCCGCTGCTGCGGTCAGGACCCCGGGCGAGGTGGTTGCTCAGCGGGCAGCCGCCCTCGTCGAATCCTCCGCGCCAACTCCCCGAACTAGCTGAGGCTGCCCTCGATGGACGAAACGATCTCGTTGGTGCTCTTCTCGGGAACGGACGATAAGTTGCAGTCGGCCGCGGTGCTGACCGCCGGCGCAGCGGCGCTGGGGCGGCCCGTGAAGATCCTTCTCCAGTACTGGGCGCTGGACGCCTTCCGGGCCGATCGGCTGAAGGCCGATCACGGACTGGCGCCAGAGGCGGGCACGGTGGGCAAGGCGGCGATGAAGGCGGCTGCCGCGAACGGCAATGCGCACTGGTCCGACACCATGCGAATGGCCAAGGAGCTGGGCGAAGTCGACATCCAGGCCTGTTCGCTCTCGATGGACACCCTCAAGCTCAAGGCCGAGGATCTCGACTCCCTCGTCGACGGAGTCGAGGGAGTTGCGGCCTTCTACGTCAACGCCGGAGAGGGCCAGATCGTCTTCATCTAGACGGGCGACGTGGCTTGAACAGCACTCAGAAGGAGCCAATCGTGGGCAATCTCGATATCAAGCTCAAGGTCGACGCGAGCGGCCTTTCCTGCCCGTTGCCGATCCTCAAGGCATCGCAGGGCATCAAGAGCGTGGCGTCCGGCGAACTCGTCGAGGTCGTGGCGACGGACCCGGGCTCGGTCAAGGATTTCGAAGCCTGGTCCAAGTCGACCGGCAACGCCATGGTCGAACACAGCGCCGAAGGCGGCAAGTTCCGCTACGTGATCCGTCGCAAGTAGCCCGAGCCTCTCCGGGCGCGGGGGCAGCCCGGTCGTCAGATATCGAAAGGATCGATCCATGACCGCAGCAGCCGCCGACAAGCCCAAGAAGCTCGTGATCATCTGCTACAGCGGTGAACTCGAGAAGACATGGGCGACCATGATCCTGGCCTCGACCGCCGGCGCAATGGAGATGGAGACCACAGTCTTCGTCACGTTCTGGGGACTGCAGACCTTCGTGAAGGACAAGAAGCGCATCACCGGTGAGAACTGGATGCAGAAGATGATGTCCTTCATGCAGCGCCCCGGCGCCAGCCATCGACCGCTCAGCAAGATGAACTTCATGGGCATGGGGCCGTGGATGATGTTCAAGCTCGCCAAGAAGTACAACGTCGCCAAGCCGAAGGATCTGCTCGAGATGGCGCAGGCTGTCGGAGTCACGTTCCTGCCGTGCCAGATGACGATGGACATGTTCGGCCTCAAGCGCGAGGACCTCATCGATGGCATGGGCGAGCCGGTCGGCGCAGCCACTGCATTGCAGCTGATGACCGAAGCGGACTCGACGCTGTTCATCTAGNNGTTTCCCTGCGGCGCGCTTCTGTGTCCGGCTCGTGGCGCCACTCCGCTCGCCGCTCGCCGTCCGTCCGACCCTGCTAGGCTCGCCCGATGACTGACTCGGACTACTGGGCTCGTTACTACGCCGTCACGGTTGACCGTCCTCCCTGGGACACTGTCAAGTTTGCCATTGGGCTATTCGCCGCCGACGACGCAGACGCTGATCGCGCGCTCCAGCATTTCGCCGTGGACCTCGGCTGCGGCGCCGGCCGCGACGCTCGCCAGCTCCTGCGGGCAGGCTGGCGCGTTCTGGCGGTTGATCGAGAGCGCGGTGCGATCGAGGCGCTTGAGGCGGCCACGCCGCCTGAATGGCGCCCGGCCCTCGAGACCTGTGTTGCGGACATTGGAACGGTCATCGTGCCGGGGTGCGACCTCGTGAACGCCAGCTTGAGCCTCCCGTTCCTAGCCGCAGGGAGGTTCTGGCAGACATGGAAACGCGTTCTCGCGGCCCTGCCGATCGGCGGTCGGGTGGCGGCGATGCTATTCGGCGATCGCGACGGCTCCGCCTCAGACGTGTCGATGACGTGCCCGTCGCCGCATGTGATCCGCGCCAGCCTGGCGTCCTTCGAGATCGAGCATTGGGTCGATCGAGAGGAGGACACGCAGACCGCGCTCGGGGAACCGCACCACTTCCACATGGTGGAGTTGGTTGCCCGACGGGTGAGGTAGCCGAGTCCTACTGTCCACCGTTGTGGCCAGGCGCTGACTCCAGGTCCAGGCGCTTCCGAATACGCTGGGCTATGGCGTCCTCAACCACCGCGTCGGTGTCTCGGATCTCGCCCATGGTCGTGCGAACACCGACCAGACTGGTGTACAGCGGCGGGCAGGTTGGGCAGCCGGCGAGGTGCGCCTCGACCTGGGATTTGGTCGAATCGTCCAGCTCGCCATCGAGATAGGCCGACACGTGCCGTCTGGCCTGCCAGCACCGCAGCGGCTGTGACAGGCTTGCTTCCCGACGCCCATCGGACGACGCCAAAGCGCTCACCAGCATCATCCGGCCGCGCCGGAGGCGTTGCTTTGCGGCGGGCAATCCAACCTCCATCGACCGGGCGATCTCGACACCCGTCCAGCCGAGCGCGTCGTGGAGGACGACTGGGATGCGGTAGATGGCGGGGAGGCGCGCCAGTGCATCCTCGAGTTCATCGCGAAGCTCCGCCCTTTCGAGAACAAGCTCTGGTTGAACGGAGTAGGTGTCGTCCTGCCAATCAGCCTCGACGGCATCGATATTGAGTTCATCGTGTCTTCGCCTTGACCGATCGATAATCCGGTTGACCAGGCTGCGCTTCAGCCAGGCAGGTAGGGCGTCGGCGTCGCGAAGCTGATCTCGACGCCGCCAGGCGCCCACGATCGTCTCCTGGGCGCAATCCTCGGCGATGTCCGCGTCGGACAGCAGCCGGGTGGCGAGCCTCACCAGACGCGGCAGCTCGGCGGCGAGTCGTGTCGCGAACTCGTCGGCGTCGCTCGGACTTGCCGTCGCTGCCGGTCTGGGGTCGTCGGTCATTGGCTCAGATGCTCACCGGCGGGAGGCGGCGGTGCTGAGTCGGAGGATTGCGTACAGCGGGCAAAAGCCGGCAATCCCGGTCACAAGGGCGACGGCGGCAATCACCGTCGTCACGTAGACGACCGGGGCCGCGACGACGCCGGCAACTCCGAGCGCCAGTAGCGCGACGCCCAGCACGATACGGATGCCGCGATCGAGCGGGCTTTCGTTGATCTGGATCTTCATGGTCTTGTCTCCTCGACATTGGGCGACCGTTCTGCCGCCTTCACTCCAATGACGAGATCCGCGCCGGAATGGATACATCGCCCGTCAGCGCAGGACGAAGATGCTGGTCAGCAGTATGAGCAGGACGGCCAGCGTGATAGTTGCATAGAGGCGGTCTCGCTCCAGGGCGAAGCCGGCCACCGAAGCCGCGACTCGGGCAACCGGGGTCGCCAGGAGAGTCGCCAGCCCGAGTTGGCTGATCGCGGCGGGCTCGAGCGTGGCGAGACGGCCGGGCAGGTTCGAGAAGTCCGTTGTGGCGCCGGACGACGCGGCTCCGCCGACGAGCGATCCATGCCATCCGACGGCCAGCGCCCCGACGAACCCGACGCCGATCAGCGCCGCGCTGATAGCAACTCCGACGATGAGAACCGTGCTCACCATCGCCCTGAACTTCTCCGGCGTCATATCCCGAACCCCAGTCCGCGTGCGATCGTCTCCAGGCCCACGACGACCAGGACGGGCAGGAAGACGAGCCGGACCGTCCTGTTGGAGATGTGGTGAAGGAGGCGGGCGCCGACCAGGGCCCCGGCCAGAACGCCGAGCGCCACCGGCGCCGCCACCTGCGGGTCGACGTCGCCGCGGCCGAGGTAGATGCCCGCCGAAGCCGCGGCGGTGACGCCGATCATGAAGTTGCTCGTCGCCGAACTCACCTTCATCGGCAGCCGCATCGCGCCGTCCATCGCCAGGACCTTGAGTACTCCAGACCCAATCCCGAGCAGCCCCGAGACCATGCCGGCACCCCACATCAAGGCGAAGCCTAGTGGGATGCGGCGGGCCGAATAGGGGACTTCGCGGCCGAGCTTGCGGTCTGGGTAAGAGGACGTCAGGCGCAGGCGTAATGCCAGCTCTGACGGAGGATCCGTCGGCGGCGTCTCCTCGCCCATTCGCGAGACGTGCATGCCGGCCGATCCCAGTAACACCAGGCCGAGCAGCACATAGAGGAGCGCAGGCGCAACGACGCTGGCCAGCAGCGCGCCGCAGACGGCGCCGGTCGTCGTGGCCAGCTCGAGGAACATGCCTACGCGCATGTCGGTCATCCGGTCGCGTACGTAGGCGGCGGCGGCGCCCGAACTCGTAGCGATAACCGAGACGATGCTGGCCCCGATCGCGAGGTGGATGTCCACCCCGAACAGGATCGTGAGGGCAGGGATGACAAGAATCCCGCCGCCGACGCCGGCCAACGCCCCGATCAAGCCCGCGGCCACGCTGATCGCAAAGATCCCTAGATCGGCTTGTGGCGTTATCAAGTTGGAACCATCAGGGACATCCGCGCCCCTCTACTACTTGCGCAAGTACGCAACTGCTGATATGTTGGCCCATGACCGGCGGCCACGCCGGATCTGGTAGAGGCAGTCATGAACGATACCGGCAATCGCGACCCAGAGCGATATCGGCTGCACGCGGAGGTTCGCCGCGTGCCAACCGTGAAATCGAGCCGGCCGTGAGCGGCGCAAGATGAGCAGCAACATGTCCGTGACCACGTCCTACACGTTCGGAACCACCGTCTCCATGTCGGTTGCGCAGGCCCGCCCGGTTGTCGAGGCCGCTCTCAAGGCGGAAGGCTTCGGAGTCCTGACCGAGATCGACGTCGCCGCCACCATGAAGGCGAAGCTCGATATCGATGGCGCGCCGTATCTGATCCTCGGCGCCTGCAACCCGCCGCTCGCGCGTCGGGCGCTCGAGGCGGAGCCGTCGGCCGGAGCTCTTCTGCCCTGCAACATCGTGATCCGCGACCTGGACGGTCGGACCATCGTCGAGGCCATGGATCCGGCGGCAGTTCTTGGAGTCGTCGAGTCCACCGCGATCGAGCCGATCGCCCGCGAAGCCCGCGAGCGCCTGCTCCGCGTCATCTCCTCGGTAGCAGCGGAGTCCAACTGATGAGTAGCTATCTCTCGCACAAGCAGACCTCTACCGGCGGCGCCCACCGCGTTGTGGTCTTCTCTTCCCCAACATGCGTGTGGTGCACTCGCGCCAAGACCTACCTGCGTAGCCGGAGCGTGCCCTTCCGGGACGTCGACGTCAGCAGCAACCCCGCGGCCGCGCGTGACCTCGTGAGGCGGACCGGCCAGATGGGCGTGCCCGTCATCGAGATCGACGGACGTCCGATCGTGGGTTTCGACCAGGCCCGGATCGACTCGGCCCTCGGTCTCAGGGCGAACTAGGGAACCAACCGAGATGTCGGAAATCCGAGTCTATTCGAGCGACTACCTCATAATCGAGAGCACCGACCTTCTCGCCGTGCTGCGAGACCGGTCGGCTCAGGCCAGCACCTTGGTCGCGGCCTGAGTGACAACGGCGTCCCAGCGGAGCAACCACAGTGCGCATGTTCTCCCGCCACAACACCCCCGAAATCGGCGTCGACGAGCTCGAAGACCTGATGCGCGCCGGCAGCGTCCATCTGCTCGACGTCCGCGAGGACTGGGAGTATCGACGCGGCCGCGTACCCGGAGCCGTCAGCGTGCCGATGGGCCGCCTCGGCGCGCAATTCCCTACGCTGCCGCGCGACAAGCCATATGCAGTCATCTGCCAGAGCGGCAGTCGGAGCCTGGCCGCCACGGACTACCTCCTGGCCCACGGCTTCGAAGGCGCCGTTTCGATCAAGGGCGGCACCGGCGCGTGGGCTCGCACGCAGCGACCACTCGAGAGGGACTAGCAATGAGGCGCGACGAGCGGCCGGCCGGCTGGGACGAGCGCTACTCGGACGACCGCATACGCGGCTGGGATGAACGCCACAGCCTCGGCGACTTCGAGGGTGAGGGGCCCAACCCAACGCTGGCCAATGGCGTGGCGGGCCTCGTGCCGGGCACTGCCCTGGAACTGGCGGCCGGCAGCGGCACTAACGCGGTCTGGCTCGCGACGCAAGGTTGGCGAGTAACCGCGGTCGACTGGTCGCCGGTGGGTCTGGCCAACGGTCGTGCCAAGGCCGACGCTGCTGGCGTCGACGTCGAGTGGCTGGAACGCGACCTCTTCGACTGGGAGCCGCCGACCCGCTCGTTCGACCTCGTGGCCATCGTCTACTTGCACGTGCCGCCGGACGAGCGCGCCGTCATCTACCCACGCGCCGCCGCGGCCGTCGCTCCGGGCGGCCGTCTCCTGATCGTCGGCCACGACAAACTCAATGCCATCGAGGGTTTGGGCGGGCCGCCGGACACTGTCCGGCTCTTCACCGCCGACGAGGTCGCAGTCGAGCTGCGGAAGGTCGATCCGACTCTCGTCATGGAGCGCTCAGAGGTTGTGCGTCGAGTCCCGCCTCCCGGCCGTGGACCCATCGACAGCCTCCTCATCCTTCGCCGCCCCTAGCCTCAAGGAGTCAATCTTGGCCATCAAGACCTCAACCGCGCTGTACGAGGGCACGGGCCTTCGATTCACCGTTCATACCGGCTCCGGCCACGACATCGTTCTAGACAATGCCGAGGGCAACACAGGTCCTCGTCCGGTCGAGTTGCTTCTTGCCGGCCAGGTCGGCTGCACCGGCATGGACGTCATCTCGATTCTGCAGAAGAAGCGCCAGGTAGTGACGCACTACGAGGTCTCGGTTTCGGCCGAGCAACGCGACGGTCAGCCGGCCGTCTTCACCAGGGCCGACGTCGTCCACATCGTCGAAGGCCCGACCGTGGACGAGGCTTCAGTGCGCCGCGCCATCGAGCTGTCCGCGACCAAGTACTGCTCGGTGGCGGCGATGCTATCGGCCGGGACCGTCGAGATCCATCACCGCTATCGCCTCATCGGCGCTGCCGGCACGGACCCGATCGAGGGCGAGGTCATGGTCACGGGCCCCAACGCCGATCCGGATGCCATGGGCAAGGGTCAACCCAGCGCCTTGGCAAGCTAAGCTCCGCCGTGGACTGGCGGCGGCTGCCGGACCTCGGGCCGCGCGGCGAGGGCTGGTTCGCGGCGCAGGTCGTGCTGTTCGCGGTCATCGCGGTCTCGGGCGCGACCGGACCCGCCTGGGGTGGGTTGGCACGATCGATCGGCATCGCCGTCGGCGGGCTTCTGATCTGCTGCGGCGGTCTCCTGTCGGTGCGTGGATTGCTGGACATCAGGGAGAACCTGACTCCGTTCCCCAAGCCCATGGATGGCGCACTGCTCGTGGAGGCGGGCGCATACCGACTGGTGCGGCATCCGATATACGGCGGCCTGATTCTCGGCGCCGTCGGATGGGGTTTCGCAACCTCATCGCCGTTGACCCTGGCGGCATCGCTGCTGCTGGCTGCGTTCTTCGACCTTAAGTCACGGCGCGAGGAACTCTGGCTGGCGGACCGCTACGCCGGCTATCCGGCCTATCGAAGCCGAACGCGGCGGCTCATTCCCTGGGTCTACTGAGTCGAGTTCAGGTCTGTGGCCTGGTAGATCTGCAGCCTGCCGACCTTGCCGACGCACTCGACGGCACCGGCCCGGAGCAGGCAGAACGCGGCTCGCATGGCCAGGTTCTTCGGCCGGCGTGAAGCGACGGCGATGTCCGCCGTCGTGAACTGGCTCGGCAGGCCGGGCGGCAGCAGTGCGAGCAGGTCGGTCGGGTTATCGACCGGCAGGATGCCGACGACTTCGATCAGCCGTCGATCCAGGCGCCACCACTCGCGCGGGTAGCGATACCGAGCGCCTTCAGGGACGGGGCCGCGGACTTCCTCCTCGCGTATCAGAACTAGTTCGACCCGGAAGTTCGGGTGCGCCACGAGTTCGGGAAAGGCAGTCAGTTCACGGAACAGGTCCAGCGCCAGGCCGCGTTTGGGAGAGCGGCGCCTGACGCCGACCACGCCGTCGGCATCGACGCGGACGAGCCAGCGTTCGACTGCGATTGGGTGGACGAGCGCGATACGGTGATCCTCAACCAGGCGCCGCAGCTTGCGGGCCGCCGACGCGAAGCTCGCCGTTTGTATCTCGACCAGCTCGTCGTCGCGGACCACGTCGATCACGCAGCCGTCGACGATCTCCTCGACGCGGTCACCGGGGCGGGCGTACAGCGCCTTCAGCGCGGCATGGAGCGAACCTTCGCGATAGGTGGACAGCCGCGCCGATACGGCCACCGAACCGCCCTAGCGGTTCTTCTGGATGAGCTGCCGTCCAGACGCGGTCCAGGCGTTCATCCCGCCGTCCAGGTTCCAGACGTTGGTGTAGCCGAGGTCCAACAGGGTTTGCGCGGCGACGGCACTCTCTCCACCACTGCGGCAGTAGACAAGGATCTTTGCGCCCTTATCGCCGGGCAGTTCGGAGGCGCGCCCCTTCAGCTGGTCGTACGGGATGTACAAGTCCGTGCCGTCGATCTCGCCCATGTACGGCGTCTTCACGTTGATGAGCGTGAAGTCTTTCTTCTGCAGCATCTGCGCCAGCTGGTCCGCGCTGACATTTGTCCAGTGCCCGCCGATGCCAGGCTTGATGACCCCGAATTGAGTGGGTCCGGCCGCCGTGGCCACGGTCGCCGTTGCCGTGGCCGTGCCGGTGGGAGTGGCCTGGCCGCTCCCACCCGTGACGGCGCCGATAACGAAATCCGACCCGATCACCACGATCGCGACCAGGATCATGACTACGACGAGCAAGGCCAGCTGGGCGCGCCGGTCGGTCGCGAAGCCGGGCCGCTCGGGCGGGGCCTGCGTTCTCGCGGCGCCCCTTCGGTCGCTCTGATGCACGACCGCGGTCGACCGGCGCTTCTTGCTCATCGGCTAGTTGTTCTCGTGGTCGTGCCCGTGGCCACCGCACGATTCGGAGCCCGATCCAGAGCAGGCGTCCTCCGACCCAACCATGCGAAGCGAGCTACGGCGGAACGATGCGATGGCAGCGGCCACGTCCGGTCCGTCGGACACGTAGACCGGCACGCCGGCCTGGTTGAGTTGGTTGATCGCGCCCTGGCCGATTCCCTGGCACACCACGGCGTCGTAGCCGTCGGCAAATCCCTGGGAAGCGGGGACGCACTCACCGTGTCCGTGAGAGACCGAAGGGTTCTCAACGACGACTACGGTGTCCGCATCTGTATCCGCGATGACGTAGAACGGAGCACGCCCGAAGTGGCCCGAAAGCTGGGCACTGGCGCCGTTGGTGTCGTTGGTCGGGATGAGCAGTCTCATGAGATCTCCTGGGCAGGTGTGCATGCGGGTTCGGCCGCTGACTGTGTGTAAGGTGTTAATTCTGCGCCTTTGGCGGGCGCGCCGTCTGGACCGGCGTCAGCCGGCGCTAGGTGAGGGCTTGAGGGAATAGAAGAACAGGGCGACCGGCCTGTACACCACGTGCGCGAGCTTCATGAACGGCGCCAGCAGAACCAGTTCCATAGCAACCGCGACATGGAAGAGGAAGACCCAGTAGCCCCAGGCCGGCGCCTGCGGCAAGTAGAGAGCCAGTTCCAGTGCGAAGCCGCTGACGCCGGTGAGCCAGAGCAGCGACAGGAGCGTCCAGTCGGCCGACTGCGACTTTCGGACGGACCTGTTGGCCTTCTGCAGCCGGTTGAGGATGAGCATCGTTGTGCCGAAGATCAGCATCGCTCCGGTGACCGTGCCGAGCAGCCGAACCGGATACCAGACCGGGACCGGCGCGCCGGTGGCCTTCACGCCCAGCAGGTCAAGCCCATAGTCGGCAATCGTGGCGCCGAATAGTCCCAGGAAGCCCCACATTGTGAGAGCGTGGAGCAGCCAGCGCCGCCGATACCAGGCCACCGGCTCCTGGACCGACTCGCAGTCCTTGCGATAGCGCCGCTGGCCCAGCGAATCGATGCCGAGGGCGATCCAGAGCGCTCGCGCAGAACGGCCCAGAGCCGCTCTGCCGCCGAATACGGCGCCCCAGCCGACGCCCTCCGATTTGGCGATGTGCCGGCCCATCGTGACGATTCCGGCGAGTCCTGCCAGCCCGACGACGATCATCACCGCCAGGCCGAGGTTGTGGATCAGTTCCGATGGAATGAACTGGAAGAGGGCCAGAGTGGAGCCGTCCTGCGGCCCGTGGGCGGCGTACATGAACATGGCGAAGACGGCCGCGAGCATCACGGCGATCGCGGTGCCGATCACCGGCTGGAGGTACATCGTCCGGGCCAGGCGGGTCCTGTCGTAGCTCGCGATGGCATAGCGCCGGGCCGCGGCCATGAACTCGCCGGGCTCGGCCTGGCGGGGGCAAGTTTCCGAGCACTCGCCGCAGTAGTAGCAGGTCCACAGTTCCTTGGACGCCAGCAGCTCCGCCTTCATGCCCACCTGGGCGTAGCGGATGATGCGGCGCGGGAATGTGGCGTCGTCATCGGTCAGGGGACACACGGCGGTGCAGTTGCCGCAGTTGAAGCACGCGGCGACGTCGAAGGCGCCGTAGCGCTGCAACTCCGGGAGGAGTGCGGGATCGATAGTGACGGCCATCAGCGGGGATCCTTCGCGGCAAGCGCGTAGCGGACGTACGAGCCGTCCGTGGAATCCTCGACGACCGTGCCGTACTTGCGCATGGCCGTGACGGTCCAGAGGATCGTCTTGGTGGGAATGCCGGCCGCTTCGGCGATCTGGGGCACGGTGAGCGGCCCCGCCGCGAGTGCCTTCTTGATGGCCGACTTAGCGGCGTTGTTCTGCCGAACGGACTCCAGCAGTGCCGGCGACACCGGGCCGCGGCGCTCCTTGAGCTCGAGCATCTTGCTCCTGGGCTTCTCGGTGGAGGTCATCAGTGAGCTCCTGCGGTCAGCGGCGAAGCCGTGATCGCGTCGATCATGGCCTTGTACTGGTCGATCTCCCAGCCGGCGACATCGAGGGCCGCGACGGGACAGGACGGGATGCAGGCCCCGCAGCCCTTACATGCGACCGGGTTCACGTACGCCCGCTTCTCGATGACGCCTTCCTCGATCTCGACGTCCTGAAGTGCGATCGCGCCGGCGTAGTGGCAGGCATCGAGGCAAAGGCCGCAGCCGTCGCAAAGCGACGGGTCAACCTTGGCCACGAACGGTTCCATCTCGACGTGATCCATGGCCAGCAGAGCTGTCACCTTGGCCGCCGCGGCCGATGCGGCCGACGTGCTCTCGGTGATGTCCATCGGCGCCTGGACCGTGCCGGCGAGGAGCAGGCCCGGAATGGCGCTCTCGACCGGCCGAAGCTTCGGGTGAACCTCCAGGAGGAACCCGTCCGCGCCGACCGGGGCGTGGGTCATCTCGATGAGCCCGGAGACGTCGCGCGGCATGACGCCGACGCTGAGGATGACCAGGTCGACGGGAACCTCGATCTCCGTGCCGAAGGTGAGAGTGTCCGTTACGGTCACCTTGAGCGGATAGTCGGATCCGTCGGCCACCTGGACCGTGGGCCGGGCGTCGTTGGCGAAGCGCATGAAGACCACGCCGGCCTTTGACGCGTCGACGTAGTACGGCTCCTGATCGCGGCCGTATGTTCGGATGTCCCGGTACAGGTCGTACACCGCGGTCTTCGGGTACTTCTTGCGGACTTCGTTGGCTGCCTGGAGTGTCGCCGTACAGCACACGCGCGAGCAGTACTCATGCAGCTTGCCGTCCGGTCCGGGCTCGTCGACGCCTTCGATCTGGCGGCTGCCGACGCAGTGGATGAAGGCGATGGCGCGGGGGGTGCGGCCGTCGATCTCCAGCCGGCCGGCGGTGGGGCCTTCCGGATCCAGCATCCGGTGGACCTGCGGCAACGTCAGTACACGGGGCGACTCGGCGTAGCCGTATTCGCCGACCCGCGGCTCGTAGTGGTCGAACCCGGTCGCCATGACGATGGCTCCGGCCTCGATCTTGATCTCCGCCGGCTCGCTCTTGAGGTCAATGCCTTTGCCGCCGGCCGCCGTGACGCAATCACCGCAGCGGGTGCAGGAGTTCCAGTCGATGGCGGGCATGTCCGGCTCGGAGCCCGCGTAGGGCTGGTAGATGGCGCGGCGCTGGCTGATGCCGTCATCGAATTCGTTGGAGACTCGGACCGGGCAGGCGGCGATTGCCGACTTCGGGTCCGCCAGCTCGGCGCCGACGCCGCGAGGCGTGGTCTTGAGGGTTACGGTGAAGTCGCCGACGTAGCCGGTCAGCCCGACTACCTCGGTGTTAGTCAGGACCTTGAGGTTGGGCTCCGCCTTCGCCTGGGCGATGAGCCGGTGAACCAGGGGTCGCGCCAAATCCTCGGTCGGGAAGAGAGTGTGGAGCTGGACGGCCTTGCCGCCCAGGAACGGCGACTTCTCCACGAGGGTTACCGCGAGGCCCTGGCGCGCGAGATCGAGAGCGGCCCGGAGACCGGCGACGCCGCCGCCGATGACGAGGGAGCGATGGACGGCCGCGACGCGGACCTTTTCGAGCGGCTCGAGCATCTCCGCCTTGGCGACCGCGGCCCGAACGAGGGCGATTGCCTTCTCAGTGGCGGCCTTGGGGCTGTGCGGGTGGGCCCAGCTTGCCTGCTCGCGAATGTTCGCCGGCAGGAAGAGGTATGGGTTCATGCCGCCGCGCTGAAGGGCGCGCCGGAA
>PMIE01000023.1 GCA_003156975.1 Chloroflexota bacterium | reverse complement strand
GCTCGTCCTCCCCTCCTCCGCCGCTGGCGGGCGAAGTGCGAGCACCTGCTGGTGGACGAGACGCAGGATGTTGACCGAACACAGCTGCGACTGGCACTCTTGCTGGCCGCGCCCGCGAACCGGATCTTCCTCGTGGGCGACGACGACCAAACGATCTACGGTTGGCGGCTGGCCGACGTGCGGCGGGTACTGGGACTGGCGGCGGCCCTGCCCGAGCTGCGACGGATCGATTTGACGGTCAACTATCGATGCCCGGCGCCGGTCGTCGAGCGGGCGGTGCGCCTGGTCGCGCACAACGAGGAGCGCTTCGCGAAACGGATCGAGGCTGGGCCCGCAGCGAGCGGCAAGTTGGTTCTGGCCCCGGACGGATCGGACGACACGGTTCGGATCATGCGCGTCGTACGCAGCTGGCCGGACGACGGCGGCACTAGGGCGATCCTCGCGCGAACGAATATCGAGTTGATGCCGGCGGCGGTCGTCGCCCTGGAGCTGGGCCTGCCATTCCGGGCACCGCGACTTCGGCTCCTATCGGAGGACGGTCGAATCGACGCGTTCTTGGCCGAGGTCGAGCGGCGCGAACCGGACGTCGCGGCCACGGCCGACGACGGCCGAGAGTCCGCGCGGCCGCTCCTGGTTCGGCTGTCCGAACTGGCGCGGTCTGGCTACGAACCACCAGTCGCCGCTTCCGGGGTAGCGCCGGACGCCGGCTCCCCGGCTGAGCTCGGGACGGACGATCTACTGCCGATCGAGACGAGCGAGTTGCTCGCCGCACTCATCGGATGGGCGGTTCCGTACCGCAGCCTGGCGGAGTTCGCGGAGGCGCTGGCGCAGCACCGCGCCCTTCTCGCCGAACTGCGCCGCGACGACGCCCTGCTGACGCTCGCCACGGCCCACTCGACGAAAGGGCTCGAGTTCGACCACGTGGCCGTCATCGGCATGGACGCGGCACGCTTCCCGTCGGCTCGCTCGCTGCGTGACGCGCCGGAGCCCCAGCGCGTCCTCGAGGAGGAGCGGCGTCTGGCGTACGTGGCCTGGACCCGGGCCAGGCGGTCGCTCACGCTCCTGTACGACCCCGCTTCACCGTCGCAGTTCCTACTCGAAGCCTTCAGCGACGCCGAGTTGGGCCTGGCGGATCGAAACCGTTGAGATCAGTTTTCTTGAGCGACGCGGCTGTTCACGAAGCGATCATGGAGACCGCGCCAGTCGGCGTTGTTCTGCGTCGCGTAGAGGAGGAAGAAGACCCACAACATTCCCACGAAGCTGACGATTCCGACCGCAACCTGCGGCACGATGGTGACGAGGGCGAGCGGTCCCTGGACTATCGCCCACCGCAGGAAGGCGTCCATCCAACTCAGCGGTTTGCCCGTCGTGGCATCCGCCACGCTGATGTGGGTAAGGCGCTGCCCCAGCGTCGCCTTGAGAACGACCCACGAGGGTACGAAGTAGAGGATTTGCAGGATTCCGCCCATCAAGCCGAGGAGGATCGAGGTCTTCTCGTCTACGACCGGCAGTGACGTGTCGGGCGAAATCGCCGTCTTGAAGACTAACTGCAGTAGAAGGCTCTGTACAAAGCCGAAGATCGTGTAGACGGTCACGCAGTCGATGGCATACGCGACGGCGCGCCGGCTCACGGTCGCCCCCGGCAGTCGCGACGGCAACTCACCCTCGACCGCGGGCCGCGGCCACATCGGAACCCGAGGCGAGTCGCTTCCGTCGGCGGCGGGGCGTGGCCGGCGAAGCCAGACGTCAAGCCACGTATCGAGCCGCGACTGGGGCAATTCCGGCGCGTGTGGGTTGAGCGATGAGTTGGCGGGGTCTGACTGGACGATTCCGGGCGGCAACTCACCGGGCGGATAGCCGAAAGGGGCGCCGGCGGCGCTCTGCCACGGCGCCCGGCCGGCGGCCATTCCGTAGCCATATGACTGCCGGGCACGACCCACGACTTGAGATCGAGCCGCGACATCGTGCGGACCACGGCGACCTGGGCTCGAGGCGGTCCACATGAGCAGCACCACGGGCCACACGAACAAGGCCACCAACGCCACCATCAGCGGCACCGTCCGGCTCGACAGCCACAACTCGGCGGGACCACCCGGCTGTGGATCGACGACATCAGACCACGGAACGGCGGCCTCCAGAGCGACGGCCGTGAACAGAAGCACCGCGGCGCCGGCGGCCGGAATCCCGACCGAAACGACGGCGCGCACGAACGACCGAAACAGACTCAGGTTTCGACCGGTCTGGAAGTCGCCGACCTGGAGCGAACCGAGCAGCTGGCCCGGCAGGCCGCGCAACCGCGCGACCAAGACCGTGGCATATACCACGCTGACCACGACGAACGCAGCCGCGAAGACGGCCAGCAGCGGCAAGTTCGCGAGGTACGGTGTCACCGTCGGAAGGGTTCCGGGCGAGGTTTCGAGTTGGACCCGAGCGTCCGGATTGACCGAGAGGGCGCCGGCAGCGGATGCAACGGCAAGTACAACGCCGGCAATGACGGCGAAGATGATCGTGTCGACAATCCACGCGCCGATCCGCGCCGACATCCGAGCCACTTCCAGCCCCGCGGGCAGCGAAGTCGCCACTTCCTGTTTCATCCAAACCACCTGTGCGAGCCACGAGGATAGCCCACCGGCTGCGCGCGGCGCCGGAACCCCCACCCAACCTCAGCTCGCCGGGCCGCCGNNGCGTGCGGCCGCCCGGGGAGCGTCAGGAGGTAGCCTCCCGGGTCAGGAGGCGGATAAGTCGATCCAAATCCGCTAGGAATGGCTCCGTTACGTCGGCGGGCAGATAGTCGCGGACGGAGTCCTTGGCCCCGTACGCCGCCCGTGCCCGCAGGCAGACGCGCCGCAACTCCTTGAGTCCGGCGTCGCGAAGCTGGTCGGGCACGGCCGCGAAGGTGTTCACCCAACGCTGCAAACCCCGGTCCAGGGCGGCGTCGAGCAGCTTGTCGGCGGCTCGGGCGGCAACCAGCGCGGCTTCGTCGATTGCCGGCCGTTCGTGACGGGCCGGCTCTGGATCGCGCGCCACCTCAGGCGAGATAAGTCTGCTTGGGCTTTGCCTCGCGCGTGTGAGTCACGTGGAGCGGCAGGCGCTTGCGCTCCTGGCCGTCAACCGTGATTCGGACGGAGTGCTCGCCTACTTTCGCGAAAGTCAGACTCCAAAGGTCGAGGGCGATGGTGATGACCACGTCGTTCGGGTCCTGCGGGCCATGCGCCTCCACGACGCCGTTGGCCGTCGTGACCTGCGTTCCGTCCGGCGCCGTCAGAACGAAACCGAGGTCGACCTTCCGGTTGCGCTCGATCGCCGTCAGCCTGAGCCCGACGACGAGGGCGAGGTGCGGGTGCACGAACGGCATGGAGCTGCCGTTCAACCGGCTAATGCCGCCGCCGAGGATGTTGAACTTGGAGCCGGGCTGAACTTCGGCCGCGTCGGCCAGAAACGCAAATTCGATGTCGGGCATGGGATGCATGCTACCGGACTGGCGACCGCGCCGCGAAGTGGGCCACGCGCCCGGCCGATTCGGCGAACGTAACCTCAGACAGCGGCACGAGCGGTTCGCCGCGCAAGACCCGGGCCAGATACTCGCCCGTGGCCGACCCTGGGGTCCCGGCGATGTCCTCCGCCGTGCCCTCGGCGACGATGTAACCGCCGCGATCACCGCCCTCCGGCCCCAGATCCACGACCCAGTCCGCTGTCTTGACCACATCGAGGTTGTGTTCGATCACCACGACTGTGTTGCCCGAGTCGACGAGGCGATGCAGGACCTGGAGCAACTTCTCGACGTCGGCCATGTGCAGTCCGGTCGTGGGTTCGTCGAGGACGTAGATCGTTCGGCCGGTAGCCCGGCGCGAGAGTTCGGTCGCAAGCTTGACGCGCTGAGCCTCGCCGCCGGACAGCGTGGTTGCCGGCTGACCCAGGTGGACGTAGCCGAGCCCGACGTCGAACAGCGTCTGCAACTTGGCTCGAACGTTCGGCACGGGCGAGAAGAAGGCCAGCGCCTCTTCGATCGTCATCTCCAACACGTCCGCAATCGAACGGCCCTTGTAGTGAACCTCGAGCGCCTCGCGGTTGTAGCG
>PMIE01000057.1:13446-13701 GCA_003156975.1 Chloroflexota bacterium | reverse complement strand
AGCTGGTCGGCGTTCATCTCGCCGAGGCCCTTGAAGCGCTGGACCGTGATGTTCTTGACGGCGAGCTTCTTGACGATCGCGTCTCGCTCGGCCTCCGACTGGGCATAGTGCGTCACCTTGCCGGTGCTGACGCGGAACAGCGGAGGCTGGGCGATGAAGAGATAGCCGTTCTCGATGACCTGGGGCATATGCCGGTAGAAGAACGTGAGGAGCAGGGTGCGAATGTGAGCTCCGTCCACATCGGCGTCGGTCATG
>PMIE01000057.1:0-13371 GCA_003156975.1 Chloroflexota bacterium | reverse complement strand
TCCTGGCAGTCGGCCAGCTTGCCGGGGAGGGCCATGCCCTCCAGGGCGCCCTTGCGGATCACCAGGTCACGGGCCTTGCGGGCGGCCTCGCGAGCGCGCGCCGCGGTGAGCGACTTCTCGATCATGCGCCGGCCGTCGGCCGGGTTCTCGTCGAGGTACTGGCCGATCCCTTCGGAGACCGCTGCCTCGACCGGGCCCTTCACTTCGGCGTTGCCGAGCTTGGCCTTTGTCTGACCCTCGAACTGCGGATCCACCAGCTTGACGCTGACGACTGCCGTCAGGCCCTCGCGCACGTCGTCGCCGGAGAGGTTCGCATCGGAATCCTTGAGGATGCCTGCGCGGCGGGCGTAATCGTTGAGTGACCGGGTAAGCGCAGCCCGGAAGCCGGTGAGGTGAGTGCCGCCGTCAACGGTATTGATGTTGTTGGCGAAGCTGAAGACGTTTTCGGCGTATGTGTCGTTGTATTGGAGTGCGACCTCAATGGAGGCGGCGGGCTCCTTCTTCTCCACGTAGATAGGTCGGCTGTGCAGAGTCTCCTTGTTCTTGTTGAGGTGCCGGACGAAGGAGACGAGCCCGCCCTCGAAATAGAACGAACGTTCGCGCTCGGCTCGGTCGTCCAGGAGGCGGATCCAGAGGCCCTTGTTCAGGTACGCCGACTCTCGCAGCCGCTGGGCGATCGTGTCGAATGAGAATTCGACCGTTTCGAAGACCTCAGGATCGGCCTTGAAGACGGTCATCGTGCCCTTGCGATCGCCCTGAGGGCCGACCTTCTTGACCGCACCGGTGGGTACGCCGCGGGAGTACTCCTGGGCCCACACGAATCCGTCTCTGGAGGTCTCGACGCGCAGCCACTCCGACAGCGCGTTCACCACGCTGACGCCGACGCCGTGCAGGCCGCCCGAAACCTTGTAGCCGCCGCCGCCGAACTTGGAGCCGGCATGCAGGACGGTGTGGACGATCTCCAGGGCATCCTTGCCGCTCGGGTGGCGACCGACGGGCACGCCTCTGCCGTCGTCGGTGACCTGGACGGCACCGTCCTCGAGAACGCGGACCTCGACGTGGGTGGCGTGACCGGCCATCGCTTCGTCGATGGAGTTGTCGACCACTTCCCAGACCAGATGGTGCAGGCCACGGACGTCCGTGGAGCCGATGTACATGCCGGGACGGCGGCGGACAGGGTCCAGACCTTCGAGAACCTGGATGCTCTCGGCGTTGTAGTCGCTGGTGGCCGACTTGCGGGAACGTCGAGCTGCGGCCGGTGGGGTAGTGCCCGGCGTCGATCCGTTGCCGGATTCGTTGGCAGTGGGCGGCATGTCCTGCGTCAAGAGATTCCTCCGGTCAGGCGGTCGAAGAGGCGTGAGAACTCCTCGTCGCTGTAGTACTCGATGA
Organism: Chloroflexota bacterium; assembly: GCA_003156975.1. GTDB lineage: Bacteria > Chloroflexota > Limnocylindria > Limnocylindrales > CSP1-4 > Fen-1039. The sequence continues at coordinate 11,982 of PMIE01000057.1, read as the reverse complement.
CAATGCGTCCACCCTTCCTCGATCGGGCCAGTAGGACTTTCGTGCCGAGGGCGCGACGGAGGTCTTCTTCGAGGTGATCCATGTTCGCGGCGGTGTCGACCGCCGTTGCGGTTGGAGTTGCCGGCCGCTCTCGAAGCCGGCGCACGAGTTCTTCGGTCTGTCTAACGGAAAGGCCTCGTACCATCACGGTTTCCACGAGTTGCCGCTGTCCCGCTGAGGAGGCTCCCGCAAGTGCTCGGGCGTGCCCCTCAGTGATGTTGCCATCTGCCAGGGCCCGCTGCACGGAAGGCTCGAGATCCAGGAGCCGCAAGGTGTTGGCCACCGTCGATCTGGCTCGGCCGACCCGCGTGGCGATCTCGTCCTGCGTGAGGTTGAACTCGTCGGCCAGCTGCCTATAGGCGTGAGCCTCTTCCATTGCGTTGAGGTCCGCCCGCTGAACATTCTCGACGATGGCTACGGCCAGTTGATCGCGCTCCGCCATCTGGCGGACGACCGCCGGCACGCGGTCGAGGCCGGCCATCTGGGCGGCGCGAACGCGGCGCTCTCCGGCAACGAGCTGGTAGCCGTCGAGGACCTCCGTGACCAGGACCGGCTGGATCACGCCGTGAATGGCAATGCTGGCGGCGAGAGATTCGAGGGCCTTCTGTTCGACACGCTGCCGAGGCTGGTACGGGTTGCCGCGAATCCGTGAGATGAGGATCTCGACGGGCGCCGTCCCGGTGGGAGCGGTCTGCGGAATCAAGGCTTCCAGTCCACGTCCGAGGCCCGTGTGGCGATCGACGTGAGGTGGGGTCAACGCGCGCCCCCATCGGAGGTTCTCGTGGATCTGCTGCTCTTGGGAGCAGCCTCACCTGCTTCTGTACGGGAAATGGGTGCCGGTCGGCCGTCTCGTTCGCGCATCTCGGCCGCAAGCGCGGCGTAGGCTTCCGCACCCTTGGAATCAGGCCGATAGAGGGCAATGGGCAGGCCGTAGCTCGGCGCCTCGGAGAGACGAACGCTCCGCGGAATGATGGTGTCGAACACGGCCGACCCAAGGTGCTTGCGAACCTCCGCGTCGACCTCCGACGAGAGGTTCGTGCGCGGGTCATACATGGTCAGCACAACGCCCTTGATCGCGAGATCCGGATTCAGGTGATTCCGGACGAGATTGATCGTGGCAATTAGCTGAGACAGGCCTTCCAGGGCGTAGTACTCGCACTGAATGGGGATCACGACCGCGTCGGCAGCCGTTAGCGCGTTCACGGTCAGCAAACCGAGTGACGGCGGGCAGTCGAGAATGATGTAGTCGTATGTGGCTACCAGGTCGGTCAGGATCCTGGCCAGGCGTCGTTCGCGCTGAGGGAGCGGTGCAAGCTCGACCTCGGCGCCCGCAAGGGAGATTGAGGAAGGGACGATCGAGAGGCCGGGGACTTCCGTCGGCACGATTAGGTCCGTGACCCGGGCGTCCTCGATGATCGCTTCATATACGGAATGCTTGATCTCGCTGCGATCCAGGCCGAAACCGCTGGTGGTGTTGCCCTGAGGATCAAGATCGATGACGAGGACGGAGTCGCCGGCCAGCGCGAGATAGGTCGAAAGATTTACGACGGTTGTGGTCTTGCCGACGCCACCCTTCTGGTTGGCGCAGGCGATGATCTGGCCCACTCAGGTCCCCATTTCGGTCATCGGCAGGTCCAAATTCTACCATTCGGGGCCGGTGCCCGAATCGAGAGGCCCGCCTCGGAGCGCTCGGTATGGTCGTTCGGTCTCTCGCCGAGTCTCGGTCTCGGGCGGGTAGACGTTACGCCAGGCCCATAGACGGCGGCTTACTTGTGGCTTGAGCGGGAATTTGAGGGTTGTGCGCGATTTGCATGTGGTCCGGCCCCTTCTTCGGCTTCGCCGTGCCCATTTGCCTGCGGTTCAGGACCTCCTTTGGCGACTGTCGTTCCATTTGTTCGGGGTCAAGGCCTTCTAGGCTCCGCGGTTCCCATACATGGGCGACTGGCCGGAGGAAGTGCTCCGTTTCGAGCGTCGGGACGGTCGCAGGAGAGTGGCATGAGGTGCGCTCACGCACCGGCCGATAGTCCTGGTGGGCACATGCCTATAGGCCAGGAGTGGAAGGTTCCGTAGGCGCGGTCGGCTGGGCGGTCAGCCCGCCGCTGTATTCAGGTTTCACGTGCAACATGCTCGGAACTGGCACTGGCACTCTGGCTTACGCCCCATTCCGGCCCGAAAGGCCGCGTCAGGCTTCCGTTCAGGAGGGCTCGGCGGGCCTGCCGCGCCAGGATTGCCGGTGTTTCACGTGCAACGGCTCGCGAATCGGCCACGGTCGCGAGCCACCGGGCGATGCGAACCAGGAACCGCGGTGCTCATGTCAGCTCACCAGATAATGCGTTCGGAGGTGCTGCGCACGGGAACCTTGTCCAACCACGGTGCGAGTCGGCACCGCGCACCACTCACAACACCACTTCCTTTGCGCGGCGAAACGATCGACGTGGCGGCGCCTCGGGGCCGCCGTCGATGCGGCGGTATCGGACGCCGGACGACACTCACCTCTGCGCAAACCGATGGCGCGCAACTCCCACCAGGGGGCCAAAGTGGTGGCTGCCAATGCCGCGACCACCGGCCAGCCTCCGCGTGCGCACCCTCTGCGTGGCCGGCGCTGCCGACGCGCTCCATGTCTTCAGCAGCGACTCAGCCAGGCCCGACCGTCGCCTTCTGGGACCCCCTCGCGTTGTCCCAAATTGGCCCTCAGTCCTATACTCCCCGAGTTCACGCCGCTTGTCGGCCGCACTTCGCCCACCGGAGTGCCCTTCCAACCCCGCTATTGAGGGCTGGCCGCAATGGGTCCCGCATTCGCTGCGGTCGGCGCCGGCCTCGCGGCGCTTCTGGAGTCAACAGTCGCGTCGCGATACCAGATCGTCGGCGCTCAACTCCAGATCACTCTCGTCCTGGCCGTCGTTGTTACGTTGATCTACGGCTTCGAGATCGGCATGGCCTGGGCGTTCGTCGGAGGCCTGTGCCTCGACTTCTTTGCGATGCGGCCCCTCGGGTCCAGCGTCTTCGAGTTGCTGATCGCCGTCGCCCTCGTCACGGTGGCGGAGCCGCTGCTGTCGCGATCTCGCTATTTGGGGTGCGTTGCGGCCGTGTTCGTTGTCACACCCGTCTTCCTTGTCGTCTCAGACGTGACGACAGGATTGCTGAGGGCGTCTGCTCCGCCGCTCCACCTGACCAGTCTCCTGGCGGGCGCCGTGGCGAATGCGATCGTCGCGCTGGTCGCGGCGCCGCTCGTACTTGGGATCAAGAGGCGCGCCGAGCGGCGAGAGCGCGTCCTCTGGTGGAGGTAGTCACATGAGGCCCGCGATGCCGAGCATGAGCGGCGATCTGAAGAACGTCTACCGGTTCAGCATGTTCGTCCTGGCAGTTGCCGTGACCGTCACTACTCTCGGCGCGCGGATGTTCTGGTTGCAAGTCGTCCAGGGCCAGCAGGCCTATCGGGGCGGCGCCAATACCCAGCTGACCGGAATCCAGCCCGTTCCCGCTGCGCGCGGCTTGATCTACGACGCGAACGGTGCGCCCCTGGTCCAGAACGTCGAGGACTACTCGGTAACCGTCACGCCCATCGATCTCCCTCCCAGCATGGAGGAGCTCGTCGCTCAGCGCCTGGGCTCCATCCTGGATGTGGATCCCGTCTTGATCGAAACCTTGATCGACAGCAGCACGGGCTCTCTATATGAGCCGGTCAAGATCGCCGATGGGATCCCCGGCCAGGTTGCGGGATTCATAGAAGAGAACTCGGACGCGCTTCCGGGCGTGAAGATTGCCGCCGCTCAGAAGCGCGAGTACCTGACCAAGGGGCTGTTCTCGGACGTGATTGGCTACGAAGGCCGGATCACGAAGGCCCAATACGACAAGTTCAAGGCGCTGGGATATTCGGACGAAGATATCGTCGGCCAGGCGGGTCTCGAGAACTACTACGAGCAGGACCTGCGAGGCACCTACGGTTATCAGACGGTCGCTCTGGATGCCGCCGGCAAGCCCATCCCTGGGCTCGTCACGAAGGGCGCGGATCCAGTTTCCGGCAACTCTTTGACGCTGAACATCGATTCGCACGAGCAGCAGCTGGCGACCCAGGCCCTGGCCTGGGGCATCCAGGCAGCGAAGGTGAAGAAGGGCGTGATCATCGTCGAGAACCCGCAGAACGGGAAGATCCTGGCGATGGTCAGCTTGCCGAGCTACGACAACCAGCTCTTTGCCGACGGCATCAGCGCCACCAACTTCCAGACGCTCCTGAACAGCCCGGACCAGCCTCTCGTCAACAAGGCCGTGGGGGCCCAATACGCGCCCGGATCGACCTTCAAGCTCGTCACCGGTACGGCCGGATTACAGGACGGTTCGATCAACGACAGCTCGACCCTGGTCTCCCAGCCGTTCATTCAGGTTGGGGAGTTCCGGTATTGGGAATGGAACCGGAAGGGATGGGGGCCGCTGAACATCTATCAGGGGCTCGCCCACTCCAGCGACACCTTTTTCTATCAGCTCTCCCAGGCGGTCGGTCTGAAGGACCTCAACTACTGGGCTGACCAGTACGGTTTCGGCAAGCCGACCGGCATCGACCTGCCCGAGACGGCGACCGGTATTGTGCCGACTAACGCTTGGAAACAGGCCACGCAGAACGAGCCGATGTATGAAGGCGAGATCATGCAGGCCGGCATCGGGCAGGGCTACGACGCGAACACGCCACTCCAGCTCCTCGACGCCTACTGCGCCATGGCCAACGGCGGAAACCTCTGGCAGCCTCAGATCGTGAAGTCGATCACCGATGGCGCGACCGGAGCCGTCACCGACGTTCAGCCGGTGCTCATGAACAAGCTGCCTGCGTCGGCACAGACTCTCCAGACTATGCGCGTGGCCACGCGTGCCGTAGTCACGAGCCGGCACACGTACGGGCTTGTCGATCTGCCGATCAAAGTTGCCGGCAAGACCGGCACCGCTGAGTTCGGCGTCCCGGACAAGCGCGGCCGCCTCCCGTACCACGAGTGGTTCGTCGGCTATACGCCGGCCAACCCCTACGTTGATGACTTCACCCAGCCGGACTCCCAGCTCGCCGTCCTGGCCTTCCTCTATGGTGCAAACACGTGGGGCAACGTGTCCACCGAGATCGTGAAGCTCTACATGATGCTGCACTACAAGCTGATCAAGCGGCAGCTCTATGCGTTCAGCCGACGCACGCCGGGCTACATCCCGACCTGGGTCTACCGGACGACCAACTTCTACGGAAACGCGAACAGGGACTGATAGGGCGACTTGCAGATGAGCCTATTGCGCGGCAGCCCCACAAGACTCAGGAACTGGGCACCCAAGGCCGGCTGGCTGGCCTGGCGCAACTACGACTTCCAGCTGACCACGTACGCCGTCCTGTTGACGGCCTTCGGTCTGGCCATGGCCTACAGCAATACCGTCGGATCGACGCACGAGCCCATCACCATCGACTCGCCCTTCGTGCGAAGCATCATGTGGGGGGTCATCGCGGTCGTGGTCCTCGGTCTGACCACGGTCTTCGACTACAAGTGGCTGCGCTCGTTCGCGTGGCCGCTCTATTTCATCAACATCGGTCTCCTGATCCTGACCCTCCGCATCGGGACCGGCACGGGCGATGCCGGGACGGCGGCCCGCTGGGTGAAGTTGGCCGGGTTCCAGTTCCAGTTCAGCGAACTGGCCAAGATCATCATGGTCGTGGTCTTCGCCGCCTTCCTTGCCAACCGGCAGTCGACCATCAAGTCGCCTTGGACGATCATCGGCATCCTGATCGTGCTGGCGCCACCATGGATTCTGGTGCTGATGCAGCCGGATCTGGGAACGTCGTTGGTTCTGGTCGCAACAGTTGCCGGCTTGCTCTTCCTTTCCGGCGCGAGTCTCTTCTGGCTCGGCACACTCGCGACGGCCGTGCTCGCGGCGATCCCATTCGTCTGGACTCGCATGGCCGATTACCAGCAGGCGCGGCTGCTCACCCTGTTCAATCCTTGGGCGGATCCGCAGGGAGCCGGATATCAGGTCATCCAGGCGCAGACGGCAGTCAACGCCGGCGGCATCGCCGGCAAGGGATTGACCAACGGCGCGGTGGCGCTTCCGGTGGCTACCACCGACTTCGTTTGGGGCGTGCTGGCCGAAGAGTTGGGTCTGATCGGATCGATCGTCGTGATCATCCTGTTCGTCCTGCTGCTGTGGCGCATCGTCGCCTGCAGCTGGCGCGCACAAGAACCCTTCGCGATGCTGTTGGGCGCCGGAATGGCCATGATGATCTTCTTCCAGGTCGTGGTGAACATCGGCATGGTCATCGGCCTTGTTCCGGTGACCGGCATTCCGCTCCCCTTCATCTCATATGGCGGTGCCTCGTTGGTCAGCCTCGCCGCCGGGCTGGGCACGCTGCAGAGCGCGAATCTGCGCCGGGAGAGGCCCGAGTGGTAGTCCGACCAGAACTGGCCGGGCCGTTTCACGATCCCAAGCCGCTCACGGAGGCGGCGGTAGAGCGGGTTCTCAACCACGTTCGCAAACCGGGCCGATACGCCGGCGGCGAGTGGAACTCGGTCCGTAAGGACTGGGCTGCCACGGCCCTGAAGTGGTGCTTCGCCTATCCCGATCTATACGAGATAGGCATGAGCAATCTGGGGCTGCGGATCCTCTACGAGGTTCTCAACGACCGGCCCGACACGCTGGCCGAGCGCTGCTTCGCCCCGGACGTGGACCTCCAGACGGAGCTTCGCGCCGCGCGACTCCCGCTCTGGAGTCTCGAATCTCGACGGGCGCTGCGGGACTTCGACGTCATCGGGCTGAGCCTCGGGTTTGAGCTGGTCTGCGCCAACATGCTCTCGATGCTCGACCTGGGCGGCACCGGCCTGACGACGGCCGAACGCTCGGAGTCGGATCCGTTGGTCATCGCCGGCGGCTCCATCGTGCTGAACCCGGAACCGTTCGCTGACTTCCTGGACGCAGTGGTTCTTGGCGAGGGCGAGGACGTCGTGCTGGAAATCAGCGACGTCCTCGAGTCGATCGGCTGGAACCGGCGAGTTCCGGACTCGGCTGCGCTGGCACCCGCGGCGGCGCCCGCGGCCGCGGGGGAGTGGCGCCGGGGCGTGGACAGGACCACCGCCCTGCGCGCGCTGGCCGCGATCCCCGGTGTGTACGTGCCGTCGTTCTACCGGCCCCGCTACCTGGACGACGGGCGATTCGACGGCCTGGAGCCTCTCGACGCCGCCGCGCCGGCCACGGTCACCGGCCGCATCGCCGCGGACTTCGAGACCAACGTTCGCGGAATCCGCCAGCTCGTGCCGAACATCGGCATCGTCTTCGACCGCGCCCAGCTGGAGGTCATGCGTGGCTGCACTCGCGGCTGCCGCTTCTGCGGCGCAGGAATGCAGTCGCGGCCGCTCCGCGAGCGGGCTCCGGACGTCGCGGTTGATGCCGCGGAGGCGATCCTGCGGGCGACCGGCTACGAGGAGATCGGCCTGACTAGCCTCTCCACGGCCGACTACACGTACGTTCGCGAGGTGGCGACCGAGCTTCGCCGGCGGCGCCCGAATACCGTCCTCTCGATCCCGAGCACGCGCGTCGACGCCTTCACCGTCGAGCTGGTCGACGCAATCGTGCCCACCGGCCATCGCGGCGGTTTCACATTCGCGCCGGAGGCCGGCAGCCAGCGACTCCGCGACACCATCAACAAGGGCGTGAGCGACGAGGAGATCGCCAGATGCGCTCAGCTCGCCTTCGACCGTGGCTGGAGTTCGGTGAAGCTGTACTTCATGATCGGGCTCCCCGGCGAGACAACGGCGGACGTTCTCGCGATCGCCGCAATCTCGAAGCGGGTGCTGGACATGGGCCGCCGCCGTCACGGCAACCGAGCCCAGGTCAAGGTCAGTCTGTCGACCTTCGTTCCGAAGGTGATGACCCCGTTCCAGTGGGACGGGCAGGACACCACCCTGGAAATCCAGGCGAAGGTGGACGCCCTGCGCACCGCGCTGCACGGCAAAGGCCTGGCGATGTCGTGGCACGATCCCACCGCCTCGATCCTGGAGGCCGCACTCGGGCGCGGCGACAGGCGGCTCGGCGCCGTGATCCGCCTGGCGTGGCAGAAGGGCGCCCGGTTCGACGCCTGGGACGAGCACTTCAACTACCCAACCTGGCTCGCCGCATTCGCCGAGGCCGGGCTCGATCCCGCCTGGTACGCCCAGCGTGACATTCCGACGGACGAGCCGCTGCCGTGGACGCATCTCGGCGCGGGAGTTTCGACGGCCTTCCTGCTGCGCGACCGCAAACGGGCCTTCGACGCAATGACCACGATCGATTGTCACTGGGGCCCGTGCTCCAACTGCGGTGTTCCCGCCGCGACCGGTTTCGCATGCGAGACGGGGGAGCAGGGGCCGCGCCGGCTGCTTCTCAACGTCGGAGATGGGGAACGGAGCTGGCAATACGTCGGGCCACCCGGCGATCCGAGACGCGCCGGAGGGTCGGTTTCCGACGCCACCGGTGCTAACGTGGACGGCGGCCGCGATGGGCGGCGCGGTTGGCCATACGACCTGCTTGGGAGAGAGATGCAGTCGAAGGATGCGAGCCTGACGGGCCTTGCGTCGCTGGTGGAGGCGGCCGGCGGCGAGTCGAGCGCGTGAGTTCGGGCGAAACGACCCTCGAGATCATTCGGCTCTTCGTCCTGCTCGTCGGCGCCGCCGCGCTGGTGACGCTGTTCGCGCGAAGAATCCATCTGCCCTACACCGTGGCCCTGGTTGCGTTTGGGATCGTCGCCGGAGCGGCCGCGCAACCGCTGCGCCTGGAGATCACGCCGGAGCTGGTGCTGGTCGTGCTCCTTCCGGCGCTCATATTTGAGGCCTCATATCAGACCGACTTCGCGAAACTCCGCCCGTCCATCGGGGGAGTGGCGCTGCTCGCCGGCCCGGGCGTCTTCATCAGCGCCGCTCTGATAGCCGTGGCCCTGCACTTTGGGGCGGGTCTGCCGGCGCCGCAGGCATTCGTGGTGGGAGCGATGCTCTCGGCCACGGATCCGGCCGCGGTGATCGCCACCTTCAAGCGTCTGGGTTCGCCGCGGCGCCTGTCCACGCTGGTTGAGGCGGAGAGCGTCTTCAACGACGGCACCGGCATCGTCGTGTTCGCCATCGCCGTCGCCTTCGTCACGCGACCGGTTGGGCCGCTGGAGATCGGCTTCACGTTCTTCGCGGTCACGATCGTCTCGACGATGCTCGGGGCGGTGGCGGGTTATGCCGCGTCGCGCATCCTGCCGAGCGTCGGTGACCATCTCATCGAGATCAGCCTGTCGGTGGTGCTGGCATACGGCACGTATCTGGCGGCCGACGCACTCCACCAGTCCGGGGTCATCGCCACGGCCGTCGCCGGGATCGTGCTCGGCAACTACGGCCGCCGCCGCGGCCTCTCGCCGAAGACCGAGGAGGCGCTCGACACGGTCTGGGAGTTCGTCGCCTTCCTTGCCACGGCGTTCGTGTTCCTGGTTGTCGGATTCTCCATCGCGGTCCATTCGCTGGTGAGCGTGGCCGTGCCGATCGCCTGGGCCATCGCAGCGACGCTCGCAGGGCGGGCGGTCATCGTCTATGGGCTGCTGGGGACCTGGCGTCTGGTGGAGCGCGCCATGAGACGCCGGGGCGGTCGCGCGGCCCGGCCTAGGCTTGCCAGAAGAGCGGCCAGGTCTGCCCCCGACGAGGGGGCAATTCCGCTCACCTGGCTCCACGTCATCTTCTGGTCCGGTCTGCGCGGAGCCGTGTCGACGGCGCTGGCGCTCTCGCTGCCGAACGACTTCCCAAATCGGGCCGAGTTGCAGGCGATCACGTTTGGCGTCGTGCTGTTCACACTTGTGGTCCAGGCGACAACCGCGGAGATCGTGGTCGATCGATGGGGACGGAAGGCGAAGGTGCCTCCGAAATCGAAGCCGGGCGGGTCGGCCGCGCCCGTGGGACCGGCCGCCCGCGAGCCGGAGTCGACGACATGAGCGAGATCCTGCAGCGCTGGCGGCTCGTCTTCGCGCGCGGTGAGGAGGCGCGGTATCTCTCGCATCTCGACGCGGTCAAGGGTTGGGAGCGCGCCTTTCGACGAGGCGAGATACCGGTCGCCACGAGCGAGGGCTTCAGCCCGCGGCCGAAGCTGGTCTTCGCCGCTCCGCTTCAACTCGGCATGCTCGCCGAGCACGAACTGGCCGACCTCTTTCTTGCGGAGAAGCTGACCGCCCCCGATCTGCGCGAAAGGCTCTCGGCGGGAATGCCGCGCGGCTACCGAGTGCTGGGCCTGGACAATGTCTGGATCGGCGCCGCGGCCCTCGCGCCGAGGCTGGCGGCCGCCGACTACCGGATGACGTTGTTGAACGTGGAGCAGCCTCGGCTGGCCGCGGCCTCCGAGCGACTGATGGCCTCCGAGCGACTGATGCGCGATCGCCATAAGGAGGCGCGCACCGTCACGTACGACCTGCGGCCGCTGATCCTGGACCTGCGCGTCGGGCCATCTGACCCGGCCGCTCTGCCTCCCGAGATCGGCGGGATCGAGGCCGGTCCGATCGCCGCGACCGGACTATGGATGCGGCTCCGGCACTCCCAGAACCTCGGCAGCGGCCGCGCCGATGAGGTTGTCGCAGCCCTCGCCGACGAGATGGGCATGGCGGCGGTGCCGGCCTCGGGCACTGAAGAGGAAGTCGAGGCGGCCGGGGAGCGCGACGGCGCCCTTGCGACACCTGAGCGCGACGCCTCGCAGCCGCCGCTCGAGGTCCTGCGGCCCGTCCGCGAACGCCTCTGGCTGGCGGAAGAACTGGAGCGGTAGCCGTTGGCGGTCACGGAGGCAGCCGACGCGGACGGCAGCCGACGCGGACGGCGGCCGACATGCGTTTGACTAGGAGGGGATCGAGCCGTACACTCCCAATTCGCGCCTCGGCCTGCCCGGGGGCGTATTCGTGTCATGCACTTGTGGGGCTGCACCGCCCCGTCCACCTTCCTGAGGACCCATGTACGCAGTCATCGAGACCGGCGGCAAGCAGTACACCGTAGAGTTCGGTCAAGAACTTGAAGTGGAACTGCTAGATGCCGAGCCGGGCCAGGAGATCAACCTCGACCGCGTGCTGCTGGTCGTGGATGGCGATACGTCGGCAATTGGTCAGCCCATCGTGGCCGATGCCGCCGTCAGTGCCAAGGTTCTGCGAATGGACCGCGGCGAGAAGACCATCTCGTTCAAGTACCGGCCGAAGGCTCGCAGCCGAGTCAAGAAGGGCCACCGTCAGGAGCTGACGGTCCTCAAGATCACGGAAGTGCGCCTCGGAACCAAGAGCGCCGCCGCTGAGGCGAAGGTCGCAGAGGCCGCCGCCGACGCCGCTCGCGAGAAGGTCACCAAGGCCGCCGCACGTCAGGCCGCCGAAGACGCCGCTCTCGCCGCGCAGCTCAAGGCCCGCAAGGCCGCCGAGGCTGAGGCCGAAGCGCCGAAGGCCAAGGCTACCAAGGCCGCTGCGAAGGCCGCTCCGGCCGCCGACGAGGCTGCTAAAACCGCCGCTCCGGCCAAGGCCGCCGCGAAGCCCAAGGCCGCGCCGAAGGCTGCCGCTACCGAAGCACCTGCCGGCAAGGCTGCTCCCAAGCGCCCTGCCAAGATCAAGAAGGACGAGTAAGCAATGGCTCACAAGAAGGCAGGATCGAGCTCCAAGAACGGTCGCGACAGCGTTGGTCAGCGGCTCGGCTGCAAGGCCGGCGACGGCCAGTTCGTGACGGCCGGCTCGATCATCGTCCGCCAGCGCGGCATGACGTTCAAGGCCGGCCCCAATGCCGGTCTGGCCCACGACTACAGCGTCTTTGCCAAGATCGACGGGACCGTTCACTTCGAGCACGTGACCCGCCAGAAGAAGCAGATCCGCATCCAGGCTCTGGCGGGCGAGTAGCCCCGAGCCACATCTGCGGGTCGGCGTCCATCACGCCATCCGCGCCACCGACGACCACCGGCGGGGAACCGCACGGA